>NZ_JBSFCK010000004.1:0-439096 GCF_053593435.1 Streptomyces sp. NPDC002306
TTTTTTTTTGGGGGGGGGGGGGGGGGGGGGGGGGGGGGGGGGGGGGGGGGGGGGGGGGCGCCCCCCCCCCCCGCCCAGGTCCGGGGCCGTGGGAGCGCCGCCGTGGGTCAGGCCGCCGTCACGGTGTCCTGCTCGGCCTTGTCGCGCACCGGCGCGGGCTGCGGGGCCGGCGCCTGGTGGAACAGGCTCATCACGCCGCCCACCAGCAGGGTGATGACGACGCCCAGCGGGACCAGCCACTGCGCCGCGATGGCGGTGGGCACCGTGGCCCCGGCCACCGTCACGTCGATCTTGACGCTGCGCACCACATAGGTCATGACGCCGATCGTGACCAGGAAGGCGACCACGGCGTCGGTCTCGTTCGAGCGCTTGATCAGGCGGCCGAGGAGGAACGCGCCGAGCAGCGCGCCGTAGGTGTACCCGGCGATGGTCAGGCCGGTGACGTAGACGTTGCCCGTGCTGGTGCTGAACGCACACGCGAAGATCGCCATCAGTACGGCCCACACCAGCGTCATCACGCGGGCCAGTTTCAGCAGCGTCTCGTCGGAGGGAGCCCGCTTGAAGAAGCTGTGGATGATGTCCGAGACGGTGGAGTTGGACATCGAGTTCAGCGCGGACGACAGCGAACCCATCGCCGCGCCGAGGATGCCGGCCACCAGCAGGCCCGAGACTCCCACGGGCAGGTCGTGGAGGATGAAGTGCGGATACAGGTTGTCCGCGGTCTCCAGGCCCATGTCCGCGAACGTCTTCTGGCTGTTGTAGCTCCACAGCAGCGCGCCCACGAGGGAGAACGCGGCGAACTGGATGGCGACGAAGATGCCGGAGCCGATCATGGCCTTCTGGCTGTCACGCAGGCTGTTGGTGGCCAGGATGCGCTGGACGATCAGCTGGTCGGAGCCGTGGCTGGCCATCGCGAAGATCGCGCCGCCGATGATCGCGGTGGGCAGGGCGAACGAGCTGGTCATGATGTGAGCCAGGTCGAAGTCGGTGTCGAACAGCTTGAACCGGCCGGCGTGCAGGGCGTCGGAGAAGCCGCCACCGCCGACGTGGCCGCTGAGGACGGCGATCGCCAGGATCGCGCCGCCGATGTACAGGATCATCTGGATGGCGTCGGTCCAGATGACCGCCTTGATGCCACCCATGTAGGTGTAGAGGACGGTGATCAGGGTCAGCACGATGATGATGATCTTGAAGTTGGTGTGCACGCCGAGCTCGTCGAGCAGCAGCTTGATCGGGATCGCCGAGGCGAACAGGCGCACGCCCTCGGCGAGCAGCCGCGTGAAGACGAAGGTGACCGAGGCGAGCCCCTGCAGCTTCAGACCGAACCGGTCACCGAGGTACTGGTAGGCGCTGACGAAGCCGCCTCGCTTGTACAGCGGGATGAGCACCGTGGCGACGATCACGCGGCCGACGATGTAGCCGAAGGCCAGCTCGACGTTCCCGAAGCCGCCGCCGGTGTAGGCGGCGCCGGGCACGCTGATGACCGTGAGCACGCTGGTCTCTGTGGCCACGACCGAGAAACAGACGGTCCACCAGGGCATCTTGCCTTCGCCGACGAAGTACTCCTTCGCCGACTTCTGCCGCCCTGACAGGCGCAGACCGATCCAGGCGATCGCGATGAGATACGCGACGATCACCACGAGGTCCAGGTGACGCACAGGCTCGCTCCTTTGCGAGGGGGCCGGTGCGTGCACACCGGCTGTGACGGGCGGGTGCCGGAGCACCAGCGGGGGGACGGTAGGCGGAACGGATCGGTGACCCGCCGGGCCTCAGGGCCGGACGGGGGAGGTGGCGATCACCGGGGTGGGGCCGCCGGGATCGTCGTACGACGTCGGACACGGGTGACGAAGGGTTCGTGCGGGAAGCCGCCGCCGAGGGCGAGCCGTCGCGCCCCGTCGAGCGGATCGCCGAGCGGCGCCTGGAGGCGCAGCGACAGGCCGGACTCGGCGATCACGGCACGCAGCGGGTCCAGCAGGGGACCGCCGACCCCGGCGAGCCCGCCGGTGATGGCGACCGGGACGGGACCGGATGCCCCGATCTGTCGTGCGGCGGCGATCACCGCCTCCCCCAGCGCGGCCGCGGCCGCCCGCATGATCTCGGCGGCGACCCGGTCCCCGGCGGCGGCCGTGCGGCCGACCACGGGAGCGAAGGACGCGGCGGTCCTGGCCGGGTTGTTCTCCTCGGTCAGAACGAGGGGCAGCCGGCCGAGTTCGCCGAACATGTCGATCGCCGCCTGACGCAGCGCGGTGCCCTCGCCCCGGCCGTCGAAGGCGCGCAGCGCGGCCCGCAGCCCGGCGAGGCCGATCCACGCGCCGCTTCCCTCGTCGCCGAGCCAGGGGCCCCACCCGTCGACCCGGGCGAGCACTCCCCCGTCACCGACGCCGACGGCGACCGCCCCGGTCCCCGCGGCGAGCACGACACCCGCGCCGGTGCCCAGGGCTCCCGCGTGCGCGGTGATCGCGTCACTGGTGACGGCGACCTCGTCGGCGGGCAGCCGCTCCAGCAGTCGATCGGCCAGAGCGCGGGCGGCCTCGGGGGCGGCGGCGGCGCCCGCCGCCCCCACGCACACCACGTCCAGGCGGCCGGTCCCGCTGTCTTCGAGGAGCGCTGCGCCGACGGCGAGGATCGCGGCTTCCGCCGAGGCCACCCCGTCGGGACCCGCGAGTCCAGGGGCACCGGGGGCCTCGCGCACGAGGCGGGGTTCATCACCGTGGCCGGTCCAGATCGTGGCGCGGCAGCCAGTCTTTCCCAGGTCCACGGCCAGCACTGCCGTCATACGTGCGCTCTCCTCTCGAAGCCGGGGAGCGGGCCGGCGCGGATTCACCGCACGGTCCGCCGAAGGTCGTCCAATGTGCAGCGAGTATCGGAAGGTCGACCTCCACATGTCAATAAGTTACAGCTGATCATTTGCTCCGTAGCTTTTTGACCTAACCCCGGGCCGTGGCTACGCTGGCGCCCACCCACTCAGGAGGACCTCATGGCGCACCCGGTCAACCGGCAGGACGCGGCCGGGCCGACACCGGAATCGGCCGCCGACATCCTCGTCCGCATCCGCGGGGCCCTGCCGTCGCTGGCGCCGTCCGAACGTCGTGTGGGCGAGACCGTCCTCGCCGACCCCGCGGCGGCCGCGAGCCTGTCCATCGGCGCACTCGGAGACTTGGCGGAGACCTCCGGCGCCACGGTGATGAGGTTCTGCCGGGCCATCGGACTGGCGAAGTACGCCGAACTGCGTCTGGCCCTGGCCCGCGCGGCCGCACGCGAGGACGCGCTCGGCGGAGACCGTCCGTCGCCGAGCACCGACATCAGCGCCACCGACTCCCTCGCCCAGATCACCGAAAAGATCATCTACAACGAGGTACGCGCCCTGGAGGAGACCGGCCACGGCATCGACATCGCGGCGCTGGGCCGGGCCATCGACGCGGTCAGCCAGGCGCGCCGGGTGGACATCTTCGGCGTGGGAGCCAGCGGCTTCGTGGGCCAGGACCTGCACCAGAAGCTGCACCGCATAGGCCTCATGGCGTTCATCTGGACCGACATGCACGCCGCCCTCACCGCGGCCGCGCTGCTCGGGCCAGGCGACGTGGCGATAGCCATCTCCCACTCCGGCTCCACCCAGGACACCATCGAGCCCCTGAGGGACGCGGCCGAGCGCGGTGCGAGCACCATCGCCCTCACCAACTACGCGCGCTCGCCCCTCGCCCAGAGCGCCGACGTGGTCCTCACCACCAGCGTCCGGGAGACCCCGTTCCGCTCCGGCGCCACCGTCAGCCGCATCGCGCAACTCGCGCTCATCGACTGCCTCTTCGTCGGAGTGGCGCAACGCTCCTACGACGACGCGACCACCGCCCTCCAGAACACCTACGGCGCGATCCACCGACGCACCCGGCAGCCGGCCCCCCGCCGGTCGCCCGCCGACAGCTGACGCGCTCTCACGAGCTCCGCCCCCACACGAAAGGAAGCACGCACCGTGGACCTCAGTGCGCTCGGCACCGAAACCCGCAACGACCGTACGGCCGAACTGGACCGTATGCCGGTCTCCGAACTGCTCGACGTCATGAACGCCGAAGACCAGTCGGTCGCCCTCGCCGTGCGCGCCGCCCTCCCCCAGATCGGTGCCGCGGTCGAACTGATCGCGGACTCACTGCGCCAGGACGGCCGGCTCATCTACCTCGGCGCGGGGACCAGCGGCAGGATCGGCCTGCTGGACGCCGTCGAGTGCCCGCCCACCTTCGGCACCTCTCCCGACCAGGTGATCGCGCTGCTCGCCGGCGGCCCGAACGCGTTCGTCGTCGCCGTCGAGGGCGCGGAGGACGACCCCCAGGGCGGCGTCAACGAACTGCAGGGCGTCAAGCTCACGGCGCGCGACACCGTGGTCGGGCTGGCCGCCAGTGGCAGAACGCCCTACGTGGTCGGAGGCCTCGACTACGCCCGCTCGGTCGGGGCCGCCACCGTGTCGGTGGCCTGCAACGCGGACGCCGTCATCAGCCGGCACGCCGACGTGGCCATCGAGGTGGTCACCGGTCCCGAGGTGCTGACCGGCTCCACCCGTCTCAAGGGGGGCAGCGCCCAGAAGATGGTCTGCAACATGCTCTCCACGGCCGCGATGGTGCGCATCGGCAAGGCCTACCGCAATCTGATGGTCGACGTCCGCCCGAGCAACGACAAGCTCGTCGAGCGCGCCCGGCAGATGGTGGCGGAGGCGGCGGGCACCGATCCGGAGACGGCGACCCGCGCTCTCGAGATCACCGGCGGCCACGCCAAGACCGCGATCGTGATGCTGCTGGCGAGCTGCGGCCACGACGAGGCCAAGGCCCGGCTGGAGCGCTCGGGCGGCGACGTCCGCGGCGCCGTCGCCCAGGGCTGACCTCGGCGGCCGGGGCGGCATCGAGGCGGCGTCCGGCGCCCTCCTCCCGCGCAGGCCGGTCGCGGTGCGGGTCCCGCACCGCGACCGCCGCGTTCCCCCACCGCCGCGTTCCCCCACCGCCGCGTTCCCCCACCGCCGCGTTCCCCCACCGCCGCGTTCCCCCCGCCGACCTCTTCACCCGCGTCCCACAGGCGACAGCCCCCGGCGCCGACCCTCTTCGGACGGCTCCGGGCACGCCCGAACGCCCCGCCGCGGCAGGACTGAGCGGGCGAGGTCGGGGCAAACGTCGGTCGACATGGAGGAAGAATCCGGCCGAACGCGCAGGCGACGCGCTGACCGTGGGAGACACGATGCCGACCGCCGTACCCGAACCGACCGCTCAGCGGTCCGGCCGATCCACCGAGCCGCCCCGCGCAGTCCGTTCGATCGCCCTGCCCCGCGGTATGGGACGGACATCGGCTCGCATCGGCGCGCTGACGACGGGTCAGGCCGCGCTCATGGTCGGGGCGGGGCTGCTCATCACCGGTCCGGCACGCCGGATGTGGCCACTGACCGTGGAGGACCGGATCGAGGAGGGTCTCGAACAGGCCCGCACACCCGCCCTCACCGCGCTGTCCTCCGTCGGGTCGGAGGCCGGGAACACGCTGACGGTGGTCGCCCTGACCTTGCTGGCGTGCGTGGGCCTGGTGCTGATACCCCGGCTGCCGATGTGGCGGCAGGCTTCCTTCCTCGCCCTCGCCGTCTCCCTCCAGGCACTCGTCTTCCTCGTCATCACCACCGCGGTCGACCGGCATCGCCCTGACGTCGACCGGCTCGACGCCTCACCGCCCACCTCCAGCTACACGTCCGGGCACGTCGGGGCGGCCACGGCGTTGTACGCCGGACTGGCCGTCGTCCTGCTTCGCCGGCCGGGCGGAGCGTGGCGCAAGGCTGTCGGCGTGCTGCTGCTCATCGTCCCGCTCCTGGTGGGCGTCGCCCGGCTGTACCGCGGCATGCACCACCCGACCGACGTGCTGGGCGGCCTGGCCAACGGCGGCCTCTCCCTCCTGATCGTGGGCCACGCCCTGCTCGTCGAGAAGACGGTGACCGCGCCCCCGTCCAGCGGCGTCCGCGGCCGTGACACGGACTCCCCCGCGGGCGCCCCGTACGTCCCCGGTACCACCACCGTGATCCTGAACCCGACGGTCACGGCGGAGCACGAGCGCGAAGCACTGCGGCGGGTCCTCGATCGCCACGGCCATCACGGGGCCGAGTTCGTCGAGACAGCGGCGGACGACCCGGGCGCCGGACAGGCCGCCCGCGCCGTGACCGGGGGCGCCCGTCTGATCGTGGTCTGCGGCGGCGACGGCACCGTGCGCAATGTCGCCGCCGCCCTGGCCGACAGCGGGATCCCGCTGGCGATCGTGCCCTGCGGGACGGGGAATCTGCTCGCCCGCAACCTCGGGCTGCCGCTGGCACCGGCCGACGCGCTGGACGCGGCGCTCCGCGGCCGTCCGCGCCCCGTCGACCTCGGGCGGATCGCGGGCGACGACCTCGCCCCCACGTACTTCACGGCCATGGCGGGGGCCGGACTGGACGCCGCGCTGATGGAACACACCGACGACCGGGCCAAGTCGGTCCTGGGGTGGCCCGCGTACGTACTGGCCGGCGTCGGCGTCCTTCGCACGCCCCGGGTACGGGTGACGATCCGCCTCGACGACGGACCGCTTCTGCGCCGCAGCGCACGCATGGTGCTCGTGGGCAATGTGGGCACCGTTCAGGGCGGCGTGACGCTGCTTCCGGCCGCACGGCCCGACGACGGAGTCCTCGACCTGCTGGTCCTCGACCCGCGCGGCCCCGCCGGATGGTTCCGCGCCCTGGGCGCGGTACTGAGGGGCGGGCGCAAGGCGGCACGTGCGAAGCCCGTCCGCCGGACCGTCGCCACGACCACGACCGTAGCGACCACCAACGCCACGGCCACCTCCACCTCCACCAACAACGGCAACCAAGCGCCCGGACCGGTGGAGTCCTTCGTCTTCCGGCGAGCCGAAGTGACCTTCGACGCCGCGCAGCCCCGCGAACTCGACGGCGACACCGTGGCGCGCGGCCGCCGGCTGACCGCCGAGGTCGCACCCGGCGCGCTGACCGTCATGCTTCCCCAGCGGGAGCACTGAATGGGAACCGCCACCCATGTTCCCGTGACCCGCGACATGCGGGGCGGCGAACTGTCGGCGGACGAGGCCCTGGCGTCACTGCGTCGCTACGGCCGCTGGCCGCTGCTGCGGGACTCGTTCATCCGCTTCCGCTACGCCGACGGCTTCAGTCACTCCCGCGCCCTGGCCCTGCAAACGGTGCTCTCGGTCATCCCCATGGCCATCGCGTTCGTGGGACTGTCCGCCTCCCTGCACACCGAGGACATCGGCAGACTCGCGGAACTCACGATCCATCGGATCGTCGCGGGTCCCAGCGCCGACGTGGTCGACGACGCGCTGCGGCGCAGCCGACACAGCGCGGGCGACGGAGCCCAGGTCGCCCTCTGGTTCGGTCTGGGCTTCTCCCTGGTCAACATCACCACCGCCATGTGCCAGATCGAGCGCGGCGCGAATCGCATCTACGGCAACGAACGCGACCGGCCCTTCCACCGGAAGTACCTCCGCGGCCTCGTCATGTCCGTCAGCGCCGGGCTGCCGCTCGGCCTCGGATTCGTCGTGATGGTCGCGGGCAAGGATCTCGCCGCCGCGGCCGCCGCCGTCTACCACCTCAACGGGCTCTCGCAGACCGCTTGGAGCGTCCTGCGCTGGCCCTTCGGATTCCTGCTCGCCCTCATCTCGGCCAGTGCCATTTTCCGCAGGTCACCACGGCGCAAACAGCCCGGCTACACCTGGCTCGCCTTCGGCGCGGCGGTCTATCTGGTCCTGTGGACCTTGCTGACCTGGCTGTTCAGCCTCTACCTCGACGTCAGCGGGTCCTTCGACACGGTGTACGGGCCGCTCAGCGCCTTCATGTCACTGCTGCTGTGGGCCTACCTGACCTCGATCGCCCTCTTCCTCGGGCTGTCCTTCGCCGCGCAGTTGGAGGCTTCCCGGGCACTGCGCCCGGGCCCGATCAACGACGACCCAGGAGTGTGATCGCCTGTGCCTGTCCCCGCTCGGCGTCCGCTCGCCCGACGGCGGGGCGACGCCGACCGCCGCTACGGAGTCCACCTGCTGGGGGCGGCCGCGGCCGCCGCGGCCGGCGCCGTACCCTTCGGACTCCTGCTCGTCCTGGTCAAGAGCCGGTGGGGACCCCTGCGACGCCTGGACTCGGGTGCCGCGGGGCGTCTGCACGTGATCGCCGTCGATCACCCGCTGTGGACCGAGACCCTGCGCTTCCTGTCCGACCGGGTGGGGGACCCGGTCACGCTGCGCACCGTGGTCGCGCTGCTCACCGTCTGGCTGCTGTACCGCCGGGCCTGGCGCCTGGCCGCCTGGTCCGCGGTCACCGCCGTGGCCGGTGGACTGATCGGCTGGCTGGTCAAGGCGGTGACGGAGCGTGCCCGGCCGTCCCTGGAGGACCCGGTGGCACACGCTCCCGGCTATTCCTTCCCGTCGGGGCACACGATGACGGCCACCACGTCGTTCGCCATCCTGCTGCTGGTTCTGCTGCCGCTGGTCCCGCGCGTCTGGCGTCCGGTGTGCTGGGCGGGCGCCGCCGTATCGGTGGCGGGTGTCGGCTTCACCCGTGTCGCGCTGGGCGTTCACTGGTTCAGCGACGTCGTGGGCGGCTGGCTCCTCGGGGCGGCCGTGGTCGCGCTGACCACCTGGGCGTTCGAGGCGTGGCGCGCGGACGCCGGAGGGTCTCCGACCGGCGTCGGGGACGGGCTGGAGCCCGAACTCGGCACGGGGCGAACGGAAGCCGACCTGTTCGCTCCGCGCGCGCCCACGGGCCGTCGCTCGCGCGGGTGAGGGCGAGCACGACCCCCGCACGGCCGCTCGCGATGTGTGGCCCATCAAGGTGATCCGGAGGCCTCGCCGTCGCGACAGCGGACATGTCCGGCAGCGGCTGCTGTTGAATCTCACCCTGTGCTCGCGGGCGATGGCCGCGATGCCCACCCGGGCGGTGCGCCAGTGGCGGTGGTCCTTCCCTTCTGAGAGACAGGTGCGCCCGTGAGGTTCTGGAACTGGTGGGAGCACCTCCGCGCCAAGGTCGAGGAAGCGGACGCGCGTCACCGGTCGGCGAACGCGGGGAACGACGATGTCCCGGAGACGGCATCGCCCTCAGAACGCGGGGATGCCGTGGCGAGCAGACCAGAGCCCGCCGCGGCCGTTCCCTGGGGCGTGCGGGTCGCCGCGGAAGCCGGTTGGCGCCTGCTGGTCATCGCGGCCTCCCTGTGGGTGCTGGGGCGGGCCATCAGCACGGTGCGCCTGGTCGTACTGGCGTTCGTGGCCGCCCTCCTCATCACGGCGCTCCTGCAGCCCACCGTGGCCCGTCTCCACAAGCACCGGGTGCCGCGGGGCCTGGCGACCGCCTCGACCGCGCTCTGCGGGTTCGTACTGCTCGGGCTGGTCGGGTGGTTCGTCGTATGGCAGGTGATGGACAACCTCGACGACCTCTCCGGCCGGCTTCAGGGCGGGATCGACGGACTCAAACGATGGCTGCTCCACAGCCCCTTCCACATCACGGAAGCGCAGATCAACGACTTCACCCAGAAGCTGAGCGACGGCATCGGCTTCAGCAGCGAACGGCTCACGTCGGTCGGCATCCATGGCGTCACCCTGCTCGTGGAGATCGTCACCGGAGTCCTGCTGACCGTGTTCTGCACGCTGTTCCTGCTCTACGACGGATCCCGCGTCTGGCGATGGACCCTCAAATTCGTTCCCGCTCCCGCCCGCCCCGCGCTCGCCGGCGCCGGTCCCGTGGCCTGGCACACGCTCACCGCGTACGTACACGGCACCGTCATCGTCGCCTTCATCGACGCCGTCTGCATCGGCCTGGGCATCTACCTCCTGGACGTACCTCTCGCCCTCCCCCTCGCCGTCGTCATCTTCGCCGCCGCCTTCGTGCCCCTGGTCGGCGCAGTGGTCTCCGGAGCGCTGGCCGTCGTCGTCGCCCTGCTGGCCGAAGGCGTGTTCACCGCGCTGCTGGTGCTGCTCGTCGTCCTCGCCGTACAGCAGCTCGAGGGCCACATCCTGCAACCCTTCATCCTCGGGCGCGCGGTACGAGTGCACCCGCTGGCCGTGATCCTCTCGGTGGCCGCGGGAGGACTCGTGGCCGGCATCGGCGGCGCCGTCGTCGCGGTCCCCCTGGTGGCGGTGGCCAACGCGGTGGTGAGCTACCTGTCCCGACACCATGGCCCGCGGCCGGGCGCGCCGGCGTAGGGCGTCCGCCGAAAGACGGATCCGGCCGCGGCCGCCGGCGGAGGAGCGCTCAGCCGGCGAGCGCGACCAGCCGTCGGTAGTCCAGGTGCTCTCTCCGCCTGGCCGTGACGTGCACATGTACGTCGGTCAGGTGCTCCTTGAGCGCCGTGTATCCGGTGGTGTAGCTCTCCTCCTGCCCGCCGGCGAGAGCGGGGATCCAGAAGATCACGAGCCGCTTGTTCCTCCGGGTGCCCTCCGCGCTGGCGAAGGAGATTTCGTGGACGACCAGGCGCGGCTCGTCGGCGGGCAGGGCCTGGAGCAGTTCGTCATGGGTCAGGTTGCCCTCGACCTCGAGGACCAGGTCACCTGAGGTGTCCCGGTAACTGAGGATCACGGTGTTGATCTCCCGTGTCTCCTTGAGATGTTGGAGAGCACCAAGGCAGTCTTCCGACAGGCCGGTCGGACTGTTCACGCGAACCTCGCTCTGTTCATGGCCGGACCTGAAGTTCAACGACCCGCTCCCCACCGAAGGCACGGCGGGTGCGCCGCTCGTACGACATGGCCGACCGACTACGCCCGGTCCGGCCGTCGGCCCGCGAAAGACCGCCGGAGTCGAGATCCGCGCCGATGCCCAACGACCGGGCGATTCCGTGAACTTGACCAGGCAGTGCGGGAGTCGCGCGTACAAAATGGCCCACGGACGCACGCGGTCGGCGCCCTCATACGGTCACGTTACAATCCGTTGCCCTTCCACGAGCAGCACACGCAAGGACGACCTCCATGGCGAAGAGCCGCGTCGAAGCCCGAACGAGGCACCCCAGGCACGAGCGCCGCGGTGAAGCGCGGCTGCCCGGCGTGATCGCCACACTCGTCGCCATCACCTTGTACGTGGGCCTGCCGCAGCAACTCCTGGTCGCACCGCGCTATGTAGTGCCCGCGTGGGAACTGCTGCTTCTGGTCCCGCTCGTCGCGATCAACCCCAAGCGGCTCACCCGGCAGACCAAGGCCTTCCGTTTCCTCTCCTTGACTCTCGTCCTCATCATCGCCGTCAGCAACCTCACCGCCCTGGGCATCCTCATTCACGAGCTGATCCACGCCGACGTGAAGGACGGCCGCTCCTTGCTCGTCGCCGCGCTCCAGGTCTGGCTCACCAACATCATCGCCTTCGGCCTCGCCTACTGGGAACTGGACCGGGGCGGCCCCGTCGCGCGCACCCAAGCCCCCCGCGAAGCGCTGCCCTTGGCCGACTTCCGCTTCTCGCAGGACGAGAACGACGACGCGGTGGAGGAGGTCGCCGACGGCGCCAGCGGCACCTCCGACTGGGTTCCGACCCTCGTGGACTACCTGTACATCTCCGTGACCAACTCGACCGCCTTCAGCCCGACCGACACCATGCCCCTGTCGACCCGGGCGAAGTTGTTGATGAGTGTCCAGAGCGTCGCCGCCCTCCTGACATCGCTTCTGGTCATCGCTCGCGCGGTGAGCATTCTGCACTGACCACCGCTTGCCGCCCACTGAACGTGAACTGCGTGGATGCACGCACGGTCACCAGCTGTCTCCGTCCTGAACAGCGTCGTCCTGGCTCAGCGAGTGGCAGTCACGCCGGGGCTGGCAGACGATGAGAGTGCTGGTTCCGCGCCTTGCCGCGAAGGAGTCCCGGACATGCGCTGGTGGTCGTCGCTGATCACGATCGGGCGGGAAGGTCTGCGCATCCAACGGGCGTTCGCCGCCCCGGTGGTGATCGCACGCGCCGTGCTCGCCGTACTCCTCGCCACGATCCTCGGCCTGCTGCTGGACGACCCCCTCGCCGGGGCCATGGCCAGCGTGGGTGCCTTCATCTGCGGCATCGGTACGCTGCTGAGCCCGCTGCGACATCCTGTGGTGAACGCGCTCGGGATGGCCGTGGCCTTCAGCGCGATGGCCGTGGTGGGCGCCTTGGTGAACGACATCACCTGGCTGTTCCTGCTGCTGCTCGCGGTCGCGTCGTTCGCCACCGGGCTGTGGCGCACGCTGGGCGTCGCGCCCGGGATCAGGGCCTGCCTGGCGGTCATCGGACTGATGATCACGGCTGATCTCGCTCCCGATGTGCACGGCGGCCTGCTGATCGCCGGATGGATCGCGGTCGGGAGCGGAATCGTCGTGGTGGTGTCCCTGCTCCCGCCGTACGGCCCACGGTTCGCCTCCCAACGCCGTACCCTCGCGGCCCTGTACCAGTCGCTCGCCGACGACGCGCTCGCGCCCGACTCGCCCGCCTCGGGCGGATCGGCTCCGTTCACCGTGGCCCGGCAGGCTCTGGATGTGCTGCCGCAGTTCAGCCGGCCGGCGGCGGCGGCGCTGTTCGGGCTGCTGGGAGAGGCCGAGCGGATCCGCCGCGCCCAGCAGACCTCACGGCTGACGGTGCCCGCGGGGGCGGCCGGGAACCAGGAGGCGCGGGCCACCGCGCAGGTGCTGGGCAGCATCTCCCGTACGGTCGCCTCCGGCCGGGAGCACCGCGCACCGGAGGAGGCACACGCCGTCCTGGAGTCGTGGGCGACCGTTTCGCCCGCGGGAGGCCCGTGCGACCTGGTCGCACGGCTGCGCTCCGCCGAGCAGCTGGCCCGGCGCTCGACCGACGACCACCTCGGTGACGTGCTGGAACCGCACACCGAGGTGCCGGGCCTGTACGCGGGCACCCCCTCCGTGGCGCGCACCGCCCGGCGGATCCGGGCCCAGCTACACCCGCAGTCGCCGATCTTCCGCCACGCGGTGCGGCTCGCGGTGGGCGTGGTGATCGCCGAGATCATCGGCCGGTCGATCGGCGGCTGGGGCGGACTGGGCATCTCCGCGCACGGCTTCTGGGTGTCCCTCACCACCATGCTGGTGCTCTTCCCCGAGTACGGGCACACCATCGCGCGCGGCTGGGGACGGGCGGCGGGCGCCGTCCTGGGCGGTCTCCTCGCCTGGGTGCTGTCGCTGCCGAACTGGTCGCCCGTCGGCCTGGCGGTCGTGGCGGTGATCCTGGCCGCCGCGTCGTTCGTCACCCTGCGGACCGGGCAGCTGATGCTCAACCTGTGGCTGACCACCTGGATCGTCTTCCTGATCCACCATGTCGGCGGGCTGCCCGGGCCGACGGCGTGGGCACGGTCGGCCGACACCGTGGTCGGCGCCGCGATCGCCGTGCTCATCTTCCTGCTCTGGCCGACCTGGTCCACCCGGCGGGTGCCGGGGCTGCTCGCGGAGTGGCTGCGGGTGCAGGACCGGCTGCTGCCCGAGCTGCTGACCGGCTACGCCGACGTGGGGGCCACCGACCCGGCAGCCGTCGACGCGCTACGAGCACGGTCACGGCAGGTCAGGGAGCACCTGGAGGCCGCCGTGCAGCAGTCGCACGCCGAGCCGGCCGAGCATCGCGGCCCCTGGTCGGGTGAGCAGCTGGAACAGCTCAGATCACAGGTGTCCCAGGTCGCCGGCTGCGCCACGCTGCTGGGGGAACACCTGCCGCGTACCCCGCAGGACACCGTGCCGGAACTGACCGAGCTGGTCGATCCGCTGCACGAACATCTCTCCGCCCTGGCCCGCGCCGCCGCCGGAGCCGAGACCGTGGCCCCGGGGGCACTGCGGTCCGTCTTCAACTCCTTCACCGCCCGATCCGGCCTGCTGGCCCAGACATCCGACGGCTCCGCCGGTGTCACGACCAACCGCGCCGTGGGCCTGAGCACCGCGACCGTCGACGCCGTCGAGGCCCTGACCGCCACCATCGCCTCCCGCTACCGCCCCCGGCGTCACGCGGCGGCCTGAGACCGGAGCCACGCAGTCGCGCGCTCACCTGCGGGTGACGTGGCCCGACGGATAGGTGGTGCTCAGGGTGACGGACGGACCGCCGTCCACGCCCGCCATCGGTTGCCCGTAGAGAACCGGGACCGGCGAGGTGGGCGGGAAGCCCGGCGCGGCCGCGTCGAGATGGGCGTCCAGACTGAGTGCCGCCGTGACGAGTGCGAGGTGGGTCAACGCCTGTGGAAAGTTGCCGAGTTGCTCGCCGGTCAGCCCGATCTCCTCGGAGTACAGGCCGAGATGGTTGGCGTAGGTGAGCATCTTCTCGAAGACGAGTCGCCCCTCACTCAGGTGGCCCGCGCGAGCGAGGGCCTCGACGTACCAGAACGTACATGCCGAGAAGGTGCCTTCGGCGCCGTGCAGGCCGTCGGGAGAGGCAGCGGGGTCGTACCGGTACACGAGACCGTCGGACACGAGATCCTTCCTGATCGCGTCCAAGGTCGACAACCACCGCGGATCCTGCGGGGGGATGAACCCGACCGCGGGCATCCGCAGAAGCGCGGAGTCCAGGACGTCGCTGCCCAGGTGCTGTGTGAACGCGGCCCGCCCCGAACTCCACCCGCGCCCCAGGATCTGCCAGTAGACGGCGTCGCGTTCCCTCGTCCAGCGCTGCACCTCGGCGGGGCGGCCGCTTCGGGCGGCCATGCGGATGGCCCGATCCATCGCGATCCAGCTCATGAGCCGTCCATAGGTGAAGTCCTTGTCACCGCCGCGCGTCTCCCAGATACCGGCTTCGGGACGGTCCCAGTTCTCACACACCCAGTCCACCGTGTCGATCAGCGCCTGCCAGATGCGACAGGTCGTCGGCAGGCCCCGCTGGTCGGCGAGATGGAGGCACTCCAACGCCGATCCGAAGATGTCGAGCTGCAACTGGTCGGCGGCGCCGTTGCCGACCCGCACCGGCGCCGAACTCCGGTAGCCCTCCCAGTGATCCAGCGTCTGCTCCGCCAGGTCGGAGGAGCCGTCGACGCGGTACATGACCTTCAGCGGGCGCTCGCCCGGACCGGTGTATTCCTGCACGCGGTCGCCCAGCCACTCGGTGAACGCCACGGCCTCCTCGGTGAATCCCAGCCCGAGCAGCGCGTGCAGGGACAAGGAGGCATCGCGTACCCAGGCGTAGCGGTAGTCCCAGTTGCGTTCGCCGCCGACCTGTTCGGGCAGGCTGGTGGTCGGGGCCGCGACCATGGCGCCGGACGGAGCGTACGTCATGAGTTTGAGCGTCATGGCGGAGCGGTTGACCGTCTCCCGCCACCGTCCGGTGTAGCGCGAACGCGCCAGCCAGGTGTGCCAGTAGGCGATGGTGTCCTCCAGAAGCCGCACGCATTCCGCCGGCGCGACGATGCGTGGCGGTCCGTCGGCGAACGTCTCCAGGACCAGGCCGCGGGTCATACCGGCCCGCAGCCGTACGGTCATGCACACATCACCAGAGCGAATCCTGCGGCCGCTCGCGCACTCGTCGTCGAGTGCGTCCACCACGTGCACGGTCATGTCCGTGTCCCGGCCGGCGAAATGCCAGCCGCCCCGGTGCGAGGTGACCTCGTGCGGCTGACGCCCGTAGTCGAACCGAGGGGAGATCTCGATGTCGAACGCGATCTCGCCGCGTGTGCACCGCAGCATGCGGACCAGCCGGTGTGTGCTGGTCGGATTGCGCGGCGAGGCGGGCGGCATGAAATCCACGACCGATCCGACGCCTTGCTCGGTCATGAATCTGGTGAGCAGCACGCAGGTGTCGGGGTAGTAGAGCTGCTTCGTCGCGTACGTTCGCGCCTGGGGCACGATCGTCCACCGACCGCCGCTGTCGCCGCCGAGCAGCGCTCCGAAGATGCTCGGCGAGTCGAAGCGCGGGCTGCAGAACCAGTCGATCGTGCCCTCGGTGGAGACCAGCGCGGCCGTCTGCAGATCACCGATGAGTCCGTGGTCCTCGATCAGCGGTTGTTCGCTCATGGGGGCCTCTTCCCGTTCCGTCCGGCGCCGACGGTGACGTGGTTGCCACCGGCCACGCCGCTCGCGCGCACCCGCACACACGACGCGCCCCACTTCCAGACTGCACGGCACGCACGGGGTTCGCATCACTCCCGGAGGTGGCCCCCTCGATCAGGCGTCGTGGACGCACGCGATCAGGTCTTCCGGAGGGGATCGATCACCGCGCCGGGGTTGAGGATGCCGGCCGGGTCCAGCGTGGCCTTGCCGGCTCGCAGGACGGAGGCGAACAGGTCGGGGCGCTGCTGGTCGTACCACGGCCGGTGGTCACGGCCCACCGCGTGGTGGTGGGTGATGGTCGCCCCGCAGGCGATCAGCGCCTGGGAGACCGCCGCCTTGATGTCGTCCCACTGCTCCACCGTCCTGCCCCACGTACCCGTGGCGTAGATCCCGAAGTAGGGTGCGGGGCCGTCGGGATAAACATGGGTGAAGCGGCAGGTCACCACGCCTGTGGCACCGACGCGGCGCATGGCGTCCTGGGCCGCGTCGTCGACCGCCGCGCGCAGTGCGTCGAACCGGTCCCAGGTGCAGGCGGTCTCGAAGGTCTCCACGATCATGCCCTGCGCCGCCAGCGCGTCGCGTTGGTACGGCATCCGCAGGAACGAGGAACGCCAGGTGTCCGCCGCTCCGCCGCGCGCGCTCCGTTCGGCGGTGTCGGTGTACCGGGGCGGCTCGGACAGGGTGCCGCCGTGGTCGCGGCAGAGTTCCAGGGCGCGTTCCATCCGGACGGTGACGGGGTGGTCCGCGGATTCGAACCCGAGCACCAGGACGGCCGTCGCGGATCCCGCGTTGAGGAACGCCTCCATGGGGTCGAGGAGCCTGCAGTTCGCCGGGTGAAGACCGGACTGGGACAGGGCGCGGACGGCTCGCACGCCCGCGTCGTGGTCCGCGAAGCCCACCGACGCCCCTGCCCGCCATCGGGGGCGCTCCTGGAGCCGGACCCATGCCTGGGTGATGACGCCGAGTGTTCCCTCGGAACCGAGGAACAGCCGGTCGGGGGAAGGACCCGCGCCCGAGGCCGGAAGCCGGCGGGACTCGACGACACCGGCGGGGGTGACCACCCGGAGGGACTCGGTGAGGTCGTCCATGTGGGTGTGCAGCGTGGCGAAGTGGCCTCCCGCCCGGGTGGCCAGCCAGCCGCCGAGGGTGGAGAACTCGAACGACTGAGGGAAGAACCGAAGCGTGTGACCATGCGGCCTCAGTTGTTCTTCCAGCCGGGGGCCGAGCACCCCGGCCTGGACCAGTGCGGCTCGGCTGGTGCGGTCGATCTCCAGAACCCGGTCCATGGCGGTGAGGTCCAGACTGACCACGCCGGAATACCCGTCGTCCACACGGGGCTCGACACCACCGACCACCGAAGTGCCGCCCCCGAAGGGGATCACCGCGATGCCGGCGTCGCCGCACCAGTCCAGCACCTGGACGACCTCGGCCTCCGAGGTCGGGCGCACGACGAGGTCGGGCACGTGCGGCAGCTTTCCCAGCAGCGCCCGGACGACGTCGCGAAACGCCTGCCCATGGCTGTGCGCCAGCCGGTCACGGGCGCCCGCGGAGACGATCGAGGCCAGGGAAGGGGGCGCCTGGACCCTGCTCACACCGACGTCGAAGGACTCGATCGGCGGGGCCGCGTGGTCGGTCAGGTCAGCGCCGGGCAGCAGTTCCGAGACCCGTCGGCTCAGCGCCGCGCGTTCCGCGCCGACCACGGCGTCCTCGACGTTGCCCCATCCCCACCACGAACGCGTCTTACGTCGCACTGACCACACCACCGATCTGAACGAAGGGTAAGTTACCGTCGGGTCACCGTGGCATAGGATGGTGGTCATGGGCAAGCAGGTGAGCGTCACACGCGGTGTGGGCACCAAAGGCATGCCGCGCAAGGACCGGGAGCGGCTGATCCTGGACGCGGCGGCGGCCGAGTTCGGCGCCAAGGGCTACGCGCGGGGGGCGATCGCGACCGTGGCCGCCCGGGCGGGAATCACCAAGCCCATGATCTACGAGTACTTCGCGTCCAGAGACGGCCTCTACCTCGCCTGCCTCGACCGCGCGGGCTCCCGCCTCGTCGCGGCGGTGCGCGGCGCACAGGAGGGGCCGGCCGACATCACGCGCGCTCCGCGCACCCTGGAGGCCATCTTCCGTGCCCTGGAAGCGCACCTGGAGGACTGGGAACTCGTCTACGATCCGACCCTGACGGCGGACAGCGGACTCTACGGCGCGGCCACCGTGTACCGGCGGGAACTGAACCGCATGGGAGCGGCCGGCGTGGCCGGCTTCCTCAGCAGCTCCGCGGCCACCGATCCGCTCGACGTCGACCTCGTCACGCACTTCTGGTACGGGACCGTGAGCGCGTCGGTCACCTGGTGGCGGCATCATCCCGAGCAGACGGCCGACGACATGACCGCGCGCTGCCGACGGATCTTCGCCGCACTCTTCACACAGGTCACCGGCTGAATCACCACGCCGCCCCGCGCACAGCCGGCCACCGGCCGCGGGGCCAACTGCCGGGCCCCGTGGGTCTGTTCGCGCACAGACGCGCAGGCCCGGCGGCCGCATGAAACCGCGCGGCCGGCTGGGGCCGGCGTCCGACCTGCCCGCCTACACGCAAGAACCCCGCCCCGGATCTCCGGGGCGGGGTCTGTTCGAGCGCCGGGCAGGCCTTGCACCTGCATTTCCCCGCAGGAAGCGGGGCGTCTTTCCTTGGACCACCGACGCACAGCGCGTGAACCGCGTTTCCGCGGCACGCTCAAGATCGAGTATAGCGCGCCCCGGCCAGGCACATCGTCGAGTGTCGCCGTATCGCGGGCGCGCGTGGGTTGTTGGCATTCGTTACGCCGACGAAGCCACCCGGCCCGCGGCCGTACGCGGCGAGCCTGACGTGGTGCGGCCCCTGGCAGTCCGGTGGCCGCGGCACGACCCGGCGCTCCGGCGGCGGACGCCGGGACGGGAGAAAGTCCAGCTCAGTGGCGTAGTGGTGGTGACATCCCCCTGGGACGGTGGGGGGCAAGCCCCCCAGGAGGGCTGTGCCTGGCAGGCTTGTCCGGGCCGGACGGCCGTCAGCAGACTCGGCTTCATGACGACTTCCCCTGACGCCACGGTCGCGGCCGCAACGCCCGCCGTCCGTCCCCGTAGATCGGACTCCGAGGCCGGCAGTGACTTCGCCCGGCTGTCCCAGCGCATCACCGAGGCAGGGCTGTTGCGGCGGCGCACTGGCTACTACACGCTGCGGCTCGGGCTGGTGACCGGACTGCTGGTGGCGGGGTGGGCGGCGTTCGTGGCGCTGGGCGACAGCTGGTGGCAGTTGGCGGTCGCCGCCTTCATGGCCCTGGTCTTCGGCCAAGTCGCCCTGGTGGCCCATGATCTGGCGCATCGGCAGGTGTTCCGGCGGCGGCGCCCGAGCGAGGTCTGGGGCCGCCTCTTCGGCAATCTCGGCATCGGCATGAGCTACGGCTGGTGGATGAACAAGCACACCCGCCACCACGCCAACCCCAACCACGAGGAACTCGACCCCGATGTCTCCCCGGACATCCTGGTGTGGTCCACCGCGCAGGCCCGCGACAGCAGCGGTCTGGCCCGCCTCGTCGGAGGCCACCAGGCGTTCCTGTTCTTTCCGCTGCTGACGCTGGAGGGCTTCAACCTGCATGTGTCGAGCGTGCGGGCACTGCGGTCACCGTCGATGAAGAACCGCCTGGCGGAAGGCGGTCTGCTCTTCCTGCACCTGGCGGTCTATCTGACCGCGCTGTTCCTGGTCCTCTCCCCCGGCAAGGCGGTGGCGTTCCTCGCCGTGCACCAATGCCTTTTCGGTGTCTATCTCGGCTGTACGTTCGCCCCGAACCACAAGGGCATGCCGACCTTCACCGGCGACGAACGGCCCGACTTCCTGCGTCGTCAGGTGCTCACCTCGCGCGACGTGCGGGGCGGCCCGCTCACCGACCTGATGCTCGGCGGCCTCAACTACCAGATCGAGCACCATCTGTTCCCCAGCATGCCCACCCCTCATCTGCGACGGGCCCAGGTCGTCGTGCGCGCGTACTGCGCGGAGATCGGCGTGCCGTACCACGAGACCGGGCTGATCCAGTCCTACGGCGAGGCCCTCGCCCACCTGCACCGGGTGGGCGAGCCGATCAGGCGCCGACGCAAGGCGACCTGACACGGCCCGCGTTCGCGGACCGCGATGGCCCCGGTCACCAGG
This sequence comes from Streptomyces sp. NPDC002306, assembly GCF_053593435.1. Classification (NCBI taxonomy): domain Bacteria; kingdom Bacillati; phylum Actinomycetota; class Actinomycetes; order Kitasatosporales; family Streptomycetaceae; genus Streptomyces; species Streptomyces sp. NPDC002306. Next base: position 20,150 of record NZ_JBSFCK010000004.1, read on the forward strand.
ATCACCCGCACTGACTCCTCGGAGCAGGGCGAGTTGAGCATTCGCGCGTGAGCTCGTGGGTACGCGTACTCAGGGCTCGGTGGCCGCCGGCGGCAAGAGTGGGGGCAGCCCCGACGACAGGAGACGATCGTGTTCATGCACCGTAACGCCGGCCGACCCACCACCGCCTTCCGCCCCGGCAGGTCGCGGGCCGTCGGCGCCGCTCTTGTCGGCGCGGCAGCGGTCGTGGCGCTCAGCGGATGCTCCGGCCTGGAGTACCGGGAGGCCATCTGCGGCAGTGGCGAGTACCCCGTCCTGACCGTGAACGGCACCGGTTCGGCATGCACGGCGAACGACCAGAAGCCCCCGTCGGGCTACACCCGATACCCGAAGGGCAAGGTGCCCCAGCACGTCGGCGACAAGTGGGACGTCTACTGGGACACCCACACACTCGATGAGAACGGCACCATCATCGACGCGCCGGACGCCGGCTGAACGGACGACCCGCACTCACGCCGCGACGGCCGACGCTCGCACGGCCTGGCCGACACCAGTACGGCCGCCGCCGGTACGACTGACGCCCTCGCGGCCGACCGGCGCCGGTACGGCCGGCGCTCTCGGTCGACGGCTCGCCCCTGCTCGTCCCGCCCGTCACCACGGAGGTGTGTGCGGGCAGGGGCGCCCGTCCGCTGTCCGAGCGGCGCGCCCCGCGCCCGCCCTCCTATTCCTGGGCGCGGCGGCCCATGTGGCTGCGGGAGCGTGTGACCAGGGCCGCGAGCAGTGTCGCGCCCAGGGGCACCAGGACCAGCAGCAGGCCGATCGTCGTCCACGGCACCACCAGGGGAACGGAGTTGTGCAGGAGCACGTGACCCTGGTCCAACCCCTGCCGGGCGAGATCCAGCGCGTGCCGCCGCTCGGTCCGCCGCAACGCGACGGCGGGAAGGATGCCCGCGGCCGTCCCCAGAAGCACGCCCATCGCCGAGACGACTCCGCACTGGAAACCGGACAGGGTCCGCCGGACCCGAGGCGGGGCCCCGACCGAGGCCAGTGTCCGAAGGTCCGCCTCGGCGTCGGCCTGGGCCAGCCCCGTCGCGATCCCGGCCGCGCCGATCGTCACGAGGCCCGCGAAGATCGCCAACGCCACCAGTATCAGGCTGTTCTCGGCGGGGTATCCGCGTTCCAGGTAGACGTCGGCGTCGGTGCCCAGCTTGGCGATGTCCTCGGTCAGTTGCTGCTGCTCGGACTCGGTGGGCATCCGCGAGGTCGCGAAGAGGTCGCCCAGTGGCACCGACTTCAGCCCCGCGGCTCGCGCGGCCGACTCCGGCACCACCGCCGAGATCCCGTACGACGGAGCACTGCTCAGCAGCACGGGCAGCGTCGTGATCGTGCTCTCCGTCTTCGAACGGTCGGGAATCACCCGGAGCTTGAGGGAGCCGTGGTCGGCGTAGGCCCGGTTGAACAGCACCGTCCTGCCCTGGGCGAGAGCCCGCTGTGCCGCGGGGTCCTCGATCCCCAGTACCCGCAGCACCCGCGGACCGCCGACCAGCAGACCCCCTTCCGCGTCGATCGGCGGCAGAGCGTCCATCCCCTGACACCGCCAGTCGGTCGCGAAGGACCGCAACTGCGTGGTGCTGAAGGTCTTGTCGGGGTCGGACGGACACTCGTTGGCCTGGGGCGTCACCGGTTCCACACCGCCGCAGCCCGGCTGTGAACTGTACTGATCGCAGATCCGGGTACCGGCCGCCAGCCGAAGGACATCCGCCCGCTCCACGACCGGGAAGCGCTTGTCCACGCTCTGCCGCACCGCCTCCAGGCCCTGGCCCGAGCGAAGGCTGACGGCGAGCACTCCGCTCGGCGCCCTCGCGCTGTACTGGTCCCGGTTCTGCTGGTCCTGGCTCGCCGTGTACGTGGCGACGGCGACCGTACCGGCCACGGCCGCCAGCACCGCGGCCACCGCGGGCGCGGTACGGCTGCGGTTGCGCACCGCGTCCCGCAGCGCCAGCCGCGGGGCGAGCGGCAGCCACCGGCTGAGCCGGCCGAAGCCTCCGACGAGCAGGGGTGTCAGCGCCACGAGGCCCAGTTCGGCGATGGCGGAGCCGCCGGCCACCACGTAGGAGTTGTCGCTGTGCAGCGATCCGTAGAGGGCGATCGCCGCTCCCAGACAGACCGCCGCGCAGCCGACCACCGGCAACGCCCGTCCGGCTCGCCTGACCCCTTTCCGTCCGGTGAGGGAGGAAAGCACGCTCTGCCGTGAGGCGGTGACGGCGGGCACGATCGCGGCGAGCAGTCCGGTGAGCACCGCGAGCCCGGCGATGCCCAGCAGTTCCGCGGGCCGCAGCACGATCCCGCCGAACCGGCTGCCGACATAGTCCTCCAACGTGGTGCGCAGCAGCAGCGGCAGCACGGCGCCGGCCAGGATGCCCACGACCGCTGCCGCGCACCCGATCACCAGTCCACCGGAGAGCACGATCGCCCGGATGTGCCGGCGGTCGCCTCCGTTGGCTCCGACCAGCCCGAGGTGGCGCCGCGAACGCCGGGCGCCGACCGCGAACGCGGGTCCGGCCAGCAGACAGACCTCCAACAGGGCCAGGCCCGCGATGGTGGCCGCGGCGGTCAGCTCGGCTCGATGATCGTCGGCCGGCCGTTCGCCGTGGCCCGCGAGGCGGTTGAACGGCACCTCGGAGTCGGCGGGCGGATCGAGCGTCACCGCTCGCGAACGGACCGTCACTCCCAGGGTGTTGGCGCGTCGCACCATGTCCCAGGTGAAGTCGCCCGGAACCACGACCAGGTAGGAGGGCGTCCGCGGTGTGCCGAGATCCGAACCGGCCGCCTCGCGTGCCGCGTGGTACGCGTCGATGAAAGCGCCTGGCAGGGCGTCCAGTTGATCGGCGTTCAGCATGCTCGGCAGGTCGTAGGCGCCGACGATGCGGTAGGTGCGGTCCAGCCCGAAGGCCCGGACGTCGGATCCGACGTGCAGTCCGCTGTGCTCCAGGAACGCGTTGGTCGCGATCATCTCGTCCGGCACGGTGGCGAAACGGCCCCGGGTCAGGTCCATGATCCCGGCAGCGATCGGGTCCGCCGCGTTCATCTCCCTGACCTCGGTGTACTTCATCCCGGACTTCGTCAGGACGCCGGCGTAGGTGTTCGCGTCGGTGATGGCCCGGGATCCCCGGGGCGCGCCGGTCATGGGGTCGACGCGGTCGACGGCCGCGTCACCGGCGCCGTGGGCGATGCCGGGAGCGGCCGGGCCGCCGGAGTCCACCGCCTGCCGCGCCGGCAGGGTGCTGTCGCCCGACGTCGTCTGGAACACCGCCTGGTGGCCCAGGCCCGCGTCGTCCAGCCGGGCGTCGGCGGCCCCGATCTCACGGGTGATCGTCTGCTGCCGGGTCAGCTGCGAACTGCGAATGGTGATGTCGGCGGCACTGACTCCCATGATCGGTACGGCGATCATCGCCAGCACCATCAGGGTGCGGCCCTTGGCACGCCAGGCGTCGCGGCGGGCGATCCGGACGGCGACCCGCCAGCTGTGGAACCGGCCGGCCGCCGGGACGCGTCGGGAAGCCGCAGCAAAGGGCGGGGTGCGGTCGTTGTTCGTCGGGGTGGTCACCGGGCCGAACCCCCGGACAGCAGCGACTCCGCGGAAGAGCGCAGCGTGATGTCCACCACCGTGCCGTCGCGCAGGAAGACCACCCGGTCCGCCCAGGCGGCGAACCGTGGCTCGTGGGTGACCAGGACGCCGGCCGCCCCGGCGTCGCACCGGTTGCGCAGCAACGCCAGCACCGCGTCACCGGTCTCCGAGTCCAGCGCGCCGGTCGGTTCGTCGGCGAGGACCAACCGGCGGTCGCCCACCAGGGCCCGGGCGACGGCGACCCGCTGCTGCTGGCCGCCGGACATCTCGTCGGGGAAGCGGTCGGCGAGCTGCTCCAGGCCCATCTCCGCCAGCGAGGCGAGCGCTTCGCGGCGAGCCGACCGGCTGCTGACGCCGTCCAGTTCGCGGGGCAGCGCGATGTTCTCCGCGGCCGTGAGCGCGGGTATCAGGTTGTAGTCCTGGAAGACGTAGCCGATGCTGCGTCGGCGCAGCGCCGCCATCTCCTTGCGGCTCGCGCGGGTCAGGTCGGTGCCCTCGACCACCACGCGTCCGGACGTCGGCAGGTCCAGCCCGCCGGCGAGGGTCAGCAGCGTGGACTTGCCCGATCCCGACGGGCCCATGACGGCGACGAGTTCGCCCGGGTACACGGCCAGGTCGATGCCGCGCAGCGCCTGCACCTCGGTGGCTCCGGAGCCGTGCACCCGGGTCAGCGCTTCGAGGAGCAGTACCGGGGCGTCGGCGGCCCCGCCGCCGGATCCACCCGGGCCCGGTCCGAGCGGGGCCGGCGGTGTGGACGATGTGTTCTGGCTGGACATGAGCTGCTCTCTTCCCCGGTGGTTCGCGACCTGCTGGATGGCTCGGGCACGGGCGGTGGTCGACCGACCGGCCCCGGGTGTTCTCGTGGGCGGTGAGATGGTGGTGTGGCGGCGGTGTGGTGGCGACGCGGCGGATACGTGCCTGGCGTCGACTGCGGCGTCGGGCCTGGCGTCGACCTCGGCGTCGGGCCGGGCGTCGGATCCCCCGCCGGGCCGCGCACCTGATCCCTCGCCGGGCCGCTCGCCGGCCGCGGCGTCGAGTGGGGCGTCGGATCAAGCGGGCGCGGTCGGCGCCATCGCGCTATCGGCGGGTTGCGGACCGCCTGAGTCCGCCGCGCGGCCTCCCGCCCTGAGCGGCCGCCGTGTCGGCGCTGTCGTTCCCCGCCGTGTCGGCGGTTCCCGGGTCCGACACCGTCGTGGACGTGCCGGCCGGCGGGGTGGCCGATGACGAAGGGGCCGACGGTGCGGCCGATGCCGCGAGTCGCGTCAGCCGCGTCTCGCAGTGGTCGAGCCAGCGGACCTCGGCCTCCGCCTGGAAGATCATCTGTTCGAGGACCAACTGCCAGGCCACATCGTCCCGGCCCGTCCGATCCTCGCCCCGGGTCGCCGCTTCGAGCGCCTGCGACTTCAGCCGCGTGTAGTCCTGCATCGCCGTGATGGTGTGCACGCGCTGGGCCTGGATGACCGCACGCACATCGACGTCGGAGGACCCGACGGCCATCGCGAGCTTGATCGCCAGCTCGTTCCGCGGCGGGTTGGCGCGGTCCACGGGACTGGCGAACCACTCCCGCAATTCGGCCCGCCCGGTGTCGGTGATCGCGTAGAGCGAGTGGCCGCCCTCGTCCTCGCCTGCGGGCACCACCAGCCCGTCCCGCTCCAGACGGGAGAGCGTGGTGTACACCTGCCCGACGTTGAGCGGCCAGGTGGAGCCCGTACGCGACTCGAACTCGTTCCGGAGCTGAAAGCCGTAGCGCGGCCCCGGTTCGAGAAGGGACAGCAGGCCATGACGGATTGACATACTCAGTATGTATACCGCGTATGGTCGCCAGCGCAACTCCCGCCCGCCTTCCGAGCCGGCCGACACACCTCCTCGCCGTCCGGCTCCCGGATCGTGTCCGGAGGAGGCTTCGCGACACGACGGGTGACGGCCACTCCTCGTACATCGCACGGACACTGGCCACCGCCGCACCGGAGCCCGCCGAGGTGGTCCGGGACGAGGCACCGGCCGGGGGGCACCCACCGCAAACAGCCTCCCACCTGCGATGCCGCCCTGGACGAGCCGCTTCTGACCGCTCCTCGTCCACTTGGCGTACGTATCGCTCAAGGTTGCTCGTCCAGCCACCGATGCACTCCCCGTGAACGGTGGATACGACGTATCGGTGCTGCGTTCGGACGCGGGCCTGGACACGGTGGCGGTCGCGGTCAAGGAGTTGCGGGCCGGTCGGCCCGTGATCGTGGTGGACGACGCGGACCGCGAGAACGAGGGCGACCTCGTCATGGCGGCCGAATTCGCGACCGCCGCGACCCTGGGGTTCTTCGTCCGCTGGACCGGCGGACTGATCTGCGCGCCGATGGCGCCGGAAGTGGCCGACCGGCTGGACCTGCCGCTGATGGTCCCGGCCGCCACCGGCGTCGACGCGACCGCGTACACCGTCTCGGTGGACGCGGTCGGCGTCGGCTCCGGCATCTCCGCCGCGGACCGGGCGACGACCCTGCGGACCCTGGCCGATCCCGGCGCCCGCCCCGACCGCCTCATCCGTCCTGGGCACGTGCTTCCGCTGCGCGCCCGCCCCGGCGGGATCGCGGAACGGCGCGGGCACACCGAGGCGACCGTCGATCTGCTGCGCCTCGCGGGACTGTCACCGGTCGGTGTGATCAGCGAGGTCTGCGAGGACGACGGGTCCGTCGCCCGCTCCGCCCGGTTGCGGGCCTTCGCCGACGAACACGATCTGTCGCTGATCACGATCGAGCAGCTGTCGGGCGAGCTGCGTCCGTCCTCCCCGGCAACGGTGTGACGGGGGTGCCCCAGGCGACGGTCTTCGACCTGGACGACACCCTGGTCGACAGCGGCGAAGCCTGGGCGCGGGTGTGCGCCGCATTCACCGCCGCCCACGGGCACCGGTGGCGGGCCGAGGACGACGCCGCGCTCCACGGCAACGGCGGTTGGGCCCTCTACGTCGCCGGACTGTGCGACGGCGGGGCGAGTACCGCCGACGTGCTCGAGACCTGCACGGCCGCGATCGCCGACGAATGCGCCGCCGGCCGCGTCCCGGCACTGCCCGGGGCACTCCCTCTCGTTCTCGAAGCCGAACGCCACGGACCCGTGGCCGTGGCCACGGCCAGCCCGCGCCGCTATGTCCGGGCGATCCTGCGGGAGCTGGGCCTGACGGCGCGGCTCTCCGCCATCGTCTGCGGCGAGGACGTGGCCTACGGCAAGCCCGCTCCCGACGCCTATCTGAGCGCAGCGGCCGCGATCGGCGTCCCGCCGTCCAGCTGTGTGGCCGTGGAGGACTCCCCGAACGGCATCCGCTCGGCCGCCGCCGCGGGCATGCGTGTCCTCGCCATCCCCCGCGCGGGCATGACCCTTCCCCCCGACGTGGCCCACCTGCCCACGGCGCAAGCCCACTGCGCGACCGACGCCCTCCCCCTCCTGACCCGGCTGCACACAGCCCTGGCGAGCGCGAGCGACGACGAGATCACGCGGACCGAGGGGGGCCTCGGAGCCCAGCGGGCCGTTCCGCCGACGCCGGGCCGGGCGGCACCGCGGCGGCCGCACAGCCGCGCGGCTACAGAGGCGTCACCGGTGCCACCGGTTCGTGCGACCGACGGACTTCCCGCCGCACCCTGAGCTGTTGCGACGGGACTGGCCCGGCGTTGGAATCAAGTGTGAGGCTCTTCGGCAGCGCCATGCCCGCCGGCCGCCCCGCTCCCGGGACAGGAGCCGGTCGGAAAGGGCTCAAGAGCAATGCCCTGGGCATGTTCTCCTCCGTCGCCATGAGCCTGTCCTCCACCGGCCCGGCGTACAGCCTCGCCGCCACGCTCGGCATCATCGTGGCCGGAGTCGGACTCCAGGCCCCGATCGTCACCATGCTGGCCTTCGTCCCGATGCTGCTGGTCGCGTACGCCTTCCGGGAGCTCAACGCGAGCAACGCCGACTGCGGAACCACCTTCACCTGGGCCACTCGCGCGTTCGGACCGCGCACCGGCTGGATGGGCGGCTGGGGCCTCATCGTCGCCAACATCCTCGTCATGGCGAATCTCGCCGAGATCGCCGCTTCCTACAGCTTCCGGTTGGTGGGCCTGAACGAACTGGGGGAGAACCGGCTGTGGACCACCGTGGTGGGGATCGTCTGGATCGTCGTGCTGACCGCGGTCTGCTACGTCGGCATCGGGATCTCGGCCGCGGTCCAGCGTTGGCTGCTGGGCCTGGAACTGGCGATGCTGATCGTCTTCGCCGTCGCCGCGCTGGTCAAGGTCTACACGAGCCCGTCCCCGATGACGATCCAGGTGTCCGCCTCCTGGTTCAACCCCTTCGAGGTGCCCTCGGTGGAGGCCCTGACCTCGGGCCTCCTCGCGGGGGTCTTCATCTACTGGGGCTGGGACACCGCGTTCTCGGTGAACGAGGAGACCATCGACAGCACCCGCATCCCGGGGCGTGCCGCGGTCATGTCCACCGTGCTGCTTCTGATCATGTACGGGCTGGTGTCCACCTCGGCGCAGGCCTTCGCCGGAGTCGGCACCTCGGGCATCGGACTCGGCAACGCGACCAACTCGGACGACGTGTTCTCCGGCCTGGGCGAGGCCGTGTTCGGGAGCCAGAGCACGGGGCTGCTGCTGTCGAAAATGCTGATCCTGATGGTCCTGACCAGCGCCTTGGCGTCCGCCCAGACCACCATTCTGCCGCTGGCCAGAACCGTCTTCTCGATGGCGGTCCACAAGGTCGTCCCGCCCCGGTTCGCCCGGGTCCACCGCAGGTTTCTCACCCCGACCTGGGGGACCGTCGGCATGGGAGCGGCCTCGATCGCCCTGCTGATCCTGCTGACGTCGTTCAGCAGGAACGTCCTCGCCGACTCGATCGACTCGATCGGCCTCGCGATCGCGTTCCAGTACGGACTGACCGGCTTCGCCTGCATCTGGTACCACCGCAAGGTCCTCACCCGCAGCACCAAGGACATGGTCTTCAAGGGGGTGTTGCCCGGGCTCGGCGGGCTGATCATGCTCGTGCTGTTCCTCTACGCCGCCTTCGTCGTCTACGCGGACCCCGGGTACGGGGCGACCACCGTCGACCTGCCGCTGATCGGAAGGACGGGCGGTGTCACCGTCCTGGGCCTGGGCGCCCTGCTGATCGGACTCCTGTTGATGCCGGTGGTCACCCGCGGCCACACCGTCGCCCTCAAACTCCAGCGCGGCCTGCTGCCGCGTCGGCTGCCGCTCCATGTCGCGGTCGATTCGGCGAGCCGCTATCTGCCGGCCGACAGCGGATCCGGGGTGGGCGGCGACTGGTACGACGTCATCCCCCTGTCGGGCACGCGTGTCGGCTTGGTCGTCGGCGATGTGCTCGGGCACGGACTGCGCGCCGCGGCCACCATGGGACGCCTCAGTACGGGGGTGCGGGTCCTCGCCCGGCTGGACCTGAGCCCGGACGAGCTCCTGTCCCGCCTGGACGACCTGGTCGAACAGACCGCACGCGAACACGAGGCCGGCCACGGCCACGGCCCCGCCCGGCTGCGGCCGCATGCCGACCGGGCCCTGGCCGTGTCCTGTCTGTACGCGGTGTACGACCCCGTCTCGGGGAAGTGCAGCCTGGCCCGGGCCGGGGAGACGGTGCTGGCGGTCGTCCGGCCGCACACGGACGGCGTCCGCTGCCCGAAGCTGCCGCCCGGTCCGCCGCTGGGAATGGCCGGACCGCCCTACGAGAGCACGGAACTGGAACTGCCGCCGGGCAGTCTCGTCGCCCTCTTCACCGGCGGTCTCCTCCAGGCGGCCGACGACCGTGACGCCGGGGTCGCGCAACTGTCCCGCGTCCTCTCCGACGATCGGGCCACGCTGGCACAGATGTGCGACCGCGCGGTCACCGCCCTGCTGCCCGGGCCGGTGGACGAGGACGCCACCCTGCTCGTGGCCCGCACCCGCCTGCTCGACCGGAACCAGTTCACCCAGTGGGAGGTGTCCCCGGACCCGGCGGCCGTGGCCACCATCCGCACCGCCGTCAGCAAACAGCTCAGCGACTGGGGGCTGGACGACCTGGCCTTCGCCAGCGAGCTCATCGTCAGTGAACTGGTCACCAACGCCATCCGCTACGTCGGCGGCCCGATCCAGGTCCGCCTGATCCGCGACCGGACCCTGATCTGCGAGGTCTCCGACATCGGCCACACCACTCCCAATCTGCGGCACGCCGCGAACGACGACGAGGGCGGCCGGGGCCTGTTCATCATCGCCCAGATGACCCACCACTGGGGCACCCGCTACACCCCCACCGGAAAGACACTCTGGACCGAACAGGATCTGCCGCCGTCGGACGACGAGTAGCGCCGGGGTACGGCCAGGCCAGACATGCCGGGGTCACGGGGCCGGTGTACCGTCGCAATACGGCACGATTGCGCGAATTCCGCAACCGAGTGGCGGGGCCGGACGATCGACACGCCTCCCAGGGAGCAGCCATGTCTCAGCAGACGAACATCGCCGCACAGACCGCTTTCGGTGAGGCCGTCGCCAGTGGCGACCTCGATGTCCTCGAAGGGATCGTCGCGCCCGGCTCGATCGACCACGACCCGGCTCCCGGACAGGGACCGGGGCCGGAAGGGTACAAGGCGATGTTCGGCGAGTTGCGGACCGCCTTCCCCGACCTGCACGTCGAGGTGGAGCACCTGGTGGCCACCGACGACGAGTTGGCCTTCGCCTACACCATCACCGGGACACACCTGGGAGAACTGAGGGGGCATCCGGCGACCGGCCGGACGGTGAGCTACCGGGGCATGCAGATCAGCCGCTTCGACAGCGACGGGAAGCTCGTCGAACGCTGGGGCAGCAGCGACGAACTCGGCATGCTGCGGCAACTGGGCCTCGTCGAGACGTGACCCCAGAACCGGCCGGTCCCGTACGCACGCCGTAGCGTTCCAACAGCGGTTCGGCTTGAGCTCCCTCGGCGAGCGAGGTGGAGGTGCGTTCGCCGTGACGGCGGCAGCCGGCCCCGCGCGTCGACGCGTTCCTGCCCGGACGCGTTCGCCCATGGGTGCGCCCTGTCGTGCCGACGGGGCGCGAACCGTAGCGGCGGGCCGTCGCACTCAGCCGCGGGGGCTGCTGATCCGTTCGGGCTGGATCACGTAGATCACCCGGACCTGGTCGCGGCCGCCGAACCACGGGTAGGGGCCGCCGAGATACTTCTTCGCGAGCGCCTCGATGTGGTCGGCCGCTCCTTCCGTGGTCACACTCACGACCCGGCCGCGGATCTGGACGTAGGACGCCGGTTCCGCGGGATCGGCGACGGCGACCGCCACCCGCGGGTCCCGCGCGATGTTCCGGGTCTTCTGATGCGACTCGACACTGTTGATCAGGACGTGCTCGCCGTCGGTGTCGACCCAGGTCTGGGTGAGCTGGGGTGAGCCGTCGGGCATGGTCGTGGCGAGGTAGCAGGTGCTGGGGCGACGCAGCAGCGCCACCACGTCCTCGCCGAGGGGGACGGGCACGGGGATCTCCAGAGGTCGGTGCGGTGCGATGTCGAGGCAACGGTAGTCACTGGCGAGAACCCGGCCCTCCCCCACCCCGCCTGAAGATCGACATCGGGTCGGCGGCAACAGAACGGTGTGCGTGATCGCCCAGGTCTCACGACGCCGGTCACGACACGGAATCCGCGGCGATTTCCAGTGACATCTATTTCCACATTTCCATCCCCATCCCAGCGGATTAGATCCGTGAATATCGACCGGAGACCGCTGCGAGACCGCTGCTCCCAAGGCGTCAATTATTTCGCGATCGCTCGACGTAACATCGAAAAAATCCGCGAAGAATGCTCCGAGAATCGGTGTGACTGGTGCGGTCACACCGCCTTTCCCCTTTTGATAATTCCATCCCTCATCGCATTCCTTTAGATTCGCTATCAGGAACGACGAGCACGACTCGAAAGGAAGAGGCGATGACGGACTCCTTCGTCACCACCGAGGTGCGCACCCACCGGGCGGGCACCACCCTGTTGATCACGATCGACCGCCCACGAGCACGCAACTCCGTCAACGCCTCGGTCGCCGCCCTCCTCGCGAGTGCCCTGGACGAACTGGAGGCGGACCCCGAGCTCCGGGTCGGCGTGCTGACCGGCGCCGACGGCACCTTCAGCGCCGGTATGGATCTGAAGGCCGCCCTGCGCGGCGAGTCCCCCGACATCCCGGGGCGCGGATTCGGCGGCGTGACCGAGGTCGCTCGGACCAAGCCGCTGATCGCCGCCGTGGAGGGCTGGGCCATGGGGGGCGGCTTCGAACTGGCTCTTGCCTGCGACCTGATCGTGGCCGCGCAGGACGCGCACTTCGGTCTGCCGGAGGTCAAGCGGGGTCTGATCGCCGCCGGCGGCGGAGTGATCCGGCTCCCCCGGCGCATCCCGTACCACCTCGCGATGGAGTTCCTGCTGACCGGCGAGCCGGTGAGCGGCCGCCGGGCCGGCGAGCTGGGCCTGGTCAACCAGGTAGTCCCCGCGGGTCGGACCGTGGACGAAGCCCTCCTGCTCGCTGACCGGGTGGCCGCGAACGCGCCGCTCGCGCTCGCCGCCGTGAAGGCGGTCACCCGGGCCGCGGACGGCGCACCCGAGACCGACGCCTTCGCCGCCCAGCGCACGGTGATGAGCGAACTGATGGCCACGGCCGACGTCCGGGAGGGCATGACCGCCTTCGCCGAACGCCGGGCTCCGCAGTGGACGGGGAAGTGACATGCGGATCGAAGACGTACGACAGCACCTGACCACTCCGCTGACCAGCCCGGCGTACACGCCGACGGTCCACCGCTTCACCGACCGTGAGTACCTCAACATCCTGTACCGCACGGACCCCGACGCGCTGCGGGCCGTCGTCCCCGAACCCCTTCGGATCGACGAGCCGCTGGTCCGCTTCGAGGTCATGAAGATGGGCGACGTCACGGGGTTCGGCCCCTACACCGAGGCCGGACAGGCGATCCAGGTCGGCTTCGAGGGCGAGCGCGGCGAGTACCTGCACGCGATGTACCTCGACAACTTCCCGGCGACCGCCGCCGGCCGCGAGGCCAGCGCCTATCCGAAGGTCATCGGCGCGCCCCGGCTGTACGTCGACGACGCGACGCTCGTCGGAACCCTCGACTACGGAACCCTCCGCGTCGCCACCGCGACCATGGGCTACAAGCAGCGACCGCTCGACGCGGCCGCGGCCAGGGACGAGATCACCGTGCCGACCTTCATGCTCAAGTCCGTCCCGGGCTACCGCGGTGACCTGCGCTTCCAGGAACTGGTGCGCACCGAGATCACCGACGTGGTGGTCAAGTGGGCGTACACCGGCCCCGCGCGGCTCCAGCTCTTCGCGCACGCCCTCGCCCCGCTGGCCGACCTGCCCGTCCTGGAGGTCGTCTCCGCCAGCCACATCCTCACCGACCTGACCCTCGCCCCCGTCGAGCCGGTCTTCGACTACCTGAAGGGAGACGCGCAGTGACGCGCCCATTCCGTACCGCCGCCGTGATCGGCGCGGGCACCATCGGACTGTCCTGGACAGCACTGTTCGCCGCGCACGGCCTCACCGTGCATGTCAGCGATCCCCGCCCCGACCTACGGGAAGCGATCGACGAAGCGCTCGCCGAATTCGCCCCGCACCTGGCCGCCCAGGGACTGGACACCGATGGGCTCGCCGACCGCGTACACCTCGCCGCCGATGTCACCGAGGCCGTTCGGGACGCGGACATCGTCCAGGAGAACGGCCCTGAGCGCGTCGAGTTCAAGAAGCAGCTCTTCGACCAGCTGGTCCGGGAGACCCCTGGGCACGCGCTCCTGCTGAGCTCGTCGTCGGCGATCCCGGCGACCGCCTTCACCACGGAGCTCGAAGACGCCGGCCGCGTCCTCATCGGGCACCCCTTCAACCCGCCCCACCTGCTGCCGCTCGTCGAGGTCGTACCCGGCGAACGCACCACCGAGGAAGCCGTGCAGGCGGCCGTCGACTTCTACACCGCGGTCGGTCGCACCCCCGTCGTCGAACGCCGGGAGATCCCCGGCTTCGTGGGCAACCGGCTCCAGAGCGCGCTGAGCCGCGAGGCCGTCTACCTCGTCCAGCAGGGCGTGGTGACGCCCGAGGACCTGGACACCGTCGTCACCCACTCCCTGGGCATCCGCTGGTCCACGGTCGGGCCGTTCCTCGGCTCGCACCTGGGCGGCGGCCCCGGCGGCTACCGCCACATGAGCGCGCACATCGGCCAGTCCATGCAGCAGTTGGCCCTCGGGCAGCCCTCGCAAGACCCCAAGGACCGCGAGCAACTCATCCAGGCGGTGGAGAAGGCATACGCCTCCACGCCGTTCACCGAACTCGCCGAGGCCCGCGACCGCAGGCAACTCGCCGTCCTGGCCGCCCTGGAAGACGTCCGCCGTACCGAGCACAGCAAGGAGAACTGAGATGACCACCAACACCACCCCCGTCGCACCCCTGGACGACCACCTGGCAGCCGACTTCTACGGCTACGAGGCACTGCTGTCGAAGGAGGAGCACGAGATCCTCCTCAAGGCCCGCACTTTCCTGGGCAAGGAGATCAAGCCGCTGGTCAACGAGTACTGGGGCAAGGCCGAGTTCCCCTTCGAGTACATCGAGAAGTTCCGCAGCAGTGGACTGTCCGCCCTGGCCTACGAGGGCTACGGCGAGTACAAGCCGGCCATCAGCCACCTGCTCAGCGGGATACTCGCCGCGGAGCTCGGCCGCGTCGACGCCTCGACCGCCACGTTCTTCGGCGTCCACAACGGGCTCGGGTTCTATTCCATCTATTACGGCGGCGACCAGGAGCAGCGCGACAGGTTCCTGCCCGCCATGGCCACCATGGAGAAGATCGGCGCGTTCGCCCTGACCGAGCCGCTCGGCGGCTCCGACGTCTCAGGCGGCATGCGCACCACCGCCAAGCGGGAGGGCGACACCTGGGTCCTCAACGGCGCCAAGAAGTGGATCGGCAACGCCACCTTCGCCGACTACGTCGTGGTCTTCGCCCGGGACGTCGAGGACAACAAGGTCAAGGCCTTCGTCGTCGAGAAGGGCACCCCCGGCTTCAAGCCCGAGAAGATCGAGGGCAAGATCGCGCTGCGGATCGTGCAGAACGCCGAGATCACCCTGACCGACGTCCATGTGCCGGAGGCGAACCGGCTCCAGAACATCAAGGGATTCCGGGACGTCGGCGAGGTCCTGCGGCAGACGCGCAGCGGAGTGGCCTGGCAGTCGATGGGCGTCATGATCGGTGCCTACGAGCTCGCGCTCGACTACGCCAAGGAGCGCATAGCCTTCGGCCGTCCGATCGCCGGGTTCCAGCTGGTGCAGGACCTCCTGGTGAAAAGCCTGGGCAACATCACCGCCTCGTGGGGCATGCTGGTCCAGCTGGCCCGGCTTCAGGACCAGGGCATCTTCCGCGACGAGCAGTCCGCACTCGCCAAGGAGTACGTCGCGGCCCGTATGCGTGAAGTCGTCGCCTGGAGCCGCGAGATCTTCGGCGGCAACGGCATCCTCCTCGAGTACGACATCGCCCGGTTCTTCTCCGACGCCGAGGCCCTCTACTCCTACGAGGGCACCCACCAGATGCAGACGCTCATCGTCGGCAAGTCCATCACCGGCCACAGCGCCTTCGTGGGGTGACGCGATGACCACCGAATCCGTCTTCACCGGCCTGAAGGTCCTCGACGCGGCGACCTACATCGCGGGACCCGCCGCGGCGACCGTACTCTCCGACTTCGGAGCGGACGTCATCAAGATCGAGCCGCCGGGACGGGGCGACCCCCAGCGGATGCTGAGCTTCGTCCCGCCCAGCCCCCGAGCGCAGGCCAACTACGGCTGGCACCTGGCCAACCGCAACAAGCGCGGCATGGTCATCGACCTGAAGTCCCCCGCGACCACCGAGGTTCTCCAGCGTCTCGTCGAGTGGGCCGACGTGGTGATCACCAACTTCCCGCACGGCACCCGCGAGAAGCTGCACCTCGGCTACGAGGAGGTCGCGAGCTGGAACCCGCGCGTCGTCTACGCCGACCTCACCGGCTTCGGGGACGCAGGTCCCGACGCCGGGCAGCCGGGCTTCGACCTGACCGCCTTCTGGTCGCGCAGCGGACTCCTGGCCTCCACCCGGGACGCCGGAGGTGCGCCGACGGTACCGGTCTGGGGCAGCGGTGACTACACGTCGGCTATCGCCATCTACGCGGCGATCGTGACCGCCCTGTACCGCCGCGAGCGGACGGGCCTAGGGGCCGACGTCGGAACGTCACTGCTCGCCACGGGTGTCTGGGCCACGGGAACACTCGTGGCCGGCGCCCTGGCCGACGGCACCCCGTTCGAGCTGCACGACCGCACCGCCCCGGTGAACGCGCTGACCAACCCCTACCGGACCGCGGACGGCCGTTGGGTGATGCTGGCGACCTCGTCCGTGCACTGGCCGGCCCTGGCGCGGGCCGTCGGGCGCCCCGAACTGGCCGAGGATCCCCGTTTCACGGACTACGAGAGCTTCGCCAGGAACGCCGCGGCGCTGAGCGAACTGCTCGACACCGAGTTCGGCGCGCAGCCCTTCGCCCACTGGAAGGAAGCCCTGGGCCGGGAACGCATCAACTACAGCCTCATCCAGACGCCGGAGGAGGCCGCGCGGGACCCGCAACTGCGCGCGAACGACATCGTCGTGCCGCTGGAAGGGGTCGACGGGCTGGAGTACACCGTCAACAGCCCCCTCACCCTCCGCGGGGTACCGAAGGTCCCGGCGCGGCGGGCCCCCGACCTGGGCGAGCACAACGACGAGATCCTCGCCGAGCTGGGTTTCCGCCCCGCGGACGTCGCGCGGCTGCGCGCCCAGGGGGCCATCCCCGGCACGACGGAGGCGAAGGCGGCGTGAGGAGCACGGCAGCCGGCGGCCGGCGTGCCGCTCCGCGGGCGTCGCCGCGGCGAGCCGCCCGTCGTCATCGTCCGTCTTGAGCAACGGCAGGCCTGCGACCGCGTGGGACCCGGGGAACGCGCCCCCGCGGTGGGTAGGCTGACAGGCCGCGACGACCTCCCATGACTGCTCGGCCAGGCGGCTCACGCGGCGGTGACGAAAGGAACCGGCAGAAGGAGTCGACGGCACCACCCGCGCGATGAGTCGGCACGGTGCCGTTGCCCGTCCTCCCCTCCGGCCCCTGTTCCGGACCGGGCGGGAGGGGTATGTCGGGCACAGCGTCACCGCACCCCATCCCGACGGCCCGCCCGCTGGAGTCACGGCACGTCCACAGCGGCCCACCGCACGATCCCACCCTTCCCGCAGGACCACGCAACCCGGACAGGAGCGCACATGCCCACCCTCGACCGCCAGGACAACGTCTTCGTGCTCGACCTCGGAGACGGGGAGAACCGTTTCCACCCCGACTGGCTCGCCTCCGTCAAGGCGGCCCTGGACGAGGTGGAGAAGGCGACAGGGCCACGCGCCCTGGTGACCGCCGCGAGGGGCAAGTTCTTCTCGAACGGCCTCGATCTGGACTGGCTTTCCGCCCACGCCGACCAGCACGAGGACTACATCGTCTCCGTGCAAGAGCTCTTCGCTCGCGTGCTGTCCCTGCCGATGATCACCGTGGCGGCGCTCCAGGGCCACACCTTCGCCGCCGGCGCGATGCTGTCCCTGGCGCACGACTTCCGCGTGATGCGCGCGGATCGCGGCTTCTGGTGTCTGCCCGAGGCCGACATCAACATCCCCTTCACGCCTGGCATGTCCGCCCTGATCCAGGCCCGGTTGGCGCCGCAGACCGCGCACAGGGCCATGCTCACGGCTCACCGCTACGGCGGGTCGGACGCAGCGGCCGTCGGTATCGTCGACGAGGCGGTCGCCGAGGACGCCGTGCTCTCCACGGCCGTGGAGACCGCCCAAGCCCATCTGGGCAGGGCCGGGGACACACTCGGCACCATCAAGGCACGGATGTACGGCCCGGTGCTGGCGTCTCTGCGCGACACGGACGCCCCGCGCGGCTGAGGCCGCCGGCAGCCGTCGGCCCCGGTCCCCGACGGGTGCGCGCACGGCGCTCCCCTCCACGTGGCGGCGGCGGTGATGCCACCGATCGCTGATTGGCCCTCGATCCCGGGACATCGCGCCGGGGAGACTGGGGATCCGACGCCGCACTTGGAGGAGTTGTGATGCAGGTAGCCGTCGTCACCTTCGACGGGTTCAACGAGCTCGACAGTTTCATCGCTTCCGCGCTCATCAACCGGTGCCGCAAGGACGGTCTGGAGGCCTTCATCACGACGCCGACGCCGGTGGTCACGTCGATGAACGGCGTCGAGGTGACCGGCCAGCGCCCGATGGAGTTCGTGACCGAGGCCGACGTCGTGCTGATCGGCAGTGGCGTGAAGGCGCGGGACGTGGTCGCCGACGACCGGCTGATCTCCAGGCTCCGGCTCGACCCGTCGCGTCAGCTGATCGGTTCGCAGTGCTCCGGCGCGCTGGTGCTCGCCCGGCTGGGTCTGCTGGGCTCCATGCCGGTGTGCACGGACATCAAGAGCCGGCCGTTCGTCGAAGCCGCCGGCGTCACCGTGCTGGACACCGCGTTCCACTCCGAGGGGAACATCGCGACAGCGGGCGGTTGCCTGGCGTCCCAGTACCTCGCCACCTGGGTGATCACCCGCACGGTCGGAGAGGACGCCGCGCGTGACGTCATCGGCTACGTGGCTCCGGTCGGCGAAAGCCAGGAGACGGTGGCGCGTGCCCTGCGCGCCGTCGAGGCCGGCGAGGTCGCACTGCGCTGACGCCCGCGATCAGCCCGGTGCGGCCGCCCACCGGTGCGCCGCACCGCTCGCCGCATCGGCCTCCACACCGCCTCTCCGCACCGGTCTTCGTACCGCCTCTCCGCACCGATCTCCGCACTGACGTGCGACCCCTCGGAACCTCGTGGTTCGGGTTAACGTGTCAGTGTGGAGATGCTGCATTTGCGCTACTTTGTCGCGGTCGCCGAGGAGCTGAACTTTTCGGCGGCGGCCCGCCGACTGCACATGGCCACCTCACCACTGAGCCAGCGGATCAAGGACCTGGAGCGAGAGCTCGACCATCGGCTGTTCGAGCGTGACACGCACAGCGTCACGCTCACACCGGCGGGCGAGGCCCTGCTCCCGATCGCGCGGGACGTGATGGAGCAGATCAACTGCATTCCGTGGCGGCTGCGCGAGGCCACCCGGTCGGGGCACAGCACCATGTTCGTGGGCATCCCCACCGGACTCCATCCCAGCTTGAGGAAGCTCGTCAGCACCCTCGCCGAGCGCACCTGCGAACTGTGTGAGCTCCTGCGCTGGCCCGGCACCTCCAAGGCGCTGGTCACCGGCGTACACGAAGGCAGGCTCGCGCTCGCGCTGGCCCGACTGCCGATCAGCGACCCCGTACTGGACGTGCTGCCGGTCATGACCGAGCGGCTGGGCGCGGTGGTACCCGCCGACCAGTTCACCGGGCGGGACTCGGTGGCACTGGCGGACCTCGCCGACCTCCGTTTCGTCGTCGCACCGCAGGAAGTGAGAGCCGCCTACTTCGACCAGCTCGACCGGGAACTGTCCGAGCGGGGGATCAAGAAGCGCATGAAGCTGACCGATGCCGGCTACAGCGGGATCGCCGAAGTGGTTTCCAGCGGGATGGCTTTCTACCTGTCGATGCTCGACCCCGAGAACCCCATGCACGGCTACTCGATGGAGAACACGAAAGTCCTGCCGTTCACGGATTTCGAGCCCAGCCTGGACACCGTCCTGATCTGGCGGCGCGACCGCGCCACGGGCGGTGACCTGGACGAACTCATCGCAACGGCCCGCGAGGTGTTCGCCGAACCGTTTCATCTCTGAGCCGGGCGGGCAATTCCAGCCCCCATTTCCTCCGGCTGTCCTTTCGGACTTCGAGGGCGCCGTCGGCGTGACCGCCACGGTCACAGCGATGTCAGCAATACGATAATTCCGTTCTTCGCGCATTTCTATTAGCGTTCCTGGTAGAAGCCCACCACGGCACGAAAGGACGCGACAATGGCGGACACACACAGTCCTGGGCCGCTCGACGGCGTGCGGGTCATCGACCTCTCCACCGTGGTCATGGGTCCGTACGCGGCCCAGATACTGGGAGACCTGGGCGCCGACGTCATCAAGATCGAGTCTCCCGGAGACTCCCTGCATGTGGGGGCGTACCGGACCACGCCGGGCATGACCCCGATGCACCTCAACGTCAACCGCAACAAGCGCAGCGTGGCCCTCGACCTCAAGGACGAGGCCGAGCACGCCCAGGCCCTGGACCTCATCCACACCGCCGACGTGCTGATCACCAACATGCGGCCCGGCGCGCTCGCCCGCCTGGGCCTGACCTACCAAGACCTCGCCACCGACAACCCCGGCCTGGTCTACGCGCACGCCGCGGGCTTCCGCGGCGACTCCGACCGCTCCAACGCCGCCGCCTACGACGAGACCGTGCAGGCCGCCTCCGGGCTCGTCGACATCGCCGACCGCGCGCTGGGTGCGCCGCTCTACCTGCCGAGCATCCTCGCCGACAAGGTCTCCGGTCTGACCATCGTCTACAGCGTGCTCGCCGCCCTGCTGTACCGGGACAGGACCGGACACGGCCAGCAGATCGAGATCCCGATGGCCGACACGCTCATCGCGTTCAACCTGGTCGAGCATCTCGCGGGACACACCTTCGAGCCCGCGACGGGCCCCACGGGCTACGCACGGTCGTTGTCCGAGCAGCACAGGGCGCGGCGGACCAAGGACGGTCTGGCCGCCGTGATCCCCTACAACCCGTCCAACTACCGCGACTTCTTCGCCGCGGCCGGCCGTCCCGACCTGGCCGCCGACCCGCGCGTCAACGGCCCCACCCTCGACGCGGCCGACTTCGACGACCTGTCCGACCTGGTCGGCGAGTGCGCCCCGGCGCTGACGACGGCCGAGTGGGCCGAGGTGTGCGCGAAGCACAGCATCCCGATGGCACCCGTGCTGCGGCTCGACCACGCGTACGAGGACTCCTACGTCCGCGAGGGCCACCTCCTCGAAACACGCGAGCATCCCACCGAGGGCCCGGTCCGCACGATCGGGATCCCGGTGAAGTTCTCCGCCACGCCCGGCTCGATCCGCCGCCTGGCCCCCGTCCCCGGCCAGGACACCGCGGAGGTGCTCGCCGAACTGGCGGCCCTCCGCTGAGCCGCAGAATGCCGTAGGAGAAGCCATGCGCACCCACGACGTGCGTGTCCAGCGGGTCGACTCGACTCTGCTGATCACGATCGACCGCCCACAGGCACGCAACTCGGTCAACGCCGCGGTCGCCGCCGCCCTGACCGCCGCGCTGTACGAACTGGAGACGGACCCCGAGCTGCGCGCCGGCGTCCTGACCGGGGCGCGGGGCACCTTCAGCGCGGGCATGGACCTCAAGGCAGCCCTGCGCGGCGAGTCGCCCGCGGTCCCGGGCCGCGGATTCGGCGGCCTCACCGAGGCCGCACGCACCAAGCCGCTGATCGCCGCCGTGGAGGGGGCCGCCCTGGGCGGCGGGCTCGAACTGGCCCTGGGCTGTGACCTGATCGTCGCCGCCGAGGACGCGACGTTCGGCCTGCCCGACGTCACGCGCGGCCTGATCGCCGCCGGTGGCGGCGTGATCCGGCTCCCCAAGCGTGTCCCGTACCACCTGGCGATGGAGTTCCTGCTCACCGGCGAGCCGGTCAGCGGTGCCCGCGCCGGCCGTCTGGGCCTGGTCAACCGGGTCACCGAGCCCGGCGAAGCGGTGGCCGTCGCCCTCGGACTCGCCGAACGGCTCGCGCGCAACGCCCCGCTCGCGCTGGCCGCGGTGCAGAGCCTCGTACGGGCCACCGACGGCGTGCCGGAGGCCGACGCCTTCGCCGTACAGCGCGAGATACTGGGCACGTTGACGGCGTCGGCCGACGCACGCGAGGGCGTGACCGCCTTCGCCGAGCGCCGCACCCCGCGGTGGACGGGACACTGACATGAACGACCGTGCGGCCTCCGGCTGTACGGGCCTTGCGGGTCGACGTGGACCGGGTCCACGGTGCCGGCGGTCAGCTGGGCTTCGAACTCCTTGTCCGATTCCGGGGAACCGACGCTTTGGGGGCCGAGGATTCACCAAAGATCCTCGCCGAATTCACCGGCGACCGAGAGGTTCTGCCCTGTGACTTCAAGAGCCTTCTCCCGCAAACGCACCCGGATATCCCTCGCCATCGGCGTCACCGTCGCGGTGGTGGGCGCAGGCACCGTCGCGGCTCAGGCCGGTGGCTGGCTCTGGGCCCCGTCGCACGACTTCCGCGCGGTCTCCGACACCTTCTCCGGCCATGGCACGGTGACCGGGGACGTCCTGCGCAACGATCACAACGCGACCGCGGTCGTGCGGCACACCGCCCCGGCCAACGGACAGGTGACGGTCGACGCCGACGGTACGTTCTCGTACACCCCGAAGTCCGGCTTCACGGGCACGGACACCTTCACCTACACGACGACCGACGCCGTGCAACTGTTCAAGAACGCCCAGGCGAACGGGACTCCCATCCCGCCGCTCAAGGAGGTCGCCGGCCCCGGCGGCACCACCACCAAGATCTCCGGTGCGGGCTTCGGCTCGTCGCTCACCGCGGTGCCGGGCAGGTCGGGCCACTTCTACGGTCTCACCGACCGCGGCCCGAACGCCGACGGTCCCGACGGCAACAAGTCCGAGATGGTCCTCGACTTCACGCCCATGATCGGCGAGTTCAGGCTCGTCGACGGCAGGGCCGAGCTCATCAGGAAGGTCACCCTGAAGGGGCCGAGGAGCCTCGGCGGCGTGAAGTACAGCGGCCGTCCGCCCCACGACACCGCCGAGACGATCAACGATGTCGACGCGACGAACGCCAACGGCGGTACCCCCACACCCGTGACCAGGGACCCGTACGGTTACGACTCCGAGGGTCTGGTGGCGCTGCCGGACGGCACGTTCTGGGTGTCGGACGAGTACGGCCCGTACATCACGCACTTCGACGCCCACGGCTACGAGCTGGGCCGGCTGACCCCGTACCGGAACAGCCCGGACAACGCCTTCCACAAGATCCTCGGATACCTTCCGGCCGAGCTCGCCGGCCGGGCGAAGAACAAGGGCATGGAAGGCCTGACGGTCACGCCCGACGGTTCGACCCTGGTGGGCGTCATGCAGGCCGCGTTGCAGCAGCCGGATCTCGGCGGCACGAAGGCGGCCAACGTCGCGGCCACCCGTATCGTCACGCTGGACCTGCGCACGTACGAGTCCAAGCAGTACCTGTACCTGCTGGACAACCCGGCGACCACGGGCGACGCCAACAGCGAGATCACCGCGCTGTCCGGCACGAGGTTCCTCATCGACGAGCGTGACGGCAACTTCGAGCCGTTCGCCCAGAAGACCCTGTACGAGGTCGACATCAACGGCGCCACCGACGTCAGCGGCCTGACCGTCGGCGGCAAGTCACCCGAGGCTCTCGTCGGCACGGCCGGCACCAACGCGGCGCTGACCGCGCTCACCAATGCCGGCGTCCATGTCGCGCAGAAGCAGCCGTACGTCAACGTCGGCATGCTGGTGAGTCAACTCGACCCCAGTGGCGCGTTCTTCGGCCACGACAAGGTCGAGGGCATCGCCACCACGGACGGCGGCAGGACGCTGTACCTGTCCAACGACGACGACTTCGGCATCGACACCATCGCCGTGGACCCGGACGGCAGATGGACCGTGCACCAGAAGGTGCTGCCGCCCACGGGACAGGAGGACAACGGCGAGATCCTGAAGGTCGACACCACCAAGCTGCCCGCGGTCCTCAAGACCGTCACGGTGACGATCCACGTGCGCTGACGCGCTCCGCACGGCCGTCGGGCCCGTCCACTTCGGTGGACGGGCCCGACGATCGCCCTGGGCGCTCGAACAACTCCCAGGCCGAGCAGTGTTGTTTGGCCCCGGCAACGGGACCGCGCGATTCCCGGTTGCCGGGGCCGACGGGCCTACTTGAGGCCGAAGGCGCGGATCAGGGTCTGGCTCACGCTGTTCCCCTTGGCGTCCTTCGCCGTCGTGCGCAGGCTCGCGAACCGGGACTTGTGCGGCGCGTTCAGCGACGCCGTCCAGTCCGCGCCCTTGTGGCGCAGCGTGGTCCGGTGCCAGGTGACGCCGTCGTCGTAGGAGACCTCCAGGGTCACCGTGCGGATCGCTCCCGCGCCCGCCGCGCCCTTCAGGTGGGACGGGGTGACCGTCAGCCCGGTCCGCCGGTGCGCCTTTCCGGACAGGTCGGTGGGCACCGCGTAGTCGAGCTGCACCACCGGGAGCGGCGTGATGGCCGTGTAGTCCTGCGTGTTCGTGCTGGAGGTGAAGCCCCACTCGGTGCGTGTGCGGGTCGAGTACGGGCGGTTCGGCACGTTCCGCCGGCCCTCCACGACGATCCGGTACGGCAGCGGGTCCTGCGACAGCCCCTCGGCGGACAGGATGTGCTCGTCGAAGTCCTGGGCGAGCAGCTGGTCGCCCTGGTAGAGCGAGAGCTTCGTCGATCCGCCGTCGATCCAGGCGGTGCCCTCGTGACGGTCGGAGTCCCCCCAGGCGAGCAACACGGACGTGTTGATGATGTCGCCGGTTCGGTACGGGGCCTGCCAGCGGATGCCGTCACTCAGCAGCCGCGGGTGCTGGATCGGGGCGAACCAGGTCTCCTCGGTGGTGCTGCCCGGCTTGTACGAGCGCGCCGCGCCGCCCTCGAAGAGGTCGGACATGCTGGCGGAGGAGACCCAGCCGACGCCCGCCGTGACCCAGGACGTCAGCGTGCCCTGGGCCTGGACCTGCGTCACCTCGCTTCTCAGGGTCGCGGGCCACAGGGCGTTCACGTCCTCGCGGTACTGGACGACCATGCCCTGCTCGGTGTTGCGGAACTTGTCGTCGATCCGGGCCAGTTCGCCCCGGCCGGGCCGGTAGGACGGATCCCGGGGGACGGCTCCGTCGTGGTGGCGGACCAGGTCGTAGACGTAGCGCGGAGACGGGTGCGAGACCACCTTCAGGGTCGTCGTGCCGGTCTTGCGGAGCAGGCTGAGCAGCCGTGCGCTGTCGTCGGTGCCGAGCGAGGCCACCGGCAGCGGGGCGGCTTCGGGCTCGTGCGCCCAGGGGTCCAGCTTTCCGTAGCCGTCGTTCAGGGTGAGCAGCTGCCGGGCGCCGGCCTTCGCCGCCTGGGCGGCCTGCTCCGGGGCGGACACGGTGTCGCTCCGGCGGACGACCGCCACCTGACCGCGCACCTTCACCTTGCGGAACTCCGCGGCCGAGCCGTCACCGGCCCAGACGGCGCGGTAGCCGCCCGTACCCTCCGGCAGCTTGGGGGACAGGCTCTGGACGACTACGTCGTCGTAGGTCTGCGAGCCGGCGGAGAACGTCAGCGGGGGCTGGACCTGCCGCCAGCGGGTGGCGAAGACGTACGTGCCCTTCGTGACCTTCGGCGTCGGGGTCACCCAGAGGCTGTCGTACCGCCAGTAGTCGGGCATGTAACTGTCCAGGTACGGAACCAGGCCGGCGTTGGTGCGGTACTGGTCCAGGCGCATGAACTGGTTGGCGGTCGTCTGCGGGGTGAAGGCGGCCGCCTTGCGCAGGTCCGCGGCGTCGAAGCGGACGGTGCGGTCGGTGCCCAGGTCGATCTGCGGCGCGGAGAACACGGCGGCGCCCAGCGTGTGCGTGCCGTCGATGCCGGGCACGTCGGCGTACATCCACGCCGAGTAGGTGCTCGGGGACAGGCGCACGCTCATGCGGCCCGAAGCGTCGATCTCGTACATCTTGGGCGTGGTGTTGTGCTCGACGTCCTTCACGATGAGGATGCCGGGCAGTGCGGCCCCACGACGGTCCTTGGCCGTGACGGACAGCGTGGTCCGCTGGCCCTCCTTGTTCACACCGATCGGCGTGCGGGCGAGGATCGTGCCGTCGGCGCCGGTGGCGACGAGCCGGCCGGAGTAGGCGGCGTTGTCCTGCGCCACGTCGAGGTGGGTGATCACGCCGACGGTGGTGGTGCCGTGCGCGGGCACGGTCAGCCGTGTGTCGGTGAGGGTCAGCAGCCCCTCGGGCAGCAGGCCCGCGGGTATGGACAGGTCCAGGGTGACCGGCTCGGCGCCGGTGTTGGTGTACGTCACGTCCTTGCGGACGGTCTGGCCCGGCGTGTACGGGTAGTGGGCCTGCACGAACGCGTTCCCGGAGGCGACCAGCGTGGCCTTCACCGCGGCGGCGACGTCGAGCCGCCCGTTGCCGGCCAGGAAGGGGCTGTACCTGTCGCCGTTCGAGACAGTGCTGACCAGGGCGTCCTTGAGCTGCTGCCCCGTCCAGTCCGGGTGCTCGGCGGCGAGCAGCGCGGCCGCGCCGGCGACGTGGGGAGTGGCCATGGAGGTGCCGCTCATCGCCTGGTAGGCGCCCTCACCCTCCGGCGCGTACTGCGAGCGCGCCGCCAGTACGTTGACACCCGGGGCGGTGAGATCGGGCTTGATGGCGTTGTCGCCCTTGCGGGGGCCGCGGCTGGAGAAGTTCGCCAGCTGGTCCACGCCCTTGCCCGGGCCCTCCACCGCGCCGACCGTCAGCGCGGCGTCCGCGGCACCGGGGGCGCTCACGGTGTACGTCTCCGGGCCGGCGTTGCCGGCGGCGATGACGAACAGCGCCCCCGTCTCGGCGCTGAGGCGGTTCACGGCCTGGCTCAGCGGGTCGGTGCCGTCGGTGGGGCCACCGCCCAGGCTCATGCTGACGACCTTCGCGTGCTGGTCGCGGGCCGCCCACTCCATGCCTGCCAGGATCCAGGAGTCCTGGCCGCTGCCGTCGTTGTCCAGGACCTTGCCGATGTGCAGCGAGGCGCCCGGGGCGACGCCCTTCTCCTTGCCGTCGGACGCGGCGCCCGTTCCGGCGACCGTCGAGGCGACGTGCGTGCCGTGACCGTGCCGGTCGGTGACGTCCTGGCCCGGCACGAAGCTCTCCGACGCGGCGATCCGCCCCGCGAAGTCCGGGTGCGCGGCGTCGATTCCCGTGTCGAGCACGGCGACGTCCACGCCCTGACCGGTGTCCCCGCCCGCCCAGACCTCGGGCGCGCCGATCTGCGCGGTGGTGTCGGACAGGGCAGCCTCGGCCTTGCCGTCCAGCCACACCTTGGCGATCCCGCCCGTCAGCCGCCCGGAGGGCTGCCCGGCTCCCGCCTTCTTGGCGGCGCCGCCGGTGAGGGAGGACCAGAAGTCCGTCGCCCGCTCATGGTCGGCGGATATCGCGGCCCCCTGGATGCTGCTCAGTGTCAGGGTCTTCCGCGCGCCGTCCGGGGTCTTCGCGCTGCGGGTGCGGGCGGCGGCGTCGGTGTAGGTGACGATCAGCGGCAGCCGGTCGCTGTGGCTGTCGTCGTAACCGTCCGCGAGCAGTTCGTTGACGTTGAACAGCCGCTCGTCGAGCACGCCTGACGCGATGTAGGGCAGCGCCGCGTCGGGATACACGTACGTGTCGGGCCCCACCGCCATGACATGGGCGCCGCTGGGCCTGCCCTGCGGATCGGACACGGTCGCGGTGGTATGACCGTTGCTGACGGCCACCGCGACCTTGTCACCCGTGATCAGCGTGACGGTACCGGTGACGTCCGGGCGTCCGGCGGCGGAGACGGCGGGTGCGGTGGGCGCGGTGCGGGACTCGGCTGACGCGGCCGGTCCGATGGTCGTCAGTGCCACGAGGACGGCGACCGCGATTGTCAGCCCGCGTCTGGGAGACGGAGGTGTACGCAAGGGAACCTCAAGAGCTAGGCGTGCGAAAGATGTTCGTAGTCAGCCATTCATCTGCGCCGCTGTAAAGAAGAGGTCTTGTCCCTTGGGTGCCAATGGCCTCAAGTGGACAAGCCGCGGTTCCATCGCGGCGATTCCCTATTGGGGCATGGCGGGGCCGCCCTGAGGCGTATCGCGAAAGCCGCCCGATCGAGGCCGAATAAGAGAATGTGACGAGCCATCAATTCATCGGCGACACGTAATACGATGGGGCAAAACGGACATAAGGATCAGGCCTCGTCCGGTGACCTCGGCCGGGGTGCATCCGCGGCCGCTCGGCCATCCGCCTGGGCCGACGACGCGTGCCCGTACGCGACGCGCCATCGCTTCGCGAGAAGCGTGCCGGTTCCATGGGGCGGAAAAAGAGAAAGGCAAGGAGAGCCCTCTCCTTGCCGCTCCTAAGGTATAGCGCACCGGGGGGCTTGCGGCAAGGCCCGGGGGGTGGCGCAGAATCTCGACCCGTCGGCGGGAACGGGAAGACGGCCGGGGCTGAGGACGTACCCGGCAAAGAAGGTCGACAGAGTGGAAGGCGCCGGCGACGCGAGCGGCCGGCGCGGGCAACGGAGCACGGCCGCCTTGGAGGCAACGCAGTGACCGAGCAGTACGTTTTGGATCTTCAAGCGGTCGACGAGGGGCAGGGAGCGGTCGTCGGCGGCAAGGGCGCGCACCTCGGCGGGCTGTCGCGGATCGAGGGCATCCACGTGCCGGGCGGCTTTTGCGTCACGACGGACGCCTTCCGGCGGATCATGGCCGAAGGGCCGTCGATCGAGGATCAGCTCGATCGACTGTCGCGCTCGAGCCCGGACGACCGGGAGGCGATCCGGACGTTCAGCGCACAGATCCGCGCGACCATCGAGGGAATCGCCATCCCGGGCGACCTCGCGGCGGCGATCACCCGCGCGCTCTCCGAGTTCGACGAGCGAGCCGCCTACGCCGTCCGATCCAGCGCGACGGCCGAGGACCTGCCGACGGCCTCCTTCGCCGGCCAGCAGGACACGTACCTGAACGTCGTGGGGCCGACGGCGGTCCTCCGGCACGTCAGCCGGTGCTGGGCCTCACTGTTCACCGAACGGGCGGTGACCTACCGTCAGCGGAACGGCATCGACCACCGTACGGTCCACATGGCCGTGGTCGTGCAGCGGATGGCCTTCCCGCAGGCGGCCGGCGTCCTGTTCACGGCCGACCCCGTCACCGGCAACCGGAAGGTCGCCACCGTGGACGCCGGCTTCGGACTCGGCGAGGCCCTGGTCTCCGGCATGGTGAACCCGGACGTCTTCAAGGTGCGACACGGCGAAGTCGTCGCCAGGACGATCGCCGCCAAACAGCGCGCCGTGCACGCCGTGCCGACCGGCGGTACGCGGGAGGTGGCGATCGAGCCGCGACGGCAGGAGCAACCGGCACTGACGGACGCGCAGGTGGTGCGGCTCGTGGAGCTCGGCCGGCGGATCGAAGCACACTTCGGCCGTCCGCAGGACATCGAATGGTGCCTGGTCGACGACGGTTTCCAGATCGTGCAGAGCCGGCCCGTCACGACGCTGTTCCCCGTTCCCGCAGCCGGCGACCAGGAGAACCACGTCTACGTCTCCGTCGGCCATCAGCAGATGATGACGGACGCCATGAAGCCCCTGGGCCACTCCATGTGGCGGCTCACGGCCATGGTGCCCATGCACGAAGCGGGCGGCAGGCTGTTCGTCGACGTCACCCGGCGCCTGGCCTCCCCCGCGAGCCGCGCCGCGCTCCTGGACGTCATGGGGAAGGGCGATCCGCTGGTCAGGAACGCTCTGGAGACCGTCCTCGACCGCGAGGACTTCGTCCCGTCGGTCCCGGACGCGGCGAGTCCCGGGGGGCCACAGGGATCGGCCGCCGGGGGGCCGCCGGTCGACGGTGCGTCCGTCCCGGTCGAGGCCGATCCGGCCATCGTCGGCGAGCTGATCGAGCGCAGCCAGGTGTCCGTCGCCGCCCTGGAGCGCGACATCCGGACGAAGACCGGACCGGCGCTGTTCGACTTCCTGCTGGATGCCTTCGAGGAGCACAAGCGAGTCCTCGGTGATCCGCTGAACATGCGGGCGATCATGGCGGGGATGGAAGCCACCTGGTGGCTCAACGACAAGCTGCGGGAGTGGCTGGGCGAGAAGAACGCGGCGGACACGCTCACGCTGTCCGCCCCCGACAACATCACGTCCGAGATGGGACTGGCGCTGCTCGACGTCGCGGACGTGATCCGCCCGCGCTCGGAGGTGGTGGCGTTCCTGCGGGGCGTCGAGCACGTCGAGCACATCGAGTACGAGGACTTCCTGGACGAGCTCGCGAAGCTCGCGGGCGGCACCGAGGCGCGCGACGCCATCGAGGCCTACCTCGACCGGTACGGCATGCGGTGCGTCGGCGAGATCGACATCACGAGGCCACGGTGGCGCGAGCGCCCCGGCACACTCGTGCCCGTGATCCTCGACAACGTCAGGAACTTCGAGCCGGGCGCCGCCGAGCGACGCTTCGAGCAGGGGCGGCGGAAGGCGCGGGAGAAGGAACAGGACGTGCTGTCACGCTTGCGGGCCCTGCCGGACGGGGAAGGCAGGGCCGACGCGACCAAGCGGATGATCGACCAGGTCAGGGCCTTCATCGGGTACCGGGAGTACCCGAAGTACGGCATCGTGAGCCGCTACTTCGTCTACAAGCGGGCCCTGCTGGAGGAGGCCGAGCGCCTCGTGCGGGCCGGCGTGCTCGCTGAGAAGGAGGACGTCTTCCACCTCACGTTCCAGGAGTTCCACGACGTCGTGCGCTCGCGACAGGTGGACGACCAGCTCATCCAGCGGCGCAAGGAGGCGTTCCGGGCGTACCGCGCGCTCACCCCGCCCCGGGTGCTCACATCGGAGGGTGAGGCCGTCACGGGAGCGTACCGGCGCGACGACGTACCCGCCGGCGCCCTGACCGGTCTACCGGTTTCCGCCGGGACCGTCGAAGGCAGGGCCCGCGTCATCCTCGACATGGCGGAGGCCGACCTCGAAGCGGGCGACATCCTGGTCACGACCTTCACGGACCCCAGCTGGTCACCGCTGTTCGTCGGCATCGCGGGCCTGGTGACGGAGGTGGGCGGCCTGATGACCCATGGCGCGGTGATCGCCCGGGAGTACGGCCTGCCTGCCGTCGTGGGCGTGGAGCGGGCCACCCGGCTGATCCGGGACGGGCAGCGGATCCGCGTGCACGGCACCGACGGGTACGTCGAGATCCTGTCCTGACCGCCACGCCGAGAAGGCGCGTCCGTCGCCGCCGTCCGGAGGCGACGCCGAGCGGGTGACGCCCTCCGAGCGCTCAGACCCAGTTTCGGCGCGCCGCGGCGACGCCCGCGCCGAAACGGCTGGTCGTTCCCAGTTCCGCGTAGAGATCCTGGATGCGCCTGCGCAGCGTCCTCGACGAGATTCCGAACTGGCGGGCGATCGCCTCGTCCTTGACTCCGGCCGCGAACAACGCGAGGAGATTCCGCTCCTCGTCGGTGGGGTCGCGGTCCTCGTCCAGGGCACGGGCCGGCAGCGGCACCTGCTCGCCCGGCCCCGGCGTGCCCGCCAGTGGGGACGCGGCCGACCAGTAGCGCTCGAAGAGTTCCGCGAGTGCCTCCAGCAGCGGGGGCGCCTCGGTGTAGAGGCACTCGTTGTCGCCGTCGGACAGACTCAGGGACACCATCGCGGCCGAACGGTCGGCCATGGCCAGCTTGATCGGCAGCGTCGGTGTGATCCTGGCCTCCTCGCCGCGCGACACCAGGCTGCCGATCTCCTGCCGGCTGCCGTCCGCGACGAAGCTGGCCGCCGCGTAGACGGCGCGCACCCGGACACCTCGTCCCACCGCCGCCTCGTCGAGCGGACTGTTGGGGGCCAGCAGGAACGGAGGACGGTCCAAGGCGCGGATCTCGGCGCGCGCGGCCTGCTTCAACCGGTAGTAGCGGTCGCCGACCGCCTCCGGACCGCTGATCACAAGGGTCCCATGGCCGCCGTTCCTGGCCCTTTTCGCGGTGTCGAAGATCGCGCCGAGGGGACCCGCCGCGTCGCGCACGGAGGCCAGTTGCCGTTCGCGTGACTCCACCAGCGCCCGCAGCGCGTGCCGGGGGTCCACGGTGAGGAACTCCCCCGACGTGCGACGGCTGACCAGCCCGAACCGGTGCAACCGTTCGAGCAGTGCCAGCCCTTTGGGGTAGGTCACTCCGAGCGCCGCCATCACGTCGTCGACGGTCCCGCCACCGCGGGCCAGCAGGTGGCGGTAGGCCTGCTCCGCCTCCGCGTCCACCCCGACCAGATCCAGCGGCGCAGCTTCTCCCATCAGAACCCTCCAAGTCACCGACCGCCGCCTGCGAGGGTCGGTCAAGAAGGTAACAAGCCACTCCGTCGGCGATCGCGGCCGCCCTCACCTGGGGTGGCCTGGTGCGACGGGCAAGGCCGCCGCCCTGGGCCGCCCGCGACGCGCTACCGGCCGACGACCCGCTCCGCCCGCGGCCCCTCGGGTCCCCGGGTGACGTCGCAGTCGGCCTTGGCGTCCTCTGCCGGAACCCTGAAGCCGGTGGTCCGCGTCCGAGGCGACCTGGTCGACAGACGCCTCCGCGGGCGGCCTCAGGTGCGCGGGGCGACCGCCGGACCCGGCCGCGTGACGGGCCGCCCGCCCGAGCCCGTCCGGCTCCGTGGCGGCACCCGCCACCCCGGTGCGGGCCGTCTGCGAGACTGACACGCGTGGACACGGCATTCGCCCGTACGGTCTGGCGGGTCTTGGAACCCCTGCACGCGGTGACGTACTTCGCCGCCGAGAGTCGCGAGGCCCTCCGCCGGGTCGGTTTGCGCGGCTTCTGGACGGGCTACTTCGCGGGCCGGGCGGCGCCGTTGGGAGCGGTCACGGCAGGGGTGGTGGAGGCGGCCTTCTTCAACTTCCACCCCGCCATGGTGCGACGCGCCATCCCCGAAGCGTGGGCATACGCCACGCCGGAGGCGGTGCTCGGCGCCCGCGCCGGAGCGGCCACCGCGGCACTGCGCCGCGTGGCGCCGGCGACGGAGCGGGTGACGGCAGACCTCGTCCCGTTGCTGGCGCGGACCGTCGCCGCCGCGGACGGCTCGGGGCGACCCCTGTTCGCCGCCAACCGCGGCCTGCCCGCGCCCGACGACCCGGTCACCGCCCTCTGGCAGGCCGCCACGGCACTGCGCGAGCACCGCGGTGACGGCCACGTCGCCGTGCTGACCGCCGAGGGCCTGGACGGCTGCGAGGCCCACGTCCTCTTCGCCGTGAGCGAGAACGTGCCCGCGGCGACCCTGCGGGACAACCGCGGCTGGTCCGAGGACGACTGGCAGGCGGCCGTGGACCGGCTCACCGGGCGCGGCCTGCTGGAGAACAGCGCACGCCTCACCGCCGAGGGCCGCGCCCTGCGTGCCCACATCGAGGCCCGCACCGACGACCTCGCCGTCCGGCCCTACCGCGCCCTGACCCGGACCGAGGCCGCCCGGGTGCTTCGCCTGCTCGCCCCGCCGGCCGACCAGATCCTGGCCTCCGGCACCATCCCCTTCCCCAACCCCATGGGCCTTCCGCCGCGTCACGCGGGAACGTAGCCACCGCCCCGAGGGGCGGCGCGGTCACGCCGTGCCGGGAGGCGCGGTGTCGCAGTCCGCCGCGTCGGCGAGGGCGTCGTCGAGGGTGGGATAGACCGGCATGACGGAGTCGAGGCCCACGAGTTCGAGCGTGCGCAGGACGGCGCTGCGGGCGGCCGCCAGGCGTAGCCAGCCCGGCTCGGGGAGAGCCCGGTGCGCGGTGATGAGGACGTTGATGCCGCTGGAGTCCATGAAGGTGACGTCGCCGAGGTCGACCACGATGCAGGGTCGGGGCACCGGGGCGGTCGGGGGCAGGGCGGCCTGGAGAGCGGGGGCGGCCTGGAAGTCCACCTCGCCGTGAGGGGTGACGACCGTGACGCCCTCGGTGGTGTGGCGGTCGACCGACAGCCCACCGTGCCCCGTCGTGTTCGGGATGTCTGCCACAGTTATGCCTCTGCCGCCCTCGGTCACGGTCTGCTCGGTGCTTGTCTGTCACTGCCCAGCCATCCTAGGGCTGACGCCTGTCACTGGCCTTTGCACAGAAAGTCTGTGCGAGAGTGTGGAAGGGTGCGGCGGGGGTATCGGTGCGCTGGGGCAACACGGAGGGGCAGTGGTGTGGATGGACCCCGACAGGGTCATGGAGGGTTCTTCCGGACCGGGTCCCGACCCTGTCGAATTCACCGCGGCCCTCGAGAACGACAGCAGCTCGATCGCCGAAGCACGTCGTCTCACGGTCGACTTCCTCACCCGGCTGCGGACCGAGCACGGCATCGCGGTCACCGCGCGGGCCATGGACCTGGCGCAGCTCGTGGTGAGCGAACTCGTCACCAACGCCTACAAGTACGCGCACGGCCCGGCGCTGCTCTGCCTGCGTCTGGTGGACGCCGTCGTGGAGATCGAGGTCTGGGACAGCGACCCGGTACTTCCCGCCGCCCGAGCGGCGGATCCCGGGCGGATCGGCCAGCACGGCCTGGAGATCGTCATGGCCGTCGTCGAGAAGTTCACCGCACGCCAGGAGACTGTCGGCAAACGCCTTACGGCCACCCTCCCCCTCCTGCTCGCCTGACGCCGGGCCCGGCCTCGACGGTGTCCCGCGTCGCCGCCCATCCGATCGCAGGCCGGGGTGGCCGCCGATCGGTGGAGGCAACCGATTCCCGACTGCGTCACGGCACCACCCCGGTTGCCTTTCGCGTACCCGGAAGCGGCAAAATCATCGGGCTGCGGCGGGAAAAGGAATCCGCCGTCGCATTCCGGTTTTCCGTGGATACGACGGCGGGGCCCACCCCGAGGAAAGGGGTGGGCCCGGATTGCCGGATATCCCGACGAGGGTGCCGCTACCAGCGGTACCAGCGACCGGTACCGCCCCTCGGGCGGGCGACGAACCCCACCAGCCACAGCACCAGCACGGCGATCGCGACCCACCAGAGAATCTTGACCGCGAAACCGGCGCCGAACAGAATGACCGCGAGCAGAAGAACGAGAAGCAGGGGAACCATAGTTATCAACCTCCGAGCAACCGTGTGCCCCTGGTCCGCTCTTCCATGCCGTCGGGTGTGGATTTCCTCCGTTCATTCATTTCGGCAACTCACCTGTCGAGGGGCGTTGGTTCCGGGCTGTGCCTGAACATGGCCGAGTAACTCAGTGGGGCAGTTGAGCGGGTGGTCGGTCGCTGGTGCCTTTCCGCGCCGGGCGGCCTCCCCATAAGGTCCCGTCCATGGACTGGTTGGCCCCGCTGAACACACTGACCGGTGCCGCGATCGGCGTCGGTTCCACCCTGCTCGCCGACCGGCTTCGCTGGCGCCGTGACCGTGCGGCACTCAACCAGGACACGCGTCGGCAGGCGTACGCGGCGTTCATGGGAGCGCTGTCGGACGCGTACACGCGGCTGCACGAGACGGCGCGCGACGGTCGCCCGGCGGAGGACGCACGGACCGCGGCCCATGAGGTGTTCGTGGCCAGCAACGTGTACCCGCTGCGCTACGAACTCGCGTTGATCGCTCCATGGGAGGTGATGGACCCCACCAATCAGGCCTTCTGGAAGGTCCGTGACCTCCGCGACCTCGTCTCGACGGGGGTCACCACGCGCGACCCGGAGTTCCGCCGCCGAACGCGCGACTATCTCGCGGCGACCGAGGAAGCACAGGTCGCCATGCGTCGGGACCTCGGCACGTCCTGGCCACGACGCGATCAGGAACCTGGCGCGCCCGTGGGCGATGCCTGAGGCAGCCGGCCGGCTCCGACGCTCGATCCGATCTCAGGACCGATCGTCGCCGCCGTGGCCCTCGCGACCCCGGTCACGGCCACGGCCGTTGTCGTCACCGCCGTGGTGCTCACCGCCGTGGTGCTCACCTACGTGGTCATCCTCCCCTTCGGCGTGCACGCCGTGGTCGTCCCCCGACTGGTCGTCCTGTCCACGGGTTTCGCGGCCTCGGTCGTCTCCCCCGGTGTGCCCACGGTGATCGTCTCCCGGGAGGTCGTCACCACCGCGCCGGTCCACGGTGACGGCGCCCGTGCGGGCGTCGACACGGAGTTCGCGGCGGACCTGGTCGGCGCCGACGATGTACACCTCCCAGTAGCCCGGGTGGTCGTCGTCGAGGTCGACCTTGACGACGGTACCCGGGTACGTCTTCCGCGCGGCGGCCGCCGCCTGGGCGGCGGTGAGCAGCGATCCCGACGCCGAGGGCGCCGCCGTCACCGACGATCCCGAGGGCGAGGGTGACGCCGTCACCGCCGGCCGATCCTCGAGGCCGCCGCCGTGCCGGTCGCCGCCCCCCGAGGCGAGCGCCGAGTAACTCCCGCCACCGATGATGACGGCGGCGCCGAAAGCGGTGGCGATGACTGCGGTGCGCTTCATGATGAGCCTCCCCGGCCCGGCAGTCGCCCGGCCTGTGTCGGATCCTTGTCCTGGCTGTTCGGTGACCCCAATGTGCGCGGGGGAAGCTGAAGGGGACCTGAAGCCACCTGAAGACTCCTTCAGGTTCCGTTTGGGAGGCTGGACACATGCGCCTGTTGATCGTGGAGGACGAGAAGCGGCTCGCGCTCTCGCTGGCGAAGGGCCTGCGGGCCGAGGGCTTCGCCGTGGACGTCGTCCACGACGGGAACGAGGGGCTCCACCGGGCCGCCGAGGGCGTCCACGACCTGGTGCTGCTCGACATCATGCTGCCGGGTCTCAACGGCTACCGCGTCTGCGCGGCTCTGCGCGCCGCCGGCCACGACGTGCCGATCCTGATGCTCACGGCCAAGGACGGCGAGTACGACGAGGCGGAGGGCCTGGACACCGGGGCCGACGACTACCTGACGAAGCCGTTCTCGTACGTCGTGCTGGTGGCGCGCGTGAAGGCGCTGCTGCGCCGGCGCGGCACAGCGGGCGCGTCACCGGTACTGCGCGTCGGGGGGCTCGTCGTCGACAGGGCAGCCCGCCGGGTGTGCCGGGACGAGGAGGAAGTCGCGCTCACCGCGAAGGAGTTCGCCGTACTCGAACAGCTCGCGACACGGGCCGGACAGGTGGTCGGCAAGCCCGAGATCCTCGAGCACGTCTGGGACTTCGCCTACGACGGCGACCCGAACATCGTCGAGGTCTATGTCAGCACGCTGCGCCGGAAACTCGGCACGGAGACGATCCAGACCGTGCGCGGCGCCGGCTACCGGATGGTGACTCCGTGAGGCGGCGGCTGCTGGGCTCCGTGAAGGCCACGATGGTCCTGGGGGCGACCGCCGTGGTGAGCGTCGCGCTGGTGGCCGCCGGGCTCGCGGTGCTGATGTCGCTGCACACCAACCTCACCCAGCAGGCGCAGAACCAGGCCAACGAGACGGCCCGCAGAATCGCCCTCGGCGTCGCCACCTGGCCCGGTGGCGGCACCCGGCTGCCGCTGCCGGAAGGGGCGCGGACAGGGGTTCCGGTGCAGGTGACGGACGAGGACGGCAGGCTGCTGGCGGTGGGCCGGGGGCTGCAGAGCATCAGCGGCACCGGGGTGAGTGCCGTGCGTGTGCCGTCTGTTCCCGCTGCCCCCGCTTCCTCGCCCGCCCCCACCTCACCTCCCCGGCCCATGTCCGCGTCCGGGGGCCCGAACCCACGTCCCTCCCCCATGGCCGACCGGGACGACGAGAGGGCCGACGACGACAGCGGGCATGGCGGGGGCGGGAGCCGGGACCGCGCGAGCGACGACAGCGGAACGGACGACGGAGGCTCGGACGACGGAGGCTCGGGCGCCCACGGAACAGACGACAGCGGAACGGACGACAGCGGTTCGGACAGCCACGGTTCACACGGCAGCGGCTCCGACGACCACGGTTCGGACGACGGCGCGACGCCCCGCACGGACGACCCGGCCATCGGCACCATCGGCGACACCGTCCAGGAGAGCTCCGGGCGCGCGGTGGTCGACGGGCACAGTGCCCCGTACCGCTTCGCCACCATCAAGGCCACCGATCTCGGCGGCCGAACCGTGCTCGTCCACGCGGGCGCCTCGCTGGCGGCGCGCGAGAGTGCCGTCCGCAGCACCGGGACGGCGATGCTGGCGGGACTGCCGCTGGTGCTGCTGGTCGTCGGCGGCGTCACCTGGCTGGTGACGCGGCGCGCGCTCGCCCCGGTGGAGGGCATCCGGCGGGAGATGGCGGCCATCACCGCCTCCGAGGACCTCTCCCGCCGGGTGCCGGAGCCCGCCTCCCACGACGAGGTGGCCCGCCTGGCCCACACCACCAACGAGACGCTCACCGCGCTGGAGGCCGCCGTGGACCGCCAGCGCCGTTTCGTCGCCGACGCCTCCCACGAACTGCGCAGCCCCATCGCCTCGTTGCGCACCCAACTCGAGGTCGGCTCGGCCCACCCGCACCTGCTGGACGTACCCGGAGCGGTCAAGGACACCGAGCGGCTGCAGCACCTCGCGGCCGACCTGTTGCTGCTCGCCCGGCTCGACGCCGGGCAGCGGCCCGCGCAGGGGCGGGTCGACCTGGCCGAGCTGGTCCGCGAGGAGGTGGAGCGCCGTCCCGCCGACCGCACGCCCGTGTCCGTCGACGCCGACGCCTGCGAAGGCGAAGGCGCTGGCGCTGGCGCTGGCGCTGGCGAAGGATGCGAAGTGGCCGGCTCTCGCCACCAGTTGGCCCGGGTGATCGGCAATCTCCTCGACAACGCGCAACGGCACGCGCGCACCGCCGTGGCCGTACGCGTACAACGGCGGGGCGACCGCGTCGTGCTCACCGTCGCGGACGACGGCGACGGCATACCGGCCACCGAACGAGAACGGGTCTTCCAGCGGTTCGTACGCCTGGACGACGCGCGCACCCGGGACGACGGCGGCGCGGGCCTCGGTCTGGCCATCGCCCGCGACATCGCACGCCGCCACGACGGTTCGCTCACCGCCGGCGAGGCGCCCTCGGGCGGCGCGCTCTTCGAACTCCGCCTCCCGTACGCGCCGCCGAGCGAGCCCGCCAAGAACCGGCCCAAGAGCCCGCCAGGACCTCCGAACCGGTGACGAAGCCACGAGCGATGACGTCCTGTCGATCATTGCGGCCGATCCGCGGTGGCAGCCGCCACCCGGTGGTCCGGCTCCGCCGTCACGCGGCGACGCCGAGTCGGGATCCCGAGGGTCGGATTGGCGACGCTCCAGGCCGCGCCTTTGCAGATCAGTTCCTTGTAGACGGCGGCGAGCCGTCCGGTGAGGGCCGCCCGGACGGCGCGGTCGTCGGCGGTCACGTACTGGATCAGACCCTCCTTGCGGCCCAGCGAGACGCACTGGTTGAAGTAGCGCAGCGGCGCGTTCGGGAGCTTCCCGCCGGTCAGGCGGGCCGCGATGGAGTCGGCAGCCTGCCAGGCCATGGGAGTGCCCGAGGCGCACGACATCCGCAGCGGTTTGTCGCCGGGGCCCATCGCCATGGCGGCGTCCCCGACGGCGTACACGTCGGGATGCGAGATCGAGCGCATGGACCCGTCGACCACGATCCGGCCGGTGTCGGTGACCTCCAGGGTGGTGGCCCGCGCGATCGGGTGTACCGCGAAGCCGGTGGTCCACACGGTGACCGCGGCCGCGATGGACGTGCCGTCCGCGGTGACGACGCGGTCGGCCTCGACCGCCGTGACGGTGGCGTGCTCGTGCACGGTGATGCCGAGCCTGTCGACGACCTCGCGCAGGTGCCGTCGGCCCTTGGGCGAGAGCCAGTCGCCGAGCTCGCCCCGGACCGCGAGGGCCACGTCGAGGTCCGGTCGGCCCTCGGCGAGTTCGGTCGCGAACTCCAGGCCGGTGAGGCCGCCGCCGACCACCGTCACGGGCCGGCCGGCGTCCAGGTGGGCGAGGCGTTCGCGCAGCCTGAGCGCTCCGGGGCGAGCGGCGATGTCGTGGGCGTGCTCGGTGGTGCCGGGGACGCCCTGGTCGTTCCAGCCGCTGCCGAGGGCGTAGACGAGGGTGTCGTACGCCAGCTCCTCGGCACCGTTCGCGCCGGTGACGGCGACGCTCCTGTGGTCGACGTCGACGCCGGTGACCTTCGCGAGCCTCAGTTGGACGCCGGTGTCCGCGAACATCTCCCTGAACGGGCGGGACTTGAGGTCCTGGCCGACCGCGAGCTGATGCATCCGGACGCGCTCGACGAAGTCGGGTTCGGCGTTCACGAGAGTGATGGCGACCTCTTCGCGGCGCAGCCGCTTGGCGAGGCGTCCGGCGGCGATGGCTCCGGCGTATCCGGCTCCGAGCACGACGATTCGGTGCTGCATTTCCTGGCTCCTGTCTTGAGCGGATTCGCCACCTGAACCGGGCGGCCCGCCGTTTCCTGACAGGAACGTGGTGTGAAGCACCTCACATCGAGGTCAGAAGAGCTGGAGCAGCGGTTCGCCGTGGTCGTCGGCCGCCCATCGCCGGTTCGCGCGTTCGAGCTTGTCGGGGTTGACCTGGTTGCGGAACGCGGCGATGCCCTCGGTGGTGATGTCCAGGCACATGACACCGATGACCCGGCCGTCGACGACCGCCACGATGGCGGGGTCGCCGTTGGCCGTCGTGGCGTAGACCTCGGGTGAGCCGCCGGCCAGCGTGCGCTTGGCCTGGCTGGGCTTGAACAGACCTCGCATGAACTTCGCGACCGCGAGGGCGCCCTCGAACGCCTTGGCGCGGGCCGGGACCTTCCCGCCGCCGTCGCCGACCGCGACGGCGTCCTGGGTGAGCAGCCGCACGAGCAGTTCGGTCCGGCCACTGGTGGCGGCCGTGAGGAACTCGTCGATGATCCTCCGGGCGGCGGCCTCGTCGACCTCGGTGCGGGCCTTGCCTTCCGCGACATGCTTCTTGGCACGGTGGAAGATCTGCTGGCAGGCGGCCTCGCCGATGTCGAGGATCTCGGCGATCTCCCGGTGCGGGTAGCCGAACGCCTCCCGCAGCACGTACACCGCCCGCTCGTTGGGGGTGAGGCGCTCCAGGACGGCGAGGACCGCGTACGAGACCGATTCGCGCTGTTCGGCGGTGTCGGCCGGGCCGAGCATCGGGTCGCCGGCGAGCAACGGCTCGGGCAGCCACTGGCCGACGTAGGTCTCACGCCGCGCGCGGGCCGAAGTGAGCTGGTTGAGGCAGAGGTTGGTGAGTACCTTCGTCAGCCAGGCCTCGGGGACCTCGATGTGGTCGACGTCGGCGGCCTGCCAGCGCAGGAACGTCTCCTGCGCGGCGTCCTCGGCCTCGCTCGCCGAGCCGAGGAGGCGGTAGGCGATGGCCTCCAGACGGGGCCTGG
Organism: Streptomyces sp. NPDC002306; assembly: GCF_053593435.1. Taxonomy (NCBI): domain Bacteria; kingdom Bacillati; phylum Actinomycetota; class Actinomycetes; order Kitasatosporales; family Streptomycetaceae; genus Streptomyces; species Streptomyces sp. NPDC002306. The sequence goes on from NZ_JBSFCK010000004.1 coordinate 60,711, forward strand.
ACGCCTCGAACCGGTCCACGTCCTTCACGGTCAGGGCCATGCCCTGGATCCTAGCCCCGGGCCGGTTCGCCTCGTCACCGACGGCCGCCGCCTCCGGCACGGCCCGCGTGGTCGGCACGCGCGGACAGTGATCGTCCCGGCCCCCGCCGTCCCGACCCCCGCCGTCCCGACCCCGGCCGTCCCGGCCCCGCGCCGGGCGGGCTCGGCCGTCCCGGCCACGCACCACCCCTGCGCCTACGTGGAGACGCGTCCGCACCACGTTCCCGGCGACCGGGTACGGCGGAGCGGATGTCGACCGCCCCCCGGCTGCGACCCGGCCCCCGACCGGTACGCGGGATCGTTTCTGCTGGTCAGAAGGCCGTACGGTCACTCAACTGGCGGATCCGGAGCCGCCGCCGCCCCCGCTACGTTCGCCTGCGGGGCCCGCACGGGGCAGGCCCGGACATCGGATCGGATGCGGGAGCACCTATGCGGACATCACTGGTAGCCACGACGCTCGCCCTCGGACTGGCCGCCGTCATGGCGACCTCGGCGGAAGGCGCTTCGATCGCCGTCCCACCGAGCGGCCCGACCAAACTGCAGAGTCTGAACTCCGCGAAATGCGCCGATGTCGAGGCGTGGTCGAAGGACGACGGCGCCGCGGTCCACCAGTGGAGCTGCCGACTCGACAACGACACGAACCAGAAGTGGACGTTCCAGCCCCGAGGCTCCGGCTACTGGCGGCTGGTCAACCTCAACAGCAAGAAGTGCCTCGACATCGAGGGGCCTTCGTATGCCGACGGAGCCAAGATCCACCAGTGGGCGTGCCACGGCGGTGCGAGCCAGGACTGGCGGATCCAGGAGGCGGGCGGGGAGTGGTTCAAGCTCGTCAGCCGGTACAGCGGCAAGTGCGTGGACGTCGAGGCGTGGTCGAAGGACGACGGTGCCAAGATCCACCAGTGGAGCTGCCGCGACTCCGATGACGCCAACCAGAAGTGGCGCTTCGTCAGCTGACCGGCGCGCCGAGAGCCCCCACCGCGTACCAGCGTGCCGGGCGCGTCAGCGGCCGCCGGACACTACCTGGTCCCCCACGTCGCCCCGGCCGGACACCGCACGGCCGGGGGGTCCCGCGTCGTCGCCGGCCGGTCCCCTCGACCGGTCGGCGACGACAGCTCCACCGGTCACAGAACCCTTCGTCGGCGGCCCAGCCAGGTCTGCGCGACGACCACCACGGCCAGGAAGGCGCCGCTGACGACCTGTTGGTAGGCCGAGTCGAGCGAGCCGATCTGGTTGATGACGTTCTGGATGACCTTCAGCAGCAGCACCCCCACGAGGGAGCCGCTGATGAAACCGAATCCACCGCTCAGCAGGGTGCCGCCGATGACCACCGCCGAGATCGCCTCCAGTTCCATCCCGGTGCCGAGGATGGTCACGCCGGACGCCAGCCAGGCCGCGTTGAGCGCGCCGGCGAGCCCGGCGCACAGCCCGGAGAGCGTGTAGACCGTGATCTTCGTACGGGCCACCGGCGCGCCCATCAGGGCTCCGGCGTCCTCGTTGCCGCCGACCGCGTACACGTACTGTCCGAACCGGCTCCGCCGCAGCACGACCGCGCCCAGCACGAACAGCGCCACGGTGATCCACACGGGTGTCCCGATGCCGATCAACGAGCCTTGGCCCAGGGTCGCGAAGAACGAGTCCTTGTCGACCAGATACGTCGTCGAGCCCTCGTCGGTGATCGCCAGAAGGAGTCCCCGGGCGCCCAGCATGGCGGCCAGGGTGACGATGAACGGGGCCAGCCGGACCCGCGCGATCAGCAGCCCGTTGACGAGTCCGATCAGCCCGCACACGGCGAGCGGGAGCAGGAGGGCGACGACGGTCCCGTACCGCGATCCCCAGGCCGCGAGCACCCCGCCCAGGGCGAACGACGAGCCCACCGACAGGTCGATCCCGCCGGTGACGATCACGAAGGTCATGCCGAGCGCGACCACGGCGAGGAACGCCGAGGACAGCGCCATGTTCTCCAGGTTGTCGCCGGTCAGGAACGTGTCGAAACTCAGTGACGCCATGGTCATGGCGATCACCAGGGTCACCAGCGCGCCGTGCTGCTGGGCCAGGGCGCTGAGCCGTTCGGAGCGGCTCGCGCGCGGGGGCTCGTCCTGGATCCGGCCGGTGGTCGGGAGCGGCACGCCGGCCTCCTCGGTGTGCGCGGTCATCGCCTGCCTCGTTCCCGGGCCGCGTAGACGGCGAGGACGATCACCACGGCCTGGGCGATCTGGGTCCACGACGGCGGCAGATCGTGCTTGATGAGGGTGGTGGTGAGCAACTGGATGAGTACGGCGCCCGCGACGGTCCCGCCGATGCGCACCCGCCCACCACTGAGCGGGGTGCCGCCGACGACCACGGCGGTGATGGCGGAGAGTTCCATCAGGTTGCCGAGCGAGGTGGGGTCGCTCGCGGTCAGGCGTGCGGTGGCGAGGATGCCCGCGATGGCGGCGAGCGCGCCGGAACAGACGTAGACCACCACGAGCACCCTGTTGACCGGCAGTCCGGCGAGCCGGGCGGCCGGCCGGCTGTCGCCGATGGCCAGCACCTGGCGTCCGAAGGTGCTGCGGCGCATCACGAACGCCACCAGCAGCGCGAGCGCGACGGCGATCAGGACCAGGTACGGCACGCCCAGCACGTCCCCGGAGCCGAGCGCCGCCATGCCGGGATCGCGTACGTCCTTGAGCTGGGGGAGCAGTACCAGGGCCAGTCCGCGTCCCGCGACCATCAGGGCGAGTGTGGCGACGATGGGCTGGACACCCACGAACGCGATGAGCGCACCGTTGGCCACGCCGACCACGATCCCGCCGACCACCGCGATCAGCGCGGCGATCCACGGCCCGTAGCCGAGGTACAGGGACAGCAGCGAGGTGGACAGGGCCATCACCGAGCCGACCGACAGGTCGACGCCCTCGGTGCCGATCGCCAGGGCCATGCCCAGCGCGACGACGAGGACCGGGGCGACCTGGACGGCCTGGGTGCGGAAGTTCTCCGTGGACAGGAAGTACGGCGTGAAGGCGAAGTTGAACAGCAGCAGGACCGCGACGCCCGCGTAGACGCCGTACTCCTGCGACAGGCGCAGCAGTCGCGCGCGGTCCAGCGAGCCGCGCGCGAGTGCGAGGTCAGTCATCGTGTCCTCCAGCGGGTACGGCCGCGATGGCGCGCATCAGGCCGTCCTCGGTGACGCCGTCGCCGGTCAGTTCGCGGACCACGACGCCCTCCTTGAGGACGATCACACGGTCGCTGCCCTCGATCAGTTCCTCGGGGTCGGAGGAGATCAGCAGGACCGCGAGTCCGTCGTCGGCGAGTTCGTCGATGAGTGCCTGCACCTCCGCCTTGGCGCCGACGTCGATGCCGCGCGTCGGCTCGTCCAGCAACAGCACCTTGGGATGCAGCGCCAGCCAGCGGGCCAGCAGCACCTTCTGCTGGTTGCCGCCGGACAGCTCGCCGACCTTCTGGTGGGGGCCCGCCGCCTTGATGCGCAGCCGCTTCATGAAGGTCTCGACGATCCGGTCGATGCGGGAGTCGTCGACGAGGCCGAAACGGGACAGCGCGGGCAGCGCGGCGAGCGCGATGTTCTCGCGCACCGACAGGCCCGGCACGATGCCCTCGGCCTTGCGGTCCTCCGGGAGCAGGCTGATGCCGGCGCGGATCGCGGCGGCGGTGGAGCCGGTGCGTACCGGGGTTCCGGCGACGACCACCCGGCCCGCGTCGGTGGGCAGTGCCCCGGCGATGGCCTTCGCCGTCTCGCTGCGGCCCGAGCCGAGCAGCCCGCCGAGCCCGACGACCTCGCCGGGCCGCACCGTGAGCGAGACGTCCCGCAATCGGTGACGGACCGTCAGTCCTTGCGCTCGCAGGACGGGTTCGGACGCCGTGTCGTGCGAGCCGGAGAACTTCGTCAGGCCCTCCGCGCGCACCTCACCGATCTCCCGGCCGAGCATCATGGCCACCAGCCGCAGCCGGTCGAGGCCGGCCAGCGGGCCGGTGTGCACCACGCGTCCGTCACGCAGCACGGTGACGGCGTCGCAGATCTCGTACAGCTCGTCCATGCGGTGGCTCACGTAGATGACCGCGACGCCGCGCTCGCGCAGCATGCGGATCACCCCGAACAGGGTGGCCACCTCCCGTGGTTCGAGCGACGAGGTCGGCTCGTCCATGATGACGACCCGGGCGTCGACGGCCACAGCCCGGGCGAGCGCGACCATCTGCTGTGCTCCGACGCCGAGTTCACGCAGCGGACGGCGCACGTCGACCCGGATGCCGAGCCGGCGCAGGGCCTCGTCGGCCTCGCGGTGCATGCGCCGGAAGTCGATCAGGCCCAGTCGGCCGCGCGGTTCACGGCCGAGGAAGAGGTTGCGGGCCACACTCATCAGGGGGACGAGGTTGACCTCCTGATAGATGGTGGAGATACCCGCCTGCTGGGCCTGGAGCGGGGTGGCGAAGCGCACCGGCGCGCCGTCGTACGACACCTCGCCCGCGTCGGGCCGGTACACCCCGGTGAGCACCTTGATGAGCGTCGACTTGCCGGCGCCGTTCTCGCCGACGAGTGCGTGCACCTGCCCGGCGTGCGCGGTGAAGTCCACGTCGGACAGCGCGCGCACGCCGGGGAAGGACTTGGACAGCCGGGTCACCGAGAGCACGTCAGTAGGCCTTGCCCAGGTCCGCCTGGGCGTTGCTCTTGGCGTAGGAGCTGTCCTGGATGACGATGTCCTGGCCGACCTTCTCGCCCTTGGTGAAGGTGTCGAGGGTCTGGAAGGCGAGCGGCCCGAAGCGCGGGTTGGACTCGACGACGCCGTAGATCCAGCCGTCCACGATGCCCTGCACGGCGTTGCGGGTGCCGTCGATGGTCACGATCTTCACATCGCCGGGCTTCTTGCCCGCGCCCTTGAGCGCGTTGACGGCGCCGAGGCCCATCTCGTCGTTCTCGGCGTAGATCCCCGTGATGCCGGGCTTGGACTGGATCAGGTTCTCGGTGACCGACTGGCCCTTCTCGCGGGCGAACTCGCCGGTCTGCCGGAACACGATCTTCAGGCCGGGCGCCTTCTCCTTGATCCGGTCCTCGAAGCCCTTGGTGCGCTCGGTCGTCACGTTGTTGCCCGCGGCGCCGAGCAGGATGGCGACCTCGCCCTTGCCGCCGGTCGCCTCGATCATCTGGTCCGCGGCCCGCTGGCCCTGTTGCACGAAGTCGGAGCCGATGAAGCTCACGTAGTCCTTGCAGGCGGTCGCGTTGATCTTGCGGTCGATCGTCACGATCGGGATGTGCTTGGCGGCCGCGGCGCGCAGCACCGGCTCCCAGCCGTCGGAGTTCAGCGGCGCGATGACCAGCAGGTCGGCGCCCTTGGCGATGAGATCCTGGACGTCGGTGATCTGCTTGGAGAACTGCGACTGCGCGTTGGCGGTGAGCAGTTCGACGCCCCGCGTCCGCGCCTCGGCCTTGATGGACGCGGTCTCCGCGATCCGGAAGGGGTTGGCCTCCTTCTCGGACTGGGAGAAGCCGACGGTGGCGCTCTTCAGGTCGAGCTTCTCGCCGCCGTAGGCGTCGATGGTGCAGGTCGGTCCGGAGCCGGTGCTCGGTGTGGCGACCACCTGCCCGGCGCCGTCCGGCTCGGAGGCGGCGGGCTTCTTGTCCGAGTCGCCCTCGGACTTGGTGCATCCGGTCACGAGCGCCAGGCTCGTCACGAGGCCTGCTGCGAGGAGGTGTCGGGCGGAGATGCGACGGACAACTGCGGTGGGCTTCATGGGAGTCCCCCAAACACGGCGGCCCCGGCGCGTGAGAGCGCTCTCGGGGAGGCTGGCTCTTGCGGTCAACTCGGTCTGCACGTCGTTCCGGTGAGGTTTTTACATCGTTGGAAGGAGGCTGTAAACCCTTCCGTCCGAAACCCGTCAGCGGCGCCCCAGCGTGCTCTCCCGCTCCACCAGCCTGAATTCCGCGGTCAGTTCACGTCCACCGGGCACTTCGCGCCCCGACAGACTGCGCAGCAGCGAGGCGACGGCCATCCGGGCGATGGCCTGTTTGTCCGGCGAGACCGTGGTCAGGGTGACGGCTCCGAAGCGCCCCTCCGCGAGGTCGTCGAAACCCACCACCGCCACGTCCCAGGGCACTCGCAGACCCCGCTCGTGCAGCACCCGCATCGCTCCGATCGCGATCAGGTCGTTGAACGCGAACACGGCGTCCGGGCGCACCCCCGAGTCGAGCAGCTCGGCCATCGCGCGCGCCCCGTCGTCCCGGTCCCAGCCGCCCACCGGCACCACCAGGCTGTCCGGCGCGGGCACCCCGGCCGCCGCGAGCTCCTGGCGCCAGCCGGCCAGCCGGAGGTGGGCGGGCCGGTTCGCGGAGTCGGTGCGCGCGCCGAGATAGGCGATCCGGGTCCGGCCGCGGCCCAGCAGATGGCGGACCGCGCACCGGGCCGCCGCCACGTTGTCGATCGCGATGTGGTCGTAGGGCACGTCGTACTCCCGCTCACCGAGCAGCACCAACGGCACGTCGTCGGAGCGGCCTTGCAGATCCTCGGACTCCAGCTCCAGCGGGCTGAGGATCAGCCCGTCGATCACCCGGGCCCGGAAACCCTGGCTGACCAGGATCTCCTGGCCCCGCTCGCCGCTCGTGTGGTCGAGCAGCACGGTGAAGTCGTGCTCGGCGGCCGCGTCGATCACGGCGCCGGCGAGCTCGGCGAAGTACGGGTTGCCGAGCTCGGGAACGGCCAGCGCGATGATCCCCGTACGCCCCTTGCGCAGATGCCGCGCGGTCAGGTTGGGACGGTAGCCGAGCTCGTCGATGGCCGACTGCACCCGGGCCCGCATCGCCGGAGTGACGTGCGGATAGTTGTTCACAACGTTGGACACGGTCTTGATCGAAACGCCCGCGCGTTCCGCCACGTCCTTCAGGCTGACCCGCAAGGGATCTCCTCAGCGTCGATGGGTGGCCCGTCCCCGGAGCCTTTTGTCATGCCCCTGGACAGCGGCCGGGAGCCGTGCTCTCATGCCAACTGCCGTTCCTTCCAACGTTGTACAGACTGAAGCAACGAGCCGCCACCCTTCCTCAGCCAAGGAGGATCCGTGCGCATCAGACCCCTCACACAGCGCCTCGCCCTGCTGCTCGCCGCGGCACTGGGAGCCGCGGGACTCGCCGCGACACCCGCCGTCGGCGTGGCCGACGACCCCGTCGCGGTCCACGGGCTCAAGGGCGAGTACTACACGCAGTCGGCCCCCGGCGCCTTCGACTTCCACGAGCTCAAGGCGACCGGATTCGACCCGAGACTCGACTTCGACACCCTGGAGCCGCGCCTGAACTTCGCCACCGGACAGTCGGACGACGTCAGCGTCCGCTGGACCGGCAAGATCGTGCCCGAGAAGACCGGCCCCACCACCTTCTCGATCATCGGGGACAACGGCTTCCGTCTCTGGGTCGGCGACACCCTGGTCATCGACCACTGGGTGGACGACTGGGACCGTGAACAGACCGGACAGCCGGTCGAGTTGACCGCGGGGCAGGCCTACGACATCAAGATCGAGTACTTCGAGCACTACGGAGGCTCCAACCTCCACCTGCGCTGGACACCGCCCGGCGGCGCCAAGACCGCCGTCCCGCAGTCCGCGTTGCGGCTGCCCGACGGCTTCGACTACGACGGAGCCGTCTCCACCACCGTCGGCACGGACGGCCGCACGCTCCGGCTCGACTTCGCGCAGGCCCTCTCCGCTCCCCCGGCGGGTCTGACCGACCACCTCGACGCCGTGATCGGCGGCGCCACCTGGCCGCTCGGCACGGCCCGCCTCGACCCCGCCGACCCCAAGTCGCTCCTGATCGCGCTCAAGGAGCCCGTCGTCGGCAACAAGACCGGCACGGCACCGGGGCTCGCCGACGTCCGCTACGACGGCGCAGGCGGCCTGACCGGCAAGGACGGCAACGTTGTCAAGGCCTTCTGGAGCAGCGGCGCCAACACGTCCACCTACGAGCTGCGCACCAAGTGGGCCGACAAGGTCTCGCCCGGCAACGCCCACCCGGAGTACCCGCGGCCGCAGTTGACCCGGGACTCCTGGCAGAACCTGAACGGCTCCTGGCAGTTCGCCGCTGCCGAGGCCGGGGAGCGGCCGCCGGTGGGCAGGAACCTCGGTGAGAAGATCCTCGTCCCCTACCCCGTCGAGTCACAGCTGTCCGGCATCGAACGGCACGAGGACCGCATGTGGTACCGGCGTACCTTCACCGTCCCGGCCGGCTGGAAGATCGGTTCCGGCAAGCGTCTGGAGCTGAACTTCGGCGCGGTCGACTGGCAGGCCGAGGTGTACGTCAACGGCACGAAGGTCGCCGACCACAAGGGCGGCTACGACAAGTTCGGCGCGGACATCACCGATGCCCTCAAGCCCGGCCGCACCCAGGAACTGATCGTCGGCGTCTACGACCCGACGGACGCCGCCGACGGCGAGAACCCGCCGATGGGCAAGCAGCGCCTGGACCCGAGCGGCATCTGGTACACCCCGTCCTCCGGTATCTGGCAGACCGTGTGGATGGAGCCGGTGGCCGCCGACCACGTCGACACGCTCAAGCTCACCCCGGACGTGGACGCGGGCACCGTGACGATCGAACCGCGGGGCGTCCGGGACGGCCTGCCCGTCACGGCCACCGCGTACGCCGGAAAGCGCAGGGTCGGCACGGTCACCGGCCGCAGCGGCGGCGCCCTGACCCTGCGGATCCCGAACGCCCACCTGTGGTCGCCCGACGACCCCTTCCTGTACGACCTGAAGGTGAGCGTCGGCGGTGACCGCGTCGGCAGCTACTTCGGGATGCGGTCGATCGCGGTCGAGAAGGTGAACGGCGTGCCGCGCACCGTGCTCAACGGAGAGCCGGTCTTCATGATGGCCACGCTCGACCAGGGCTTCTGGCCGGACGGCCTGCACACCGCGCCGACCGACGAGGCGCTCGCCTACGACCTGAAGATGCACAAGAACATGGGCTTCAACTCGGTCCGCAAGCACATCAAGGTGGAACCCGACCGCTGGTTCTACTGGGCCGACCGGCTGGGCCTGCTGGTGTGGCAGGACATGCCGGCGATGGCGGCGGGGGTGAACCCGAGCACCGCGGCCCGCGCCGAGTACGAGCGCGAGATGAAGCAGGTGATCGACGAGCACAGCAGCAGCCCGTCGATCGTCATGTGGGTCACCTTCAACGAGGGGTGGGGCCAGTACGACATGGCCCGCATCGCCGACCAGGCCAAGGCCTGGGACCCGACCCGGCTGGTCAACAGCATGTCGGGCCTCAACCTGGGGGCCGACGGCGGCACCGGCGACATCATGGACGAGCACGGCTATCCGAGCCCGGCGCTGCCGCCCCACCCGGACGGCGAACGGGCCCTGGTCGCCGGTGAGTACGGCGGTCTGGGGCTCGCGGTCCCGGGTCACGCCTGGTCGGTGCAGCAGTCGTACGTGGACGTCGATCCCTCGACCTACACGGACGACTACCTCAAGAAGCTGGCCGAGGTGCACGCGCTCGCCTGCCGGGGCGGCAACGGCGCCGTCTACACGCAGATCTCGGACGTCGAGGGCGAGCTCAACGGCCTGCTGACGTACGACCGCAAGGTCGTCAAGCCCGATGTCGAGCGGCTCGGCGCGGCGCAGCGCGCGCTGGTCGACGACGCCTCACGGGCGACGCCCGCCGGGTGCGTCTGAGCTCGTGACGGCTCTCGGCGGACGCCTCCCCGCCACCCGCCGAGAGCCGTGCGCTCGACCAGCCCGATCCGCGCACATGGTGCGGTCCGTCCATCCGCTCGCTCGCTCGCTGGGCGTCGGACGGGCGGACCGCACCCCCACCGGGGCCAGGTGACCCGCGCACGGGGATGGCCCCCGATACCCCCACCTCACGGCCGCACCAGCCCGACAACGGCAGGTCCGGCCTGCCAAGGGACCCCGGTTCCGACAAGGCTCCCGTACCCGACTCCCCCACTCCCCCCGCTCCCCCCACCCCCGACAGGAGAAGCCGTATGCCTCTCGCCCGGCGACACTTCCTGCAGAGCGGCTGCCTGGCCGTCGGTTCTCTGGCCGTCGGCGCCCTGCTCCCGGCGGCACCCGCCGCCGCGGCGGACGGCCTCGCCCCCGACGCCTTCACCCGGCTGCCGCCCGGCAGCATCACCGCCCGGGGCTGGCTCGCCGGCCAGCTGCGGATGCAGCTCACCGGCCTGTGCGGCCGTTACGCGGAGCGCTCCCACTTCCTCGACCTCGCGACCAGCGGCTGGGTGCACCCCGACCGCGACGGCTGGGAGGAACTCCCCTACTGGCTGCGGGGATACGTCCCCCTCGCCATCGCCACCCGCGACACCGCCGCCCTCGACCAGGCACGCCGCTGGATCGACGCCGTGCTCGCCACCCAGCAGTCCGACGGCTTCTTCGGACCGCGGGCCCTTCGCACGTCACTGAACGGCGGTCCCGACTTCTGGCCCTTCCTTCCGCTGCTCCAGGCGCTGCGCACCTACGAGGAGTACGCGCACGACGGGCGGATCGTGCCCTTCCTCAGCCGGTTCCTGCGCTTCATGAACGCCCAGGGCACCGGCGCGTTCGACACGAGCTGGGTGTCCCTTCGCTGGGGCGACGGCATGGACGTCGCGCTGTGGCTGTACCGCCGCACCGGGGAGACCTTCCTCCTCGACCTCGTCGACAAGATGCACGACTGGGGCGCCGACTGGACCGGCCCCCTGCCCAGCCCGCACAACGTCAACATCGCGCAGGGTTTCCGCGAGCCGGCCCAGTACGCCCAGCGCTCCGGCTCCACCGACCTGACCAGGGCGACCTACCGTACCTACGAGCAAGTCCTGGGCGGTTACGGTCAGTTCCCCGGCGGCGGGATCGCCGGTGACGAGAACATCAGGCCGGGCTTCGGCGACCCGCGGCAGGGCTTCGAGACCTGCGGCATCGTCGAGTTCATGGCCAGCCACGAACTGCTGACCCGGATCACCGGCGACCCCGTGTGGGCCGACCGCTGCGAGGAGCTGGCGTTCAACCTGCTGCCCGCGTCCCTCGACCCCGACGGCACGGGGGTGCACTACATCACCAGCGCCAACAGCGTGGACCTCGACGATCTCCGCAAGACCCAGGGGCAGTTCCAGAACGGCTTCGCCATGCAGTCCTTCCAGCCCGGCGTCGACCAGTACCGCTGCTGCCCGCACAACTACGGCATGGGCTGGCCCTACTTCAGCGAGGAGCTGTGGCTGGCCACGCCGGACGGCGGACTGGCCGCCGCGATGTACGCGCCCAGCCGTGTCCGGACGACCGTGGCGGGCACGACGGTCACCGTCACCGAGGACACGGACTATCCGTTCGACGAGACCGTCACCCTGACCGTGTCCACCCCGCGTCCCGTGGCGTTCCCCCTCCTGCTGCGGGTGCCGGGCTGGTGCACGACGCCCCGGCTACAGGTCGCCGGCCAGTCCGTCGACGCCCCGGCCGGCCCGGCGTTCGTACGCGTCGAACGCACCTGGCAGGACGGCGACCGCGTCACGCTGAGCCTGCCGCAGCGCACCACACTCCGTACCTGGCACGCCAACCGCGACGCGGTGAGCGTCGAACACGGCCCGCTCACCTACGCGTTGCGGATCGGCGAGCAGTACGTCCGCTACGCGGGCGACGACACGTTCCCCGAGTACGCGGTCCACGCGACGACACCCTGGAACTACGGCCTGGTACCGGGCACGTCCCCCGTGCCGCACCGCGCCCCCGGCCCGCTCGCGGCCAACCCGTTCACCCACGCGACCACGCCGATCACCCTCACCGCCGAGGCGCGCCGGGTCACCGAATGGGTCGCCGACGACGAGCACGTGATCGCTCCTCTCCAGCAGAGCCCGGCACGGGCGACCGGCGCCGTGGAGCGCGTGACGCTGGTCCCGATGGGCGCGGCGAGGCTGCGGATCACCTCCTTCCCGACGGCCGCCCCGGACGGCAGGCCGTGGGTGCCGGAGCCGCGGTTCCGGCGCGTTCTCAACAAACACAGCGGAAAAGTGCTCGGGGTCGACGGGATGTCCACGGCGAACAGCGCGCGCGTCGTGCAGTTCGACGACAACGGAACGGGGGACCACGCGTGGCAGCTGATCGACAAGGGCGACGGCTGGTTCCTGGTGCGCAACGGGCAGAGCGGCAAGGTCATGGGCGTGGACGGGATGTCGACCCAGAACAGCGCCCTCGTCGTCCAGTACGAGGACAACGGGACCGACGATCACCTGTGGACCCGGGTCGACCGGGGCGAGGGCTGGTTCCTGCTGCGCAACCGGCACAGCGGGAAGGTCCTCGGCGTCGACGGGATGTCCACCCAGAACAGCGCCCAGGTCGTGCAGTTCGACGACAACGGGACCGACGACCATCTGTGGCGCCTGCTCTGAGCGGGCTCCGCCCCTCCGACGCCCAGGCGGCCTCGACACCGTCCGCCCCGGGCCGGCCGCATCCAAATGGGTCACATCGCCGCGCATCACCGAACCCACCCCGGCACGACCGGCGTTACACAGGATCCCACCCGTCACAGGAAAGGCCTCCGATGCACCGCACCAAGCTCCTCGCCGTCTGTGCCCTGATCACCGCCGCAGCCACCGGGTTCCTCGCCACCACAGCCCTCCGCAATCGCTGACCCTCCCCTCGTCCGCTCTCCGCTCCGGGGACGGGCTGCCTGCCCGCATCACGAGACACGGCGCGCAGCCCACCCCGGAACCGTGGCGGTCAGCGCGCTAGCGATGGTCGAGGACGGGGACGTCGGGCGCGAAGTGGGCGACGGCGGTGACGAGCCGGACCTCGTCGAGTCGCCATCCCGTCATCGGCCGGGACGCGATGGCGACGTCGGCCGGCACCGGGACCATGTGCTCGACGACGGCACGGCGTCTGGGGCCGTCGCCGGGAAGCGGCGGAGCATGCTCACGACGGCTGACCCCGACGTAGAAGACGGAGGCGCTGCGCACCCTCTGGCGCCAGAGCACGACAGCCGTGATGTCATGCCAGGGCACATGAGCGGTGGTGCCCGCGTACCGGGCCGGGCTGCCGCCGAGCAGCACGCCTGTCTCGTCCACCCTGAAGGCGACCTTGCGGCTCAGCGCCACGAACGCCATGAACACCCCGCCCCCGCCGAACAGGAGCAGGCCCAGTACCCGCATGAGCGGCGGCGTGTCGGAGACGAGCAGGACCGCGGTGAAGCCGGCACCCACCGCCACGATTCCCGTCGTCCTGAGGTTCCAGCCGTACCGCACCTCGTACACGGGTGAGTTGTCGTCGACCATGTCTGGATCATGGTGGCGATCGTGTCTTCGGGAAAGCCCTTTTAGGAACCGCTTAACCTTCGATGACCTGCGCGATGTCGACGAACCACGCACAGCGCGGAGCGCGGCCGGGAGGTCACCGAGCCGGCCATGGACAACGCGGCCACGATGATCAGGGCCGGGGCTGTGATCCCGTGTCATCGTCTGTGGAGGAGGCGCCAGGTGAGGTGGGTGCCCTGTCGCCAGGAGGAGCGGGCTCGTGCAGACATCAGACCCGGACAGCCGTCGCGGGGCGGCCCTCTCCTGGCTCCGGGCCCGCGATCCCGAGCTGGCGGCCACCCGCCGCGCCGGACGCGCCGCCCTGGTGATGCCCGGCCTGTTCGCGCTGTGCAGCCAGGCGATCGGCTCGCCCGCGATGGCGACGTACGCCGCCTTCGCCTCGTTCGCGATGCTGTTGCTCGTGGACTTCACCGGTCCCATGACCGAGCGCCTGCGGGCGCACCTCGGTCTCGGCGTCGCCTGGGTCGTCCTCATCTGCCTGGGCACACTCGTGGCCCATCACGTCTGGCTGTCCGTCGGCGTCACCGTCGTCCTCGCCTTCCTGGTGCTGTTCGCCGGAGTCGTCAGCTCCGTGCTCGCGAGCGCGTCCACCGCGCTGCTGTTGGCCTTCGTCCTCCCGGCGACCTCGCCCGCGCCGCTGTCCCAGCTCCCGGACCGGCTCCTCGGGGCGGGACTGGCCGCGGCCGCCGCCATGCTCGCGGTCTCCCTGCTGTGGCCCCGGCCCGGGGCGGACCCGCTCAGCGCACCCGCCGCCCGAGTATGCCGGGCCGCGGCGGCGCAACTGCGCAGCGACGCACGCCGCCTGGCCGACGAACCGCACTCCCCGAGTCCCGCCCAGTGCCGGGTCACGGCAGCCGAGGCCACGGCCGCGGCGGACGAACTGCGCGCCGTCTTCGACGCCACCCCCTACCGGCCCACCGGGTTGTCCAGCGGTTCGAGGGCCCTCGTCCGTCTGGTCGACGAACTGACCTGGCTCGGCAGCGTTCTCGCCGACAGTGCGCTTCCGCCGGACGGCCACCCCGACTGCGACGCGGCCGCGTACCAGGCGCGGCGGGCCGCCGCCGCGGTGCTGGACGAGGCAGCCGTCCTGCTCGAGACCCCACGCGACTCCCCGCGGGCACTGCGCTCCGCGTCGGAGCGCCTGCGCACGACCCTCGACGCAATGGAGCGCAACGCCACCGTGCGACTTCCCGTGCACAAGGAGGGAAGCGGTACGCCGTCCCGGGTGCATCCGGTGATCGGGTTCCTGGACCTGTCGTTCCGCGCGCAGGAAGTGGGGTTCGCGACGCTGCAGATCGCGAACAACGTGGATCGCGCGGCGGCCGCCGACCGCCGCTCCTGGCCCGATCGCCTCCTCGGCCGTGAGCCCGGCACCGTGACCGCCCCTCTGGCCTCGGCGCGCGAGCGCGCCGCCGCCCACTTCCAGCCGCAGTCCGTGTGGCTGCACAACAGCCTCCGGGGCGCGCTCGGCATCGGAATCGCGGTCGCCCTCGCGAACCTGACCAGCGTCCAGCACTCCTTCTGGGTGGTCCTCGGAACCCTGTCGGTGCTGCGTTCGAACGCCCTGAACACAGGGCAGAACGCGATCCGCGCCGTCGGCGGCACTGTCGCGGGTTCACTGATCGGCGCCCTGCTGCTGCAGTTGATCGGCCATCACGGCACGGTGCTCTGGATCCTGCTGCCCCTCGCCGTCCTGCTCGCCGGCACCGCCCCTTCCGTCATCTCTTTCGCCGCCGGCCAGGCGTCCTTCACGATCACTCTGGTCATCCTGTTCAACATCGGCCAGGACCCCGACTGGCACATCGTGCTGCTGCGCATCCAGGACATCGCCATCGGCTGCGCCGTGAGCCTGCTGGTGGCCCTGTTCTTCTGGCCGCGTGGAGCGACGGCCGCCGTGCACCGGGCGCTCGCCGAGGCGTACGCCGACGGCGCCCGCTATCTCGCCGGTGCGGTGGCGTTCGCGGTGGGCCGATGCGGTCCCGGCCCGGCCCCGGCGGCGGATGCCGCGCTGGAGGACGGACGGGTGGCGGCCGCGGCGGCACGACGGCTCGACGACGCCTTCCGCAGCTATCTCGCCGAGCGCGGCGCCAAGCCCGTACCGCTAGCCGACATGGCCACGCTGGTCACCGGCATCGTGGGGCTGCGCCTCGCCGCCGACGCGGTGGTGGGTCTGTGGCAGCACGCCGAGGAACAGCGTGCCGAAGCGGACCGGACGGAGGCCCGGCTCGTCATCCTGGGCGCGGCCGGCCGGGTGAGTGGCTGGTACCGGGATCTGGCGGCCTCGCTGAACCGGGTCGGCGACCTCCCGGATCCCCTGCCCCGCAACCCCGCGGCCGAGGGACAGCTGGTGGAGTCCCTGCGTCGTGACCTGACCGACGAGCGGGGCCAGGCCACCGCCACGGCCGTCCGCATCATCTGGACGGCGGACCACCTCGATGTCGCGCGCCGCCTCCAACCGAGCCTGGCGGCGGCCGCGGCGGTGGACCGCCCGTCCTGACGCCCGCGGTGCGAGACGTGTGTCGTCGACCCGCGGGTGCGAGACGTGTGTCGTCCAGTCGGGTGAACCGTACGGAACCGGTGCCCGCGTCGACGACGACACCCGGGCGCGGGTGCCGCGGTGGCGGGTCGGGCCGTGCGCGGGAGACCACGGATCGGCCGCACATCACTCCACCGCCGTAGGCCCCGTACGCACTTTGCGGCCGGTCGGCAGCGCCGGACCGAGGTCGCCCACGCCTGCCGCCCAGCCGTTCGGCGAGACGGCCCGACCGCAGCCGGACCAGCCCGGCAGCCCGGCGGCAGGGGCCTTGCGAGGGCGGGCTCCCCAGCCGGTGCGGGTCGGTCCGCCGACTGCGCGATCGCCGTCGGCGGTGCACGCTATGGACATTGCGCCAGTGGCACGGACGGCCGATCCCGGCCGACCGCCACGCACGCAGCGGGTGGCGCACCGCACCGGAGGTCTTCCGATGGCCTCGAACCACCGACCGGCATATACATGGAGCTGGCAAGATTCGGTAAGAAGGAGAACTGCGCGATGACCTCAGGCGACCAAGCGATCACGTGTCCGTTCGACTTCAGCGAGGGCTTGGAGTTCGATCCCTCCCTGACGGCGCTCATGGACCGCGAGTCCATCACCCGGATCCGACTGCCGTACGGTGAAGGCGACGCCTGGCTGGTCACCGGGTTCGACGACGTACGACAGGTGACCACTGACCAGCGGTTCAGCAGAGCGGCGATCGTCGACCACGACTACCCGCGGCTGACGCCGGAACCCATCGTCTCCCGCGAGTCCATCAACGTGATGGACCCGCCGCGCAGCAGCCGCCTCCGGCGCCTGGCGTCGCAGGCGTTCACCCAGCGGCGGGCCGACGAGATGCGCGGGCGGATCACCAAGCTCGCCGACACCCTGCTGGACGAGATGGCCGTACAGGGGCCGTCCGTCGACCTGGTGCGTCACTTGTCGGACCCGCTCCCCCAGCAGACCATCTTCGATCTGCTCGGGATCCCCCGGGACGACTGGGCGACGACACAGCACCACTTCCACCAGCTGCTCGCCACCGGCCCGGACGGACGCAAGGGCGCCGCGACCGCCAAGGCGGAGCTGCGGGCGTACTTCGGCGACCTGATCGACCAGCGGCGACGGTCCCCCGGCAACGACCTGGTCAGCGCGCTGGCGGCCGCCAGGGACGGCGAGGACGTCCTCGACGACGAGGAACTGGCCGTCATGCTGCTGACGCTGACGCTCAGCGGGCAGGACACGGCGACCTGCCAGATCAGCAACATCTGCTACCTCCTCCTGACCCGCCCCGAGTTGATGAAGCACGTCAGCAGCCGGCCGGAGGACCTGACCGACGTCCTGAACGAGCTGCTGCGTGTCATCCCCTTCCGCAAGGGGGTCGGTATCCCCCGGGTGGCGTTGCAGGACGTCGAGATGGGTGGGGTGGTCATCCAGAAGGGTGACATCGTCCACGTGTCGTACCTGACGGCGAACCGTGACGCCGAGCGGTACCCGGACCCGGAGTTCATCGACCCGGACCGGCCCCCGCTGCCGCACATGACCTTCGGCTGGGGCGGACACCGCTGCATCGCCGTGCCGTTGGCCATGGCGGAGCTGGAAGTGGCGATCGGGCGACTGGTGGACCGGTTCCCGGGGCTGCGGCTGGCGGTGTCACCGGAGGAAGTGCGCTGGGACACGGAGACCATTCGCCGCTTCCCGATCGAACTGCCGGTCACCTGGTAGGAGTTGCCTGGTGACCGGCTTCGCTGAAGGCCTTGCCGGCCCGTCGCCACGAGGCTCACGCGAAGAGTGAGGACACCACAGCTGTTCACGCGCTGACGGCGCGGAGTGTCGCGCGACGCCCGGCCGGGGCTTCCCGGCCGGGCGTCGCGCTGTCACGCGGAACGAGGTACGACAACCCCGTTCCCGCGCACACGGACAGCCGACAGGGCCGAGGGATGTCGGCAACGCCACGTGCGGCGGCGACAGTCCCACCGACGGCACCCTCACCCTGCTCCGCTCATCAGCGTGGCGCGCCCGAGGCGTCCCACTCGTCCGCGGTCATCGCCCTGGCATCCGGGTAGCACCGCCCGAGCTCACCGAGCACCCACTCGTCGGCCGTGCGGACATCCCAGCTGGAACTGTCGAACTCCCGCAGAGTCAGGACGAGTTCACCGTCCACGTACCCCTCGAAGTCCCCGTCGATCGCCTGCACATGGGGGCCACGCATGGCCAGCAGCTCAAGAGTGGGGATCCCGGAGCCCGTTGACGAACCCTCCAGCATCCGAACGAACGCGGGGTGCGGCGGGTCGCCGAAGAGCTGGACCAAGTGATGTCAGCATGCTGTCGTCATGGCCTGCGCCGTGCAGGGGGTGCGCACGAGGGGTTCCGCGGTGACGACGGCTCCCGAGGCGCCGGACGGTTTGCCGGCCGGGCTGCCGTGGTGTTCTCCTCCGCCCGCCCGGGACCATCCGGACGAGGCCACGGTGCCGGGGAGGCGGACCCTTCGCAGGCCGCTTCGCAGGTTGCCGCGATCAGTTGACTTTTCCATGATTTCCTCGACTTTCATTGCTCAGATCGCCGACGGCGACTTCCGCGTGACCGCCATCGGCGACGACCCGCCTGCGCGACGGCCTCGGCGCGCGCCTTGTCACAGCCGCGTACTACGACGACGGCTGCGCCCTCGGAGCGTCTGCACCGTCGCCTCGCCGAGACCTGAGGGCCGACCCGGGCCGACCCTGTCAGACACCGAAGAGGGAGTACCCCTCCGCTATACCGGAGGAGTAGCTCCACATTAAGCGGAGGCATGCCTCCGGTGCAAGAGGGGGCGCCGAGGACATGGGGTGCCGTACGGCACACGGCACCGCGAGGGCGGAGCGGCTCAGGGGACGGGCGCCGTCACGCCGACGTCAGCGCCTGCTCGGCCCAGATGGTCTTGCCGATCTCCTCGTACCGCGTCCCCCAGCGGCGGGTGACGGACGCGACGATGAACAGGCCGCGACCACCCTCGTCCTGCATGCACGCGTGACGCAGGTGCGGGGCGGTGTCGGCGTCGTCGGAGACCTCCACGGTGAGCACGCGGTCGCGGATCAGGCGCAGCCTGATCGCGCCTGTCGCATGGCGGATCACGTTGGTGGCGAGTTCGCTGACGACCAGGTTGGTGGTGCCGATGAACTCCTCCATCCCCCACTCCGTCAACCGGTCGCGGGCCGCTCCGCGGGCCTTTCGTACCGACAGCGGCTCGGCCGGAAAGGTCCAGGAAGCCACGTGGTCCACGCCGAGGCTCCGAGTCCTGGCCACCAGCAGCGCCGCCCCGTCGCGCGGCGTCACCCCGCCCAGCACCTCGTACACGGCCGCGTCGGAGATCTCGTGCGGTGCCGACCTGACATCGGCCACCACTCGGCGCAGCCGGCCCAGCCGCTCGTCGGCCCCGGCCGGGTAGCGCCGCGTACTGCCGTCCGAGTAGAGGGTCAGCAGGCTCCCGATCGGTACTTCGGCGACGCCGACCTCGTAGGGCACACCTTGGCCCAGCGGAGCCCCGCGCGGCATCTGGAAGGTGGTGACCGCTCCCCCGGGGACGGTGAGCAGCGGACTGTCATGTCCCGCGGAGGCCGCCGCGCACTTCCGGGTCACCGGGTCGTACGTCATATAGAGGCACGTGGCACAGAACGGCGGCCGTGCCCGGTGCAGCGTCAGCGGGGCGGCGTCCTGTTCGCTCACCAGGCGCTGGGCGACCTCGTCGAGGTATCCGAGCATCTCGTCGGGTGGCAGGTCCATGAAGGCGAGGGTGGACGCGGCGGTGCGCAGCCGCCCCATCGCCGCAGCGGCCTCCAGGTCCTCACCCGACACATATCCGATCACCAGGCCCACCCGGCAACTGGACAGGGGAAGAACGTCGAACCAGTGGGCGCCGTAGCGGCCCGGCCGGGTGCCGTGGGCACACTCCAGGGCCGTGACATCGGGCGGTTCCCGCGGGAGCAGGCTGCGCTGCAGTGTGGTCGCGACGGTGTGCTCGCGGGTGAACCGGCGCGCGTTGTCGACACACACCGCCGTGCGCGCGGCGAGCTGTGCCGCGAGCGCCATGTCCTCCTCGTCGAAGGGGGCGACACTCGAGCCGAGCCGGTAGAAGCTCGCCAGGCCCATGACCAGTCCATGCGCGACCAGCGGCGTCACGATGAGCGAGTGCACGCCGTACTGCGAGATGAACTCCGCCCGCACCCGATCGTGCGCCAGCCACCCGCCGAAGGCCGACACCGACCGGACCAGCCGCGGCTGGAGATCGGCCAGTGCCTGTGTGTACGGGGTGGGGAATCCGTACTGGCTGTAACTGCCGGCGGGATAGGCGCCCTGTTGCCTCTCCTTCGCCTTGAAAGCCGCCCGCCGCATCGCCAGCTGGGCCGTGACCGGGCCGACGGGCGCGTCCCCGGTGAGTACGGAGTCGAACAGGTCGACCGCGACGGCGTCGGCGAAGCCTGGCACGGCCGTATCGGCGAACTCCTGCGCCGTGGTGATCGCGTCGAGGGTGCTGCCGATCTTGACGCGCGCGTCGCTGAGGAGGTCCAGTTCCCGCCGCGTGCGGGCCTCATGGATCACGTCGTGGATGACCGCGGCGGCACCGAAAGGCCGCCCGGCCCTGTGCAACGCGTATCCGGTGACGGCGTATTCACGGTGGTCGCCGGGGTGGGAGGCGGGGTGGGCGGTGACCACGCGGTCCGTGACGGCGACGCCGCTCTCCAGCACCTCGTCCATGATCGGTGAGAGCGGCAGGCTCCGGTCGAGCTCGCTCAGGCGAGCCCCGATCACCATGGCGGCGGGAAGACCGCGGATCGTCAGGGCCGCGTCGTTGGCCCGCACGATCTCCAGACGCAGGTCATACGCTTCCATGCCCTCGCCGGCCTGGTCGAACAGAGCCTTTTCCATGTTCGCCGCCTCGCCCGGCGGGCCGGCGCCGCGAACGTGTCGTTGTCTACGAGGCATGACGAGATGGTCATCTCCCTTACGGCGAAGGGCCGGTCCGTGGCTCGGGGCTCACGGACCGGCCCGCCGCGGCCCGTTGACAGAGCCGCGTGCCTCATCCCGGCCGGGAATCAGCGGCAGTCACCTGCCGCCACCACCGCCACCCCAGCCACCGCCGCCGTCGCCGCCGCCACCCCAGCCGCCGCCGTCGCCGCCACCGCCCCAGCCACCGCCGTCATCGTCGTCGTTCCAGTACGATCCCCCGTGGTCGTGGGAGCTGCTGTAGCCGGAGGCGTGAGTCGGGCTCGCCGAGGCGGTTCCCGCGGCGCCGATGGCGGCACCACCGGCGATGAGCAGGCCGGCGGCGGATATCGCGAAGACGCGCCTCGCACGTTGTGATCGCATGGGAAGGTACCTCTCATCGTGTCTCGCGCTCCCGCAAGAGAGGGCACGAGTCGGATGGCCGCCGCCGGACAAGGAGAAGTGCTGCGGCGGTCTCTTGGCTCACCACGTCGCAGGTGGGCGCGCGCCGTGAAACTCCGACGTCCTCAGCCCTCACACAGGCTGACGCCCAGGGGCACGGGACCGGATCGATGTACGGTCGCCCCGCCTCGTCGGCCGGCGTTCCGCCGCGTCGCGGCTTTCACTCGAAGAGCCTAATCCCCCACGTGTCATGCGTCACCTCGGACGCTGCGCCGCCCTCTGCGCTCTCCGGCGGCCTCACCCGCCGGGCCGGAACCCAGTAGGTCCCGCGGCGCCCACGACAGGCTTCCCCGCCGTGGGCTCGCGCGTCGCTCAGACGGGCAGGCGCGGCACGCTGTCGATCAGGCGGCGGGTGTACGGGTGGGCCGGGGAGCCCAGGACCTGGGCGGTGTCGCCCTGTTCGACCAGGCGGCCGCGTTCCAGTACGGCTGTGCGTTCGCACAGGGAGGCGACGACCGACAGATCGTGGGAGACCATCACCAGGGTCAGCCGCCGCTCCTCCTTCAGCTCGGCGAGCAGGTCGACGACCTTGACCCGGGTCGTGACGTCCAGCGCGCTGACGGGTTCGTCGGCGAGCAGGACACGCGGGTCGCACACGATGGCGCGGGCGATGGCGATGCGCTGGCGCTGGCCCCCGGAGAACTCGTGGGGGTAGCGGGCGGCGGCGTCGGCGGGCAGGCCGACCCGTTCGAGTGCGGCGGCCACCTTCGGGGCGGCGGTCGTCCGGGTGTCGAGGCCCAGGGACCGCAGTGGTTCCGCGACGATCGCCGCCACGCGCCGACGCGGGTCGAGCGAGGAGTACGGATCCTGGAACACGCACTGCACACCGCGCCGGAACCGGCGCATCTGCCGCCGGTCGCGCGGGGACAGCGTCTCGCCGTCGAAGCGGACGGTGCCGGCCGTGGGACGGGCGAGTCCGAGCAGGAGGCGCAGCAGGGTGGTCTTGCCGGCGCCCGACTCACCGACGAGGGCGAGGGACTGCCCCTGCTCGACGGCGAGTGACACGTCCCGTACGACGTCGGCGGCGGCGCCCCGGTACCGTACGGCCACGTCCGTCAGTTCCAGCACGGGGGTCATGGCGCGCTCCTCAGGTCCAGGGCGGACTCCAGCTTGCGGGCGCCCGCGACGAGCGCCTTGGTGTACGCGGCCCGGGGGGAGCCGATGACGTCCAGGACGGGGCCCTGCTCGACGGCTCGGCCGTCCTTCAGGACCAGGGCGCGGTCGGTCACCTTGGCGATGACGGCGAGGTCGTGGCTGACGAACAGCACGGCCATCTCCCGTTCGCGGACCAGGGTGTCGAGAAGCTCCAGGATCTCGGCCTGCACGGAGACGTCGAGCGCGGTGGTGGGCTCGTCGGCGATGAGCAGGCTCGGTTCGCAGGCCAGGGCCATGGCGAGGGCGACGCGCTGACGCTGACCGCCGGACATCTCGTGCGGAAAGGCGCGGGCGATGCGCTCGGGCTCGGGCATCCTCACCCGGACGAGCGCTTCGGTGACGGCCGTGCGCAGGGCCCGTCTCTTGAGGCCGGTGCGACGGGCCAGGGGCTCGGCGATCAGACGGCCCACCCGCATCAAGGGGTCGAGGGCGGTCAGCGGTTCCTGGAAGACGACGGCCGCGTCCCGGCCGCGGACGGCTGTGAGCCGTTTCTCCGGGGCGCCCACGATCTGGGTACCGGCCAGTTCCACGCTGCCGGTCGCGGTCATGCCGTCGGGGAGCAGGCCCAGCACGGCGAGCGTGGTCAGGGACTTGCCGGAGCCGGACTCGCCGATCAGGCCGAGTCGTTCGCCGGTGTCGACGGTGAAGGAGAGGTCGTCGACCAGGGTGCGCCCGTCATCGGTACGCACGGTCAGGCCGTGTACGTCGAGGAGGGTCATGTCCGCCTCCGCCGGGTCGCCGGGTCGAGGGTGTCGCGCAGTCCGTCGGCGACGAGGTTGACCCCGATGACGAGCAGGACCAGGAGGATGCCGGGAGCGAGCGCCCCGGCGGGCGCGGTGGTGAAGGTGGCCTGCGCCTCCTGGAGCATGCGGCCCCAGGAGGCGTTGGGCGGCGGTGCGCCGAGGCCGAGGTAGGACAGACCGGCCTCGGCGAGCACGGCGAGGCCGAACTGGAGGGCCAGGTTGACGACCAGGGTGGGCCAGATGTTCGGCAGGACGTGCCCGGCGACCGTGCGCGGCCAGGAGGTGCCCGAGGTGCGGGCGGCGGTGACGTAGTCCTGGGCCAGGACCCGCTTGACGAGGATGCGTACCAGGCGGGCGACGATGGCGCTCTGGGCGAGACCGATCGCGAGGACGGCGGAGCCGAGCGTGGCCGAGCGGGCGGCGACGACGAGCATCGCCAGCAGCAGGGTCGGGAACGCGATGAGGATGTCCAGGAACGCGGCGAGGGTGTCGTCGAGCCAGCCCTGCGCGAACGCGGCGAGCACCCCGAGGGTGACACCGACGAGCGCGGCGATCAGGACCGAGCCGAGACCGGCCTCGACGGCGATACGGGAGCCCGTCATCAGCTGGGTGAACAGGTCCCTGCCCAGCTTGTCGGTGCCGAGCAGATGCCCCTCCCCCGGTCCCGCGAGCCGGCCGCCGGAGGTGTCGTCGACGTCGTAGGGCAGCCAGACGAGCGAGACGACGGCGAGCAGCGCGATCAGTGCGGTCAGCGTACAGCCGGACAGGAGGGTGACGGAGCGGCGGCGGGCGGCCGCCGGTTCGCGCCGGACGTCGGTGTGCGTCACCGGGTACCTCCCGAGAGGCGGCCGCGCAGCCGCGGGTCGATGACGCGCTGGACCAGGTCGGCGACGAAGCCGATCACGAGGACGGCCAGCGTGGACACGAACAGGACGCCCTGGATGACCGGGTAGTCGTGCTGGGCGATGCCGGTCGCGAGCAGCGAGCCGAGGCCCGGCAGCGCGTACACCGACTCCACGACCACGGCGCCGAGCAGCGTCGAGGCGAGTTCGATGCCGAGGATGGAGATCACCGGTACGGAGGCGTTGCGCAGCCCGTGCCGCCACATGGCGCGGGGAAAGGACGCGCCGAGCGCGCGGGCGGTCCGCAGGTAGTCGCTGCCGAGGACGTCGAGGGCGGCGGAGCGGACGTAGCGGATGAGCGAGGCGCTCATCACCAGGGCGATGGTGAGGACCGGCAGGACGAGTGAGCGGACGGCGTCGGCGGGAGCGGACCAGCCGTCGAGCGGGAAGCCGCCGGACGGAAGCCAGCCCGCGTTCAGCGCGAACACCGCGATGAGGATCATGCCGAGCCAGAACACCGGGATGGCGATGCCCAGTTGGGAGATCCCGCTGAGCAGGGCGCCGTACCAGGTGTGGCGCTTGTACGCGGCGACGAAGCCGACGGGTACGGCGATGACGACGGCCAGTACGAACGCGGCCAGCGTCAGCGGGACGGTCACGTCGAGCCGGGCGCTCACCTCGGGGCCGACCGGCAGCGAGCTGACGAAGGAGGTGCCGAGGTCGCCGCTGGCCAGCTGCCCGAGCCAGTGGGTGAACTGCTCGGGCAGCGGCCGGTCGGAGCCGATGGAGTGGCGGGCCGCGGCGATCTGCTGCGGGCTCGCGCCCACCGAGGTGAGCGCGTTGGCCGGGTCGCCGGGGAGCAGGCGCAGCAGCACGAACAGCACCACGCTCGCCAGGGCCAGTGACACCAGGAGGAAGCCGAGGCGGCGCAGCAGATAGCGCCCCATCAGCCCTTCTTCTTGATGTCGTAGGCGTAGAACTGGGAGTTGAGGCCGTTGAGCGGGTAGCCGGAGAGCTTGCTGCTCGCGACGACGATCTGCGGGTAGAGGTAGAGCCAGTCGCTGGCCGCGTCCTCGGCGGTCTTGCGGTTGACCTTCTTCAGCAGTTCGGTCTGCTCGGCGGTCGTGGGGGCCTCCTCGGCCTGCTCCACCCACTGGGTGACCTGCTTGTCGTCGTACCCCCAGTAGAAGTCGGGGTTGCCGTACCAGACGAGGTCGCGGTCGTTGACGTGCTCCTGGAGCGTGGCCGTGAAGTCGTGGTTCTTGTAGACCTTCGTGTACCACTCGTCCGGCGTGATCGTGTTGATCTTGACGGTGATGCCGACCTTGGCTAGCTGCGACTTGATGAAGGTCGCGGCGGTGGGGTGCGGGTCGTAGTTCGGGGTGTCGAGGGTGAAGGAGAAGCCCTTGGCGTAACCGGCCTCGGCGAGCAGCTTCTTGGCCTGGGTGACGTCGTAGGCGTTGACCTTGGTGAGGTCCTCGTACCAGGGGTCGGTGGGCGGCGCCATCGAGCCGATGAGCTTGCCGTAGCCGCCCCAGACGGACTCCAGGAGCTTCTTGTCGTCGATGGCGGCCGAGACGGCCTGGCGGACCTTGACGTCGGTGAACGGCTTGGCCTTGTCGTTGAAGGCCAGCAGCAGCTTGGTCGTGGAGTCGCCGTCGTTGACCTTGTAGTTCTGGTTGGTCTTGAACTGCTCCAGGGCGTCGGGCGACTGCTCGCTGGTGACCACGTCGACGGCGTTGGTCAGCAGCGCGTTGTTCAGCGCGGTGGCGTCCTTGTAGTAGTGGAGGACGACCTGCTTGTTGGCGGCGGCGTCGCCCCAGTAGCCGGCGAAGCGGTCGAGGCTGAGCGCTGAGCCGCGGGTCCACTTGGCGAGGGTGTAGGGGCCGGTGCCGTCCTCGCCGGTCTTCAGGTCCTTCGCCTGGGAGTTGATGATCCAGACATAGGAGAGGTTGTAGACGAAGGAGATCGACTTCTTGGACAGCGTGACCTTGACGGTGTGCGCGTCCGGGGTGGCGATGTCCTTGATGACCTCGAGGTTGCTCTTGCGTGCGGACTGCGAGTCGTCCGCGAGGACCTTCTCCAGGCTGTACTTGACGTCGGCGCTGGTGAGTTCCTTGCCGCTGTGGAACTTGACGCCGTCGCGCAGGGTGAAGGTGTACGTGAGGCCGTCGGCGCTCGCCTGGTAGTCCCGCGCGAGGAGCTTGTCGACCTTGCCGTCGTCGGTCAGCCGGAACAGGCCCTCGTACACGTTGCCGTTGAGTGCCTCGGTGACGCCCTGGCCGCCGCCCGCGGTGTTGTCGAGGTTCTGCGGCTCGTACAGCGAACCGATGTTGACGGTGGCGTTCTTGTCCCAGGTGCCGGCCGAGGCGCTCTTCCCGCCGGAGCCACCGCAGGCGGTGAGGGCGAGGGCGAGGGAGGCCGCGGTCGCGGTGACATACAGGGTCGACTTGTTCAGTCTCATGGCTGGGGGCGCTTTCGTGCTGGTGAGGCGGGAGGTCTGCGGATCGGTCGGTCAGTGCTGCGCGAGGAAGCCGTCGCGGAAGACGGGGCGCTTCTCGCCTGCCTCGACAGGCAGGTGGAACCGGTTCTGCCGCGGCGGCATCGGACAGTTGTACTGAGCGGAGAAACCGCAGGGCGGCACGAAGGCCCGGTTGAAGTCGAGGACGACGCGGCTGTCGTCGTCGGTGCGTTGGACGAACAGGAAGCGGCCGGCGTCGTAGGTGGTGTCCCCGTTGGTGGGGTCGCCGAAGACCAGCAGCAGGGTGCCGTCGTCGTCGAAGGCGCTGAGGGTGTAGTCGCGGCCGTCGACGGTGACCGTGATGTCGCCCGGCACCACGAGGTCGCGGGTGCCGCCGTTGTCCCGGAGGTGTTCGAACGGGATGCGACGGGCGCCGGGCACGGACGTGTAGGTGGCTTCCAGGACCCAGGCCGGGTCGTACGGGAAGGTCTCGACGCCCTCGAAGTGACGGATGGCGGGCGCGTCCGCGTCCCAGAAGCGCAGGCCGTGCTCGGGTTCGCCGGTGACGATGTCGGTGCGCCGCAGTGCGGTGACGGTCACGCTGTCCGGCTGTCCGGCACGGGCCGCCTCGATGTCGGGCTGCTCACCGGCCGGGAGCCAGCGGGTCTCCACGAGAGCGAGGTTCCCGGTCGGCGAGGGGAGCGTGCGACGACGCTCGTCACGCCAGGCGTTCCACTCCTGCCCGGGATCGACGGAGGCCGGGGAGGCGTTGGACTGGGACACGGCGGGACTCATTCAGCTAGAAGGGCACGGCCGACAGGGATCGTGAATTGATGGCCAAAGCAAGTTCTTTATCGGCCATAAGGTGGCCTAATGTCAAACCCCCTTCTCGACAGGTGAGACACCTGGTCTCAGCACCGGGCGCCCTCGTCGGCCCGCCTGTCGCACCCCCGGGCTCCTCCCTTCGCGGTCGGCAGGCGGAACTCCGGCCCCACCGCCTGGCCGTCCCAGCGGACCCGGCAGTAGGGTCACGATCATGAGCGTCGAGGTGGAGGTCGCCCGCGAGGCGACCGACGAGGTGATCGCGGCGGTCGCGCGCCTGTTGCCGCAACTTTCGAGTACGGCCGACGCCCCCGACCACGAGTCGGTGGACCGGATGCTGCGCAGTGACGCCAACACTCTGCTGCTGGCCCGGACCGACGGCCGCGTGGTCGGCATGCTGACGCTGATCAGGTTTCCGTTGCCCTCGGGGCTGCGGTGCCGCATCGAAGATGTCGTGGTCGACGACGCGGCCCGGGGTCACGGCGTCGGCGCGGCCTTGACCAGCGAGGCGCTGCGCCTGGCCGAGGCGTCCGGCGCGCGGACCGTCGACCTCACGTCACGGCCGTCCCGTCGGTCGGCGAACCGACTGTACGAACGCCTGGGATTCAAGGCGCGCGACTCGCAGGTCTACCGGTTCGTCGTGCGGCCGTAGCCCGCTCCCGCCGACGTGCGGGAGCGATCACCAGGCACTCCGGGTCGCCCTCGGGCGACCCGGCGAACCAAGCCCCTTCGGCCGCGACCAAGCCCGTCGGCCGCGACCGAACCTCTCGGGCGCGACCTCGCCCGCGTGACCCTGGCGCGGCCGCGCCCGCGTTCACGCGCCGAGGGTGTCCTTCAGCGCGGCCAGCCCCTCGGTGTAGATGCCGTGGAACAGGGCCACCGCTTCGTCCTCGCTCGCCCCCGCCGGCGTGAAGATGCCGGACCATTCGACTCGGGACCGCGCCTCGGACACCGCGTGCACGCCGAGGGTGGAGCGGTAGCCGGTGACCGGGAAGGGCGCCTGGAGGATGGAGTAGGTGTAGGCGCGGGCGTCGTTGTCGAACTTCTCCAGGCGTTCGACGATGACACCGCCCTCGTCGTTGATCAGGCTGCGGACCCGGCCGCCTTCGCCGAGCACGCTCTCCGGGATGTACGGCAGCCAGTCCGGCAGCGAGTCGAAGCCGCCGATGAGCTGCCAGACCTGGTGTGCCGGTACGGGGAGGTCGATGGTCGCGGTCGCCGTCGCCATGGTCGTCTCCTAGGGGTGTGAGGTGGGGTCAGGCGGTGGGTACGGGAGCGTGCCGCGCGACGAGCCCCTCCGCGCGCAGCTCCGCCCAGAAGGCCGCCGGGACGGTCGCGCCCAGCGCGGCGACGTCCTCGGCGATGCGGCTCGGCCGGGTGGCGCCGGGTATCGCGGCGACGACGGCCGGGTGGGCGAGGGAGAACTGCAGCGCCGCCGCCTTGATGCCGACGCCGTGCCGCTCCGCGAGCGCCTTGACGCGGTCCACCTTGTCGAGGATCGAGGCGGGTGCCTTCTGGTACTCGAAGTGCTGTCCGCCGGCCAGGACGCCGGAGCTGTAGGGGCCGCCCACGACGATGTCCACGCCCTGCGCCTCGGCCGCCGGCAGCAGCCGCTGCAAGGCGCGCTCGTGGTCGAGCAGGGTGTAGCGACCGGCGAGCAGGAACGCGTCCGGCTTCGGCTCGTCGAGGTCGAGGGTCAGTTCCAGGGGCTCGACGCGGTTGACACCGAGACCCCAGGCCTTGATGACGCCCTCGTCGCGAAGCCTCTGCAGGACGCGGAAGGCGCCGGTGCGGGCGGTCTCGTACGCGGCCAGCCACTCGTCGCCGTAGAAGTCCTGCGCGACGTCGTGCACCCAGACGATGTCGAGGCGGTCCGTCCGCAGCCGCTTGAGGCTGTCCTCGATGGAGCGCTCGGTGGCGTCCGCCGAGTAGTCGTTGACGATCTTGTTGGGGCGGCCGTGCTCGAACAGTCCGCCCTTCTCGCCCAGGTCGCGGGTCGCGGGATCCTCGGTCTCGTCGAGGATGACGCGGCCGACCTTGGTGCTCAGGACGAACTCGTCGCGGGGCTTGCCGGCCAGCACGTCACCGAGCCGGATCTCGGACAGGCCGGCGCCGTAGAAGGGGGCGGTGTCGAAGTAGCGGATGCCCTGGTCCCAGGCCGCCTCGACGGTGGCCGCGGCCTCCTCGTCCGGGATGGCGCGGAACATGTTGCCGAGCGGGGCGGTGCCGAAACCCAGGCGGCCGGGCAGGAAAGACGTGAGGGACATGATCCGAAATCCTCTTTACTTCGCAATGGTACGGACGCGGCTTTTGAGCTGATCCGTCGGCCTGACTCGTTCGAGGTTAGGATCGGGACTTGAGACTGTCCAAGACTTGCTTGGACGCACTTGAGTCCTTTGAGGTCTTACATGCTTGACCTGCGACAACTCCGCTATTTCGTGGCCGTCGCCGAGACGGAACATGTCGGCCAGGCCGCCGAGCGCCTGCACATCTCCCAGTCACCGCTGAGCCGGCAGATCGCACAGCTGGAGAAGAACCTGGGCCTGAACCTGTTCGAACGCGACCAGCGGAGAATCCGGCTCACCCGTGACGGCCAGGTCTTCCTGGCCGAGGCCCGCGCACTGTTGCGGCACGCGGACCGTCTGGAGAACCTGGGCCGTCGGCTGGGCCGCGGCGAGGAAGGCGGCCTGTGCATCGGCTACGTCGCCGACGCCATGCACACCGGCATCCTGCCGGCGGCACTGCGCGCGCTGCACGAGGACCGCCCCGGCATCCACGTCGCCCTGTACAACCTGCGCGCCGCCGAGCAGTTCGAAGGCCTGCGGCAGCGCAGCCTCGACATCGCGCTCGTCCAGGAGTCTCCGGCCGCGGACGACCCGGACCTGCTGGCCGCGCCGCTGCTCCAGGACCCGCTGCTCCTCGCCCTGCCCGCACGGCATCCACTCGCCGCACAGGAGGAACTGACCCCCGGGGACCTCGACGGTCAGCCGTGGATCGCGATCGAGAACGCCGAGGACCCCGCTTGGCGTGACTCCTTCATCGCCTCGTGCGGCGCGGCCGGCTTCTCCCCCGACATCCGCCTGGACGCCGCCGAGCCCCTGACCGCGCTCGGGCTGGTCGCCTCCGGACTCGGGCTGGCCCTGGTGCAGCGGAGTATGGTCCGCGCCACGACCGAGGACATCGCCGTGCGTGAACTCCCCTGGCACGACAGGTTCGTCCAGCTGTGGGCGGCCTGGCACCGAGTCGATCTGCGGCCCGTGGTCACCTCGTTCCGTACGACCGTCCTGCGGACCAGCGGCATCGCGGAGCCGGTCGCGTAGCGGTGGTCACCGGGCTGCGGCCATCGGCACGGCCGGGCCGGGCTCACCACGTCAGGGTCAGCGAATCCCCGATCGGCAGGGTGTGCCAGCGGTCGGCGTAGTCGTCGAACCGCGACACGATCCGCTCGACCACCGCGTCGGCGTCACCCGTTGTCCCCATGCCCGGCAACGTTCGCGCATGGCCGTGCCGTACCTCCCACACGTGTACGGCGATGGCCGCCAGCTGTTCCGACCGGGCCATGTCCGCCCGTGCCCGGGGGGACGGCTTCACCGGCTTCGACCTGCGGCGCCGCGCGGCCTTGGCGCGCTCCGCGGGGTCGGCGGGCCAGAACAGGCCGTTGTCGCCGGCGGCCAACCGGCCGTAGACCCCGAGTGCGATACCCGCTTCCACCTCGACCAGGAAGTGCACCAGGTCGTGCGGCAGATACGGATGCCCGCCGGGGCCGTTGCGCGGCGCGAGCCGTGCCCCGCTCTCGCGCTGCACCGCTATGCCGTAACTCGTACCGGGGCCCTTGGTGAACTCCACACGCATACCCGGAACCGTAGGAGACGGCCGCAGCCGCCGCACCTGGATTTCCGGCGCACCCTCGCACGGAGACGCCGACTGGCGATGAACTCGATCCGTGAGACGACCCGTGCCGGTCTCGGTCGTCAACGTGCGGCAGAGACCGGGCCGTTCGACGGACGCCCTACAGCGACGCCTGCAGCACCACGACGATCCACACGTCGACGATCACGGCGCCGAGCACCACGCCCGACATGGAGAGCCCCTTCAGAAAAGGGGTCAGCGATCCGCGAGCGATCTTCACGTTGATGGCCGTGCCGAGCCCGCCGACCAGACCGCCGATCAAGCCGCCGAGAAAGAGCAGAGTCAGGGGAAGGCCCGCAAGAATGGCCTGCCACAGGGGAAGACTGGTGATCTGCCTGAACACATTCTGTTCCGAGGCATCGATACGCGGGTCAGGCAGCTTGGCCATGGGTGTTTCCTCGGCAGGGTGAGAGCGGAAACCGTGAAGATCTCAGAACCGCCGCACACTCAGGGAAACGCCGCATGAACGATCAAGCCGAGCCGGGTGTCCTTGTGGGGCGCCGGTCACTTGTGGAACTGGGGCACGATCAGGTAGATCCCGTAGAGGACCGCGGCCAGGCAGGAAGCGAAGCACAGGCCCGCGGCGGTGAGTGCCACGTTCGCGGTTCCGCTGTGCTCGCGGGCGGCGGCCCGCCGGGACAGGGCGAGGACACCGGTGGCGAAGATGACGACGATGGCGAGTGATGCCCCCGCTCCCACGACAGCGACCTGGATCAGTGCACCCCAGCGCAAGTTCATCCGGCCGTCTTCCTCTCGCTCGGTCTCACGGCTTCGGTTCGTCGTCCCGTGAGGTGACGGGCCGACCGGTCACCGGCCGCCGCCGCTCGGCTGAGCGACGGGACGTACGTGCACGGACTGGCCCTGGTTG
Source organism: Streptomyces sp. NPDC002306 (assembly GCF_053593435.1). Taxonomy (NCBI): domain Bacteria; kingdom Bacillati; phylum Actinomycetota; class Actinomycetes; order Kitasatosporales; family Streptomycetaceae; genus Streptomyces; species Streptomyces sp. NPDC002306. The sequence continues at coordinate 92,742 of NZ_JBSFCK010000004.1, forward strand.
ACGTTCTGGGCGGTGACGGCGTTGCGGCGCGCCAGCACGACGATGACGGCGGCGACGGCGAGCGCGCACAGGGCCACCAGGGCGATGCCGAGGCTGCCGCCACGCGTGACCCCCAGCGCGGCGACGGCACCGACGAGACCGGCCGAGGGCAGGGTGACCAGCCAGGCGACCGCCATACGTCCCGCCGTGCCCCACCGCACCTGGGCCAGCCTCTTGCCGATACCGGCTCCGATGATGCCGCCCGAGCACACCTGCGTGGTGGACAGCGCGAAGCCGAAGTGCGCCGAGGCGAGGATGACGGTGGCGGACGACGTCTCGGCGGAGAAGCCCTGGGGTGACTGGATGTCGGTCAGGCCCTTGCCCATCGTGCGGATGATCCGCCAGCCGCCGAGATACGTACCCAGTCCGATGGCGAACCCGGCGGTGATGATCACCCACAACGGAGGGTCCGAGCCGGCCGGGAGCGCGCCGGTGGAGATGAGGGTGAGGGTGATGACGCCCATGGTCTTCTGCGCGTCATTGGTGCCGTGCGCCAGGGACACCAAGGACGCCGACGCCGTCTGGCCGAGCCGGAACCCGCGGGTCACCGTCCGCTCGCCGGCCCGCGCGGTGATCCGGTAGGCGGCGTACGTGGCCATCAACGCGGCCACACCGGCGATGAACGGCGACGCGAACGCGGGAATGATGATCTTCTCGACCACCTCGGAGAAGTTGACGGCGGAGGCGCCCACGCCGACCCACACCGCGCCGATCAGCCCGCCGAACAGCGCGTGCGAGGACGAGGAAGGAAGGCCGACCAGCCAGGTCAGGAGGTTCCACAGGATCGCGCCCACCAGACCCGCGAAGATCAGGGCGGGGGTGACCTTCCCGTCGTCCACGATGCCGTCGGAGATCGTCTTCGCCACCTCGGTGGAGAGGAACGCACCGACGACGTTCAGTACGCCGCTGAGCAGGACGGCGACCTTGGGACGCAACGCCTCGGTCGCGATGGACGTCGCCATCGCGTTCGCCGTGTCGTGAAAGCCATTCGTGAAGTCGAATACCAACGCCGCGGCGATGACCGCCACCACGATGAACGAAATGTTTTCCACGGAGGCGATTTAAGCAACTGGATCCACTCTCGTACCGCTATGCCGGGACCCGGCGAGTCCGGGCCGAGGGTGCGAGTGACGTCAAGCCCGAACCTGGGCACCGTCCCGCTTCGCGCCGCCCCGCCGGCACTGAACGCCCGGTGTCCGGCGCCGTGGTACGCGGCCGCGCTTCCCCCGAACGGACCCGTCCCACACCAGCGCCTCAGTGGTGGGCCAACTCGGCGTTGGCGCGCTCCGTGACCAGAGCCAGCACCCGGCCCACGACCGCGAGGTCCTCGGCCGGAATGCCGGCGTACAGCCGGACGGCGATCTCGGCGGACTCGGCGGATGTGGTCTCGTACAGCTGCCGTCCGGCGTCCGTCAGCCGCATCCGTGACGCCTCCGCCGGGTCCTGCTCCAGCAGTCGCGCGGCCGTCAGCTCGTCGATGACGCCGCGCACGGCCGACTCGTCGGTCTTCAGTGAGCCGGCGACGTGCCGGGCGAGCTCATCACCGCCGATGGACTCGCCCGCGACCACGACGGCCCGGAGCGTCACACTCTGATGGAACGTCGTGCCATGGCGGGTCAGTACGCCCTCCAGGAGGGCACGCCCCGCATAGTGCGCCAAGGCTATGTCCCTGCCGTTGACCGCAGGTGCGCTGGTGGTCATGACTGCTCCTTGTCGTCGGCGACCGATGTCGCTCACCCGACATACAGTACATGGACACTATGTACATGGCTACTAATTTCCCGGACTCACCGGTCAGCGCTGCGGCCCTTCGGCCGCAGCGCGAGGGTGGGCGTCAGGAGCCTCGGGTAGCCCGGTGCGGCTCACCCGCCGTGGCCGGTGTCCTCCCCGCCGGGCACCCGCGTCCACTCCTCGGCCGACAGGGCCAGGAGCCGGCGTATGTCCCCCGGGTCGGGCAGCGGGCCATGGTCGCCCGTCACCTTCAGGGCGGAGACGGCCGTGAGGTGGCCGAGGCGCAGCGCACGCGTCATGGTCTCGCCGCGCAGCAGCCCGGCCAGGAATCCCGCGGCGAAGGCGTCGCCCGCGCCGACGGACTCGACCACCGACGTGCGCAGCGCGGGAACGGTGACGACGTCCCCGTCGCGTACGTCGGCGGTGGCGCGGTCGGCGCCGTCCTTGACGACGAGGATCCTCGGGTGCGGCAGCAGCTCCCGTACGCCGTCGGCCGTCAGGTCGGCGCCCCACAGGCCCTGGGCCTCGTCCAGGCCGACGAAGACGATGTCCGCGCGGTCGGCCAGGTCGCGCAGGACGGCGCTCGCGGTGCCGTCGCGCCACAGGGCGGGCCGATGGTTGACGTCGAAGCTGACGGCGTACGGGCGCCGGTCGGGCGGAGTGCCGACCGCCCGGGTCACCAGCTCACGGCAGGAGGGCGACAGCGCCGGGGTGATCCCGCTGAGATGCAGGACGGTCGCCGCGCGCACGGGTGCGGTGTCCAGCACGCCGGGGCCGAGGGCGGAGGCGGCGGAGCCGGTGCGGTAGTAGTGGACGCGGGTCTTGTCGCCCCGGGGGTCCTTGAGGAGCAGGCCGGTCGGCCGGTCCGGGTCGACGCGTACGTGGCCGACGTCCACGCCGGAGGCCGCGACGGCGGCCCGCACCCGCCGGCCGGGAGCGTCGTCGCCGACGGCGGAGAGCCAGGCCACCGGTATGCCGTGGTCGGCCAGGTACATCGCGACGTTGGACTCGGCCCCGGCCACCGTCAGACGCAGGTGTCCGGCGTCCTCCAGCGGGCCGGGCGGGTCGGGCGCCAGGGCCGCCATCGTCTCCCCGACGCACACGACGAGGCCGGGGGCGGGCCGCCACCGGGCGGTCACGCGCGCTCCGCGGGCGCACGCCCGGGCGTGGGCATCGGCACGGTGTCGTACGGACGGAACGCGGGCGTCGGCAGGCCGGGGACGTCCACGCGGACGGAGAACACGGCGCCGTCCTCGGGACGTGGGTCGCTCAGACCCAGCCGCGCGGTGGTGATGTGCAGGACGTCGTGCTCCAGGCAGACCCCCGCGGGCTGACGCGCGGGCAGCCGCAGCACGCGGTCGGGGGTGCCGTCCGCGAGGTAGCGGCGTACGGTGCCGCTCCCCCACACGGCGGCCCACAGGGCGCCCTCGGTGTCGACGGTCATGCCGTCGGGACTGCCGTCGTCGACCGTGGCGAACACCTCGGGGGTGCCGAGCGTGCCGGTGTCCGGGTCGACCGGGTAGCGCCGGATCACTCCGCGCGCGCTGTCGGCCAGATACATGGCCCTGCCGTCGGGCGTGAAGGCGGGCCCGTTCGGAATGGTGATGCCGTCCAGGACGCGGACGACGGCGCCGTCGTGGTCGACCCGGTACAGCGAGCCGGCGTCGGCGTCGGCGTCGTAGCCCATGCTGCCCGCCCAGAAGCGGCCGGTGGGGTCGGCGACCGCGTCGTTCATGCGCGTCCGGGATGCCGCGCCGTCCTCGGGCCGGCCGAGCCAGCGGGTCGCGCCGTCGGAGGCCAGCAGGCAGACGCCGGTGTCGGCGGCGACGATCCAGGCACCGGGGTGCCCGGCGACCGGGGCCACCGCGCCGAGCGGGAAGGGGAGCCGAACCAGCGGTTCGAGGGGGGCGGCCGGATCCGCCGGCGCCCGGAACAGGCGGCCGGCGAGGAGGTCGACGAGGACGACCGCCTCGCCCGTCCAGCGGATGCCTTCGCCGAGTTCCAGGAGGTCGGGGCGGGTGGTGAGGGCGGGGGTGCTCATCGGCCGCACTCCCGCGCGAGGGCCAGGTAGGCGCGGGCCCGCTCGCGCAGCGCGTCGAGGCTGCCTCCGTCGGCGGCGTCCGCGACCAGCGGTGAGCCGACACCCACCGCTGTCGCACCGGCCGACAGACAGGCCCGGGCGGCTGCCGCGTCGATTCCGCCGACGGGAACGAAGGGCACGTCCGGGAAGGGGCCGCGCAACGCCTTCAGATAGTCCGCGCCGCCGAAGGCCCCGGCCGGGAAGAGCTTCAGTGCCTCCGCGCCGTACGCGCGGGCGGCTATGACATCGGTCGGGGTGAGGACTCCGGCGAGGACCGGCAGGCCCAGGTCCCGGGCCGCGCGGACGCCGTCGCCGAGGCCCGGGGTCACCACGAAGGCGGCTCCCGCGCGGTGGGCGGCGCTCGCGTCGTCCGCGCTCAGGACCGTCCCGGCGCCGAGCAGGGCGTCGGGGCCGAGGGCCTGCCTGGCCCGCTCGATGACGGTGAGGGCGTCCGCTCCGCTCAGGGACACCTCGATGAGGTCGACACCCTCTTCGGCGAGGGTCACCACCGCGCGCAGCGCGGCGTCCGCGTCGCGTCCGCGCACGATGGCGAGCAATCGGCGGTCGGCCAGGGCGGCTTGCAGGTCCACGGAAGGGAACTCCTTTGCTGGGCAGGGTCGATCAGCAGGCGGCGGCCGCGGTGCGGCGGGACCTGTTCAGGGACAGCGGCAGGCGGAGGTCAGCGTCAGGCACCAGCGCACCTCGCCGCAGGCGGGGACACGGGCCGCGTCGTCGGGGCCCGCCTCGGCCAGGTCGAAGACGCGTCCGAGCATCGGTTCGACGCCGGTGCTGCGGTAGGGGTCCGCCTCGGGGAAGCCGCCGAGGTTGCGCCACAGGGCGACCGAGATGGGCTGCCCTTCGGCGCGCACGGCGAGGTTCAGGCGGTCGGGGCCGTCGTGCACGCAGACCTCCCGGGCGTCGACGACGGCTCCCACCGCGGTGCCGTCGTCGGGTCCGAGCCGGTCCAGCGGCACTCCGAGAGGGGCGGGCCAGGCGCCGCCGACCCAGGGGGCGCCGTCCGGCCAGGGCCGGTCGACGAGTGGGGCGGCCTCCGGGTACAGGCGGGTGGGCGCGCCGTCGGGCAGGTGCAGGGTGGCGTCCGCGGACAGGTCGAGCAGGGCGTGCGCGGCCCAGACGAAGCGGAAGCCCGGTTCGGCGGCGAGGAGGTAGTCGGCCACGGCTCCGTCCGCCGTGGCGCGGATCGTACGGCGCAGGACGAAGTCCGCGCCGCGTACGGACTCGGTGGCGCCGTCCCTGGTCCAGGGCCGGGACCAGACGTCACCGTGGTCCGGGGTACCGCGGACGGTGGGCAGGCACTCCTCCAGGCCCCCCACGTCCACGAACGCCCCGCCGGGAACGGCCCGTTCGCGCTGGGGGTCCGGGCGATGCCACAGCCACTCGCGGCCGGGTGCCGCGAGGGAGGTCCAACGTCCGCCGTGGCGAGGGTCGGTGAGAATGTCCAGCGGCACGCTCACCACTCCGCGAAGGAACCGTCGGGGTGCCGCCACACGGGGTTGCGCCAGGCGTGCCCGGCGCGGTCCGCGGCGCGCACGGCTGCCTCGTCGACGCTGACGCCGAGGCCGGGCGCGGTCCCGAGCGGGGCATGCCCGTCGACGAACCGGAAGGGCTCGGGGTCGACGACGTACGAGAGCAGGTCGGCGTCCTTGTTGTAGTGGATGCCCCGGCTCTGCTCCTGGATGAGGAAGTTGGGTGTGGCGAAGGCGACTTGGAGGCTGGCGGCGAGGGCGATCGGGCCGAGTGGGCAGTGCGGGGCGAGGTGGGCGCCGTAGGTCTCGGCGAGGGAGGCGATGCGGTGGACCTCGGAGATACCTCCCGCGTGGGACAGATCGGGCTGCGCGACGGCGATGCCCGCGGCCAGCGGGGCCAGGAACTCGGACCGCGAGTAAAGGCGTTCTCCGGTGGCCAGCGGCACGGGGCTCGCCGCGACGAGGCCGGGCAGCAGGTGGTTCTGCTCGGGCAGGACCGGTTCCTCGACGAACAGGGGGTGCAGGGGGGCGAGTTCGTTCAGGACACGGCGGGCGTTGGCGGCGGTGAAACGGCCGTGGAAGTCGACGGCGACGTCCCGGTCGGGGCCGAGGGCCTCGCGGGCGGCCGCCACACGGGCGACGACCGCGGCGGTCTCGCCCATGGTGGCGAGCGGTCCGACGCGGCCGGCTCCGTTCATCTTCACCGCGGTGAAGCCCGCTTCCACCTGCTCGGTGATCTGGTCGGTGAGTTCGGTGGGTTCGTCGCCGCCGACCCAGGCGTAGACCCGGACCCGCTCGCGCACGGGGCCGCCGAGCAGGGCGTGCACGGGGGCGCCGTAGGTCTTGCCGGCGATGTCCCACAGGGCCTGGTCGAGTCCGGCGACGGCGCTGGAGAGGACCGGGCCGCCGCGGTAGAAGCCGCCCTTGGTGAGGACCTGCCAGTGGTCCTGGATCCGCAGCGGGTCCTGCCCGACGAGGTACTCGGCGAGGACGTCGACGGCGGTCCTGACCAGCTCGGCGCGGCCCTCGACGACGGGTTCACCCCAGCCGACCACGCCCTCGTCGGTCTCCACGCGGCAGAACAGCCAGCGCGGCGGGACGAGGAAGGTTTCGACGCGTGTGATCTTCACCGGCCACCGGTGCCTTTCGTGTCGTCGGGCCCGTCGAGCCGGTCCAGGTCGCGTACGGCCTGGTCGAGCAGGGCGCGCATGGCCGCCTCGGCGGCCCGCGGGTCGCGGTCGCGTACGGCGTCCAGGACGGCGCGGTGGGCGGGTACGGGGTCCTCGCTGTGGGGGGCGCTGTGCACGATGTGGTCGCGGTGGGCGAGGCCCGACTCGATCACCACCTCCATGCGTTCCAGGAGTTCGTTGTGGGTGGCGGCGAGCAGGGCACGGTGGAAGGCGAGGTCGGACTCGACGGCGTGGACGGCGCCGGTGCCGTGCTCCCCCATCGCCGTCAGGGCGTCCTCCAGGGCCACGAGGTCGGCGTCGGTGCGGCGTTCGGCGGCCAGCCGGACCGCGGCCGGTTCGACGATGGCGCGCACTTCGGAGAGGTTGCGCAGCAGGTGACGGTCGGCCTCGGCGGAGCCGGCGCCCTGGATCTGCCAGCGCAGCACGTCCGCGTCGAGCAGGTTCCAGTCGGCGCGGGCGCGCACGAACGTGCCGCGTTTCTGACGGGCGTCGACCATGCCCTTGGCGGCGAGGACCTTGAGGGACTCGCGCAGCGCGGTGAGGCTGACGTCCAGCTCACGCTGCAGCCCCACGAGGTCGAGCGTGGCCCCCTCGGGGATCTCGCCGCCGAGGATGCGGCGGGCGAGGAACTCCACGGTCTGACCGTGCACGCCGCGGCGGGCGTAGGGCGTCATGTAGTACAGCCTTTCGGTGATCGGGACGCGGTCATGCGGAAGCCTTCAGGACGCTCCAGCCGCCGTCGACGAGCAGGTGCGAGCCGGTGATGTAGGAGGCCTCGTCGGAGCCGAGGAACGCGATGGCCGCGGCCACTTCGTCGGGGGTGCCGAAGCGGCGGGCCGCCGTCTCGGCGACGCTGCGCTCCCGGTCCTCGGGCGGCACGCGGTCCCAGGCGGCGGTGAGGATCGGTCCCGGCAGGACGGCGTTGACGCGGACCTCGGGCCCGTACTCGACGGCGAGCTGGCCGCACAGGGACAACAGGGCGCCCTTGGACGCGGCGTAGGCGGGATGTCCGGGGATGCCCTTGTGGGCGTGGACGGACGAGGTGAGCACGACCGCGCCGCCCCGGACGCGCAGGTCGGGCAGGACGGCGCGGACGCCGAGGAAGCCGCCGGTCAGGTTGACGTCGACCTGGCGGCGCCAGGAGTCCAGGGAGAGTTCGTGGGCGGGCCGGACGTCGACCGTGTAGGCGTTGCTGACCAGGAGGTCGACCGGTCCGAAGGAGTGGGCGGCGTCGATGACGTGGCGCCAGTCGTCCTCGGAGGCGACGTCGGCCGTGACGAAGTGGGCCCGGCCGCCTTCGGCGGTGATCCGTTCCACCTCGCCGCGGCCCCGCTTCTCGTCCACGTCGGCGAGCACGACGGCGGCTCCCTCCTGGGCGAGGCGGGCGGCGGTGGCGGCTCCGATACCGGAGGCGGCCCCGGTGACCACGGCCGTGCGGCCGGTGAAACGGGCACCGCCGTGTCGTGCGGGCTGGTCCATCGTGACTCTGGGCTCCTTCGCAGGTCGGGCACGGAGTGCGTGCCCAGGGGCTGGGTAGGTCGAACCTACGCCGGTCGCGGGTCCGGGTGGCGGGTCAGGACGACCAGGTCGGCGTCGTGATCGGCGCTCCACGCGAACGGCAGACCGTAGTGCAGGAGGTGGGCGCCGCCGTAGGTGGTGCCGCTGGCCTCGTCGCGGTAGCGGGAGCGGGGGTCGAGGCCGCGCAGTCGCAGCCGGGCGGGGCGGCCGGGCATGAGGGGGGCGCCGTCCAGGCGTCCGGTGTTCAGGGCTGCGACGACGGTCCGGCCGTCCGCGCCGTCGTACTGCACGCCGCAGGTGCCGTCGTCCGGGCTGCCGAGCAGGTGGGCCTCGCCGTGGTGGATCACGTCCCGTACGTCCTTGTAGCGGGCGATCCACTCGGCGGCCTCGGTCCGCTGCTGCGGGGACCAGGTGCGCAGGTCGGCGCCGACGCCCAGGACGCCGCACATCGCGGTGACGAAGCGGAAGGCGAGACTGCGGGGGCGGAGGTCGAAGACTCCGGGGGCGTCGGTGACCCAGGAGCTCATCACGTGGGGGGCGTGGGCGCGCAGGAATCCGTACTGGATGGCGAGCCGGTCCAGGGGCGCGGTGTTGTCGCTGGGCCAGAGGACATCGGTGCGGGCGAGGGTGGTGTGGTCGACGCGGCCGCCGCCGCCGGCGCAGCCCTCGACGGTCACCTGGGGGTGGGTGGCGCGCAGGTGGTCGAGGACGCGCAGGTATCCGTGGATGTGGGCGGCGTCGAGGTCGAGGCGGTCGGCGGGAACGTCGCCGGGCCGGCCGCGTTCGGTGGGCGGCCGGTTCATGTCCCACTTGAGGTAGTCGATGCGGTACTCGGTGAGCAGCCGGTCGAGGGTGGCGATGACGAAGTCCTGGACGTCCGGTCGCCCGAGGTCGAGCAGGAGCTGGTTGCGGACCAGGCGGGCGGGGCGGCCGTCGATCCGGTAGATCCAGTCGGGGTGTTCGGCCAGCAGCCGGCTGCCGGGACTCACGGCCTCGGGTTCGACCCACAGCCCGAAGTCCATGCCGAGGGCGCGGACGTCCTCGACGAAGCGGCCGAAGCCCTGCGGGAAGGCGTCCGGGTCTGGGTGCCAGTCGCCGAGGCCGCCGGTGTCGTCCGCGCGGCCGGTGAACCACCCGTCGTCCACGACGAACAGTTCGGCGCCGATGTCGGCGGCGGACTTGGCGAGTTCGAGCTGTCCGGCCGCTTCGACGTCGAAGCCGGTCGCTTCCCAGGAGTTGTAGAGGACCTTGCGGGGGCGGTGCAGCCGCTCTCCGCTGAGCCGGCGTTCGTAGCGGTGCCAGACGCGGGTCAGGCCGTCGAGCCCGTCCGCGCTCATCGCGCAGGCCAGCCGCGGGGTGGTGAGGGTCTCGCCGGGTGCGAGGAGCACGGCGCCCTCGTGGGGCACCCGCCCGGCGCGGACCCGGATGGCGCCGCCGGGCTGGGCCTGCGCGGTGATGTGCCAGTTGCCGGGCCACTCCAGGGCGATGCCGTAGGCGGGGGCGTCGTCCCCGGCGAGATCCTGGACGGCGAGCCACGGCGCGTAGGCGTGTCCGGGGCTGCCCTGGGTGCTGCCCATGGTGAAGGTGCCCCGGGTGAGGTCCAGTTGGGTGTGCTGGAACTCCTGCGACCACTGTCCGCTCAGGTAGGTGAGCCGGGCGCCGGCGGTGACCGGCACGTTGACGGCGCCCGAGTCGAACCGCTCCAGGCGCAGCTCCTGCGGGCCCGTGCAGGTGAGTTCGGTCCAGCGGTGCAGGACGTCGGTGCCCGGGACGACGGCGTAGCACAGGGTGGTGCGCAGGCCGAGGAGGTCGTCGGTGAAGGTCAGCCGGAGTTCACCGGTGTCCTCCTGTGCCCCGCTGAACTCCCACCGGACGTCGCGTTCCTGTCCGGGGCGGGCGGCGATCAGGTCCGCGTCGGTGAAGGGCCGCTGCCCGTGGGGCAGGTACTCGGCGGGGGCCACGTCGGCGGGGGTGATGAAGTGGGTGCGGTGCGACCAGTCGAGGGCCGAGGGTCCGTCCTCGACGCCGTGCGGGCCCCAGGCGTCCAGTTCGGCCCAGGGTCCGTCCGGGGACAGCCGTACGGTGTAGCTGGTGTGTTCGGTGTACAGGGTCCAGCGGTCGTGCGAGGTCACTTCACTGCTCCGAGGTTGAGTCCGGCCACGAAGTGCCGTTGGAAGCGGAGGAAGACGGCCACGGTCGGGGCCGCGGCGATGACGGATCCGGCGGCGATCACGTTCCACATGGACACGTACTGTCCCTGAAGTCCGATGAGGGCAGCGGTGATGGGCATGCGGGTGTCGCTGCGCAGGACGGTGATCGCCCACAGCAGATCGTTGAAGATCCAGGTGAACGACAGGGCGCTGAGCGCGGCCAGGGCGGGCCGGGTGAGCGGGAGGATGATCCGCCAGAAGATCTGCCAGGGCCCCGCTCCGTCGACCACCGCCGCCTGCTGGATCTCGACCGGTATGGACCGCATGAAGCCGTGCAGGACGAAGACGTAGAAGCCGACGCCGAAGCCGATCTGCACGCCGATCAGCGCGGGCAGGGTGTCGTACACACCCATCATCTCGCTGAGTTTGGCCACCGGGATGAGCAGGATCTGCGGCGGCAGCAGGTTTCCGCCGAGCATGAGCAGGAGCAGCGACCGGCGCAACGGCATCTCGTAGCGGCTGAGCCCGAACGCGGCCATCGCGGCCAGGGCGAGCGTCACCACGACGCAGGGGATCGTCACGAGCAGGCTGTTGATCAGGGCGCGCTGCTGGCCGCCGTCGACCCAGGCCTGCCGGAAGTTGCCGAGGGTGAAGGACTGCGGCCAACTGCCCACGCCGTGGGCGGCGATGTCGTCGAAGGTCCGCAGGCTGGTGACCAGGACCAGGATGATCGGCAGCAGCCACAGCAGGGACAGGACGCCCGCGCCCGCGTGGAAGCCGGCGGTCGACAGGCGGCGCCTGCGCAGGGCGACGGCGGAGCCGTACGGATTCCGGGCGGGGTCGGAGCCGTGCGAGGTCCCGGTGCGGTCGGAGCCGTAGGAGGTCGGCGTCGTAGTGGAGTCGTGCGATGTCGTCATCAGTCCGCCTCCCGGAAGGCACGCACGAGGTAGGAGGCGATGACTCCGAAGGCCAGCAGGAAGATGACGACCGCCAGGGCGGAGCCGTAGCCGAGCCGCAGGGACTGGAAGGCGGTGGAGTACATGTAGGTGCTCAGCAGTTCCGAGGAGTGGTAGGGCCCGCCGCGGGTGAGAGACCACACCACGTCGAAGGAGCGCAACGAGTCGATGACGATGACGGACAGGACCACCGCGTTGACGCTGCGCAGTTGGGGGAGCGTCACATGGCGGAAGGTCTGCCAGCGCCCGGCGCCGTCGACCTTGGCGGCTTCGTACAGTACGGGGTCGATGCCCTTGAGGCCGGCCAGGTAGAGCACCATGACGTAGCCGATCTGCCGCCACAGGGCGGGCACGATGACGGCGTACAGGGCGGTGTCCTGGTCGGCGAGCCAGGCGTGCCGCAGGCTGCCGAGGCCGACCGACTGGAGGAGTTGGTTGAGGACGCCGTCCGGCTGGTAGATCGCCTGCCAGACGAGGGCGGTGGCGACCAGGGAGAACACCACCGGCAGGAACAGGGCGGCGCGGTAGAAACCGACGCCGCGGCGCTCCTGTTGGAGCAGCATGGCGGTGCCGAGGCCGAGCATCGCGGACAGTCCGCCGAACAGGACCAGCCACAGCACGGTGTCGATCGCCGCGGTGCGGAAGACCTCGTCGTGCAGCATCTCCTGGAAGTTGCCGAAGCCGACGAAGCGCGGTGCGGAGACCCCGTCCCAGCTGGTGAAGGCCAGGTAGAAGCCCTGGAGGGCCGGCCAGAACACCCAGATCGCCTCGACCAGCAGCGGGATGAGGACGAACGCCAGGACGAGTGGCGGGGTGCGGCGCGGGCCCCCGGCCCCTCGGCCGCGGGGCGGCGTCGGGACCGGGGTCGTCTTGCGGGCGGCCGTGGTGAGGACGGCCACGTCACGCTCCCCAGATCTTCTGGGCGTCACGCTGCCAGTCCGTGAGGATGCTGTTGATCTCCTTGGGCTTGGCGATGAACTTGGTCAGGGCGGTGTCCGCGGTGGGCTGGAGCGCGTCGCTGGAGTCGCGGTTGAAGAACTGGGTGATCTCGGCGGCCTCGGCGACGTGCTTACGGCCCTTGATCACCAGCGGGGTGCCGGTGTCCTTGGCGTCGGGGTGGCACGGCAGCGCGGTGCCGGAGGAGCCCTTGAGATAGAGCTCCTGGGCCTCGACGCCCGCCATGTAGCGCAGCAGGTCGACGACCTGCTCGCGGTGCCCGGACCGGGCGCTGGCGAAGTACCCGTCGGTGGGGGCCTCTTCGGCGAGCGGGATCTTGGGGTCGATGACGGGGAAGCGGAAGAAGTCGATGTCGTCCAGGGCGTCCTTGGGTGCCGCGTCGGCGAAGAACGTGCCGATCAGCATCATGCCCGAACGCCCGTTGAGCAGCGCGGTGCTGGCGTCCTGGAAGGCGACGGCGGTGCCGCTGGGGTCGAAGTACGGCAGCACCTCCTTCCAGCGGTCGAAGACGCGGTGGACCTCGGGGTCGTCGAAGCGGTGCTTGCCCGCGAGGAGCTGGCGGTGGTACTCGGCGCCGTTGATGCGGATGTCGAGGTAGTCGAACCAGGCGGAGGCGACCCAGGGGGTGTTGCCGCCGGCGCCGAGGCCGATCGGGGCGACACCCTTCGACTTGAGCTTGTCGCACAGGTCGAGGAAGCCGTCCCAGTCGGTGGGCGGGCTGACGCCCCACTTCGCGAAGTTCGACTTACGGTAGAACATGCCCCACCAGTAGTACGTGGTGGGCACGAAGACCTTCTTGCCGTTGCTGGAGGTGCACAGCGTCTGCAGGGCCTTGGAGTAGCGCTGGAGGTCGGGCGAGGCCCACACCTCGTCCAGGTCGAGCAGCAGGTCCTTGCCGGCGTACGCGTCCGCCACGGAGCCGGGGTACCAGGTGTAGACGTCCGGCGGGTTGGCGGAGGTGAGGTACGTCGGCAGCTGGGTGCGGAACGTCTCGGCGGCGACGGTGTTGAGTTCGACGCCGCCGCCCTTCTTCTTGTAGGCGGCGACCAGGTCCTGCATCGCGGCCTTGGCCTGCGGCGCGGAGAGGTTGGACTGGAGGGATACCGCGCCCTCGGAGGAGGTCTTGGACGTGGACGGGCTGGAGGTCACGCAACCGCTGAGCAACGCCGCGGTTCCGGCGGCGCCCGCTCCGGCGAGGAAGCGCCGACGGCTGGTCTGTGGAGGGGTCATGGATGGCTCCCGCAAGGTCAGGATGGTTGAGTGATCTACATGAACGCGGTGCGGTGTACGGTGCCGTCGACTCCGCGGTGGACCGCGTCGACCGTTCCGTTCGCACCTGGTACGGCTCCGAGCGCTCCGTCGAACGCGGCGCTGGAGAACTCCTGCCGCTTCAGCCGGCCCTGCCAGGCGCCGGCTTCGTGGCGCTGCTGCCGGAGGGTGTGGTCACCGGCCCGCGCGTACCGGAGCACCTGGTCGCCGGCCGTGACGAGGGTGGGGCTGGTTCCGCCGCCGTCGAGCCGGACGATGTCGTGGCCGCTGTCCCGCAGACCGCTGCTGACGGGTGTGCTCCGGGGCGTCGCGGCGGAGGCGGAGGGGGCCGCGGTCGCCGCGACGACCACCATGACGGCGGCGGCGACGGCACGGCCGGTGAGGCGGCGGAATCCGGGCCTCGGTGCGGGTGCTTGCGAAGTCAAGTGCCACTCCCGGGATTTGGGGAAGCAGTAGGGGCGTGACGCGGACCGTGCGGGTGTGCAGGAACCTCGGCTCACGGCGATGACTTTGGACCGCGGCCGAAACCTTGTCAATATTAATTCCTAATTTAATAGAAACTGAGGGACGTCATCTGTCGGAAACCTTGACAGGGCGCACCCGTCGCGGCACTGTTTGGCAACGTTGTCATGGACGTTGGCAACGTTGTCATCCCCCATCGGGTCGAGCGCCTCGTTCTTTCGACAGCCCTGATCGGAGCCAAGGTTCATGTCGAATCAGTCCTCGCCGCCCTCTCGGCGTGCCGTTCTCTCCGCCGGTTCCACCCTGCTCGCCGGGTTCGGCGTCGGGATGACCCTGCCGACGGCCGCGGCCGCGGCCGGCACCGATCGGCCGGGCACGGTTTCAGGCCGGGGTGAACTCGCCGCGAACCGGCCGGTGACGGTGTCCTCCACCGACTACGGCCCCACTCCCGCCGAGTTCGCCGTGGACGGCCTGGTCGGGGTCGGCGTGAAGAACTCGGGCTGGCGCGCCGCGGTCGGTGACCCCCAGTGGATCTGCGTCGACCTCCAGGCGCTGTCCGAGGTGGAGTCACTGCGGCTCACCTTCGAGGCCACGCTCGACGATCCCCCGTACGTCGACTCGACCAGCGGCAACCCGCGTCTGGACACCACCGGTCAGGAGATCCTGTCCAGCTGCGCGACCGACTTCGTCATCGAGACCTCACGCGACCGGCGCACCTGGACCACCGCGTACCGCACCGACGCGGGCCGGGGCGGGGTGATGGAGATCCCGTTCGCGAAGCCCGTCACCGCCCGCTGGGTACGGATGACCGTCAACAAGCGCTCCAACACCAACCCCGTCGGCCTCAACGGTCTCCAGGTGTACGGCACCTGCCGCACCGCGCGGCCGGCCGTCACCGGCTGGACCGACTGGGGCACCCACCACGGCACGCCTCCGGCCCTGAGGACCGGCGCGGACGGCACCGTACCGCTGGAGTCCGGCTGGGACCTGACGATGGACGACTGGGCGGGCAAGGGCGGCGCGGAGCTGTCCAGGCCCTCGGTGGACACCAGCCGCTGGCTGCCCGCGACGGTCCCCGGCACGGTCCTGACCTCCCTCGTCGACCGCGGCCACCTGCCCGACCCGGTCGCCGGGATGAACAACCTGCACATCCCCGAGGCGCTCTCCCGCCACGCCTGGTGGTACCGCCGCGAGTTCGCCCTGCCCAAGGGCCTGCGCACGGGGACCGGCCGGCACGTCTGGCTGGAGTTCGACGGCGTCAACCACGAGGCGGAGGTCTGGTTCAACGGCTCGAAGGCCGGCACCGTCACGAGCCCGTTCGCCCGCGGCGCCTTCGACGTGACGAAGCTTCTCCAGGACGGCGAGCAGGCCATCGCCGTGCGGATCAGCCCGATGCCGGTGCCCGGCAGCCCGGGCGACAAGGGCCCCCGGGGCCTCGCCTTCGTCGACGCCGGCGCGAACACCATGAACCGCAACTCTCCGACCTACCTGGCCTCTTCGGGCTGGGACTGGATGCCCGCCGTACGGGACCGGGCGGCCGGGATCTGGAACCACGTACGGCTGCGCTCCACCGGGGCGGCCGTCATCGGCGACCCGAGGGTGGAGTCGCGGCTGCCCGACCTGCCGGACACGCGGACGGCCGAGCTGACGATCACCGTGCCGGTGCGCAACGCCGACACCGAGAGCAGACGGATCACCGTCTCCGCCGCCTTCGACGACGTACGCGTCACCCGGACGGTCACGGTGGCCGGCGGCGCGAGCGCCGACGTCGTCCTCAGCCCGTCCGACCACCCCCGGCTCAGGCTGCGCGACCCGAAGCTGTGGTGGCCCAACGGCTACGGCGAGGCGGCGCTGCACGGGCTGACGCTGACCGCGACGGTCGACGGCCAGGAGAGCGACCGGCGCACCACCCGGTTCGGCATCCGCCAGTTCGGCTACGAGTACCAGGTCCCGCTGGTCTTCCAGACCGGCAGCGACGCGTACGCGCAGCGGGTGGACTTCGCCCGGCAGAAGGCGCGTCACGTCCGCGTCGTATGCCACACCCGGGCCACCGACTGGGGCTCCTCCCTGTGGAGCCTGAACGTCGCCGACAGCACGGCGCCCGACACCGACCTCGCGCTGCACAGGCCGGCCACCGCCTCCACGGTCGACACCGACTCCAACGGCGCCGGCAACGTCACGGACGGCGACGCCGGTACGCGGTGGTCCTCCGCCTTCGAGGACGAGCAGTGGGTCCAGATCGACCTGGGGTCCTCCCTCTCCTTCGACCGTGTGGTCCTCACCTGGGAGCAGGCGTACGCGAAGACGTACACCGTCCAGGTGTCGGACGACGGCGAGAAGTGGACGGACGTGAAGGCCGTGGACAACTCGGCGGTGCCGCTGCCGTTCCACACCTCGGGCTCGGCGAGCCTGCAGAACGTGGACTTCGCCGCGCGGACCGCACGCCATGTGCGGATCGTCTGCCACCGACGCGCCACCAGCTGGGGCTCGTCGATGTGGGGCCTGTCGGTGGTGGACAGCACCGCCGCCGACATCGACCTCGCCCTGCGCAAGAAGGCCACTTCCTCGTCCGTCGAGCAGGACTCCAACGGTCCGGGGAACGCCGTCGACGGCAACCCGAACTCCCGCTGGGCCTCGGCCTACGAGGACGAGCAGTGGATCCAGGTGGACCTCGGCGCGGCAGTCCGGTTCGACCGGGTGGCGATCACCTGGGAGCAGGCGTACGCGAAGACCTACACCGTCCAGGTGTCGGACGACGGCGAGACGTGGACGGATGTCACCTCCGTCGACAACTCCGTCGATCCGCTCAGAATCAGCGTCAACGGCGTCCGCGTCTTCTGCCGCGGCGGCAACTGGGGCTGGGACGAACTGCTGCGCCGGATGCCCGCCGCACGCATGGACGCGGCCGTCCGGATGCACCGCGACATGAACTTCACCATGATCCGCAACTGGGTCGGGTGCAGCAACCGTGAGGAGTTCTTCGCGAGTTGCGACGAGCACGGCCTGCTCGTGTGGAACGACTTCCCCAACGCCTGGGGCATGGACCCGCCGGACCACCGGCTGTTCCTCGACGCCGCGCGGGACACGGTGCTGCGCTACCGTATCCACCCCAGCGTGGTGGTGTGGTGCGGCGCCAACGAGGGCAACCCTCCCGCCCCGGTCGACGAGGGCATGCGCGCGGCGGTGCGGGACGCGGCGCCGGACGTGCTGTACCAGAACAACTCGGCCGGCGGCATCGTCACCGGTGGCGGTCCCTACGGCTGGGTGGAGCCCGAGCGCTACTACTCGCCGGGGACCTACGGCAGTGGCGACTTCGGCTTCCACACGGAAATAGGCATGCCCGTCGTCCCGACGGCACAGACCATGCGCCGGCTCGTCGGCGACGAGCCCGAGTGGCCCGTGGGCGATGCCTGGTACCACCACGACTGGAGCACGCGCGGCAACCAGGCCCCGCAGAACTACCTGGCGGCCGTCGAGGCGCGGCTCGGCACCGCGAAGGATCTCGACGACTTCTGCCGCAAGGCGCAGTTCGTCAACTACGAGAACTTCCGCGCCATGTTCGAGGCCTGGAACGCGAACCTGTGGGACAACGCGACCGGTCTGATGCTGTGGATGTCGCACCCCGCCTGGTACAGCACCGTCTGGCAGACGTACGACTACGACTTCGACGTGAACGGCGCCTACTACGGCGCCCGCAAGGCCAACGAGGCCCTGCACGTCCAGGCGGATCCACGGGACGGCCGGGTGATCGCGGTCAACCACACCCCGAACCGGGTCGATCGCGCCACGGTGACCGCGACGTTCCTCGACCTGTCGGGGCGCGAAGTCGCGGCGCGGCAGCGGAAGTCGGTCGACATCGCCTCGTCCGCCACGGCGGAGGCGTTCACGGCGGGCTGGACGGACGCCCTGCCGGACCTCCATCTGCTGCGGCTGCGCCTGGAGGACGCGAAGGGCAGGTTGCTGGCCGAGAACACCTACTGGCGCCACCGGGACGCACAGGCCATGCAGGCGCTGAACCGCGCCGACCGGACCCGGCTGTCCGCCGAGGTCACCGACACGGACCGGACGGGTGGTCGCGGCGGGCTCACCGCGCGCGTGCGCAACAAGGGCGGGTCGGTCGCGGCGATGGTGCGCGTCTCGCTCGTCGACTCCACCACGGGCGAGCGGGTGCTGCCGACCCTGTACAGCGACAACTACCTGTGGCTGCTGCCCGGTGAGGCCCGCACGCTCACCCTGTCCTGGCCGGCGGGGGCGCTGCGCTCGGGCGAGCCGAGGCTGCGGGTGGAGGCCTACAACGCGCCGGCGGTCACCGCGACGGCACGGCACTGACCCACCGGCCCGCGCCCCTGACCCGCGGGCCGGTGCACGTCGGGCGGGCGGTCACACGGTCCCGGGGACGATACGGCCCCCGGTCCCCGGGACGCGATGGCCGCCCGCCTCCCCCACTGAGGCGGGCGGGGCCGAGCGATCGTCTCGTCTGCGGAGAGGGTGGCGGAGACGGCCTGCTTCGCACGCCTCGGGGACGAACTCGGGACCGCCGCGGAGCGCTTCCGGTCGGCCGCATCGGGTCGACCGGGCCGTGGTGGGCGACGGGGGCCCGCGAGATCCCGGATTACCGGCTCTGGGCTCTGGGCTCTGGGCGGGCAGGCAGGCGTACAGGCTGGCGGGCTGGCGGGCTGGCGGGCTGGCGGGCTGGCGGGCTGGCGACCGACATCACCCGACGCGTCAGCCGTTCCGGCGGGCGTTGATCCGGGCGGCCTGCCGCGTGAGGTGGTCGCGCTCGGCGAGGTCGGGGGCCCGCAGGGCCGCCTCGGCGTACAGCCGCGCCGCCGTCGCCAGGTCGCCGTCGCGCTCGTGCAGGTACGCCGCCACCGCGGCGTGGCGGGGCAGTGAGTCGTCCAGCGCCGCAAGCGCCGCCAGCCCGGCGCGCGGTCCGTCGGCCTCGCCGACGGCCACCGCGCGGTTGAGCCGCACGATCGGGCTGTCGGTCAGGCGCGTGAGTTCGTCGTACCACTCGACGATCTGCACCCAGTCGGTCTCCTCGGCGGTGGGCGCGTCGGCGTGGAGCGCCGCGATGGCGGCCTGGGCCTGGAACTCGCCCAACCGGTCCCGGGCGAGCGCCGCCTGGAGGATCTGGACGCCCTCGGCGATCGACGCGGTGTCCCACCGGCCACGGTCCTGCTCGGCGAGCGGCACCAGGCCGCCGTCGGCCGCGGTCCGGCTCGCCCGCCGGGCGTGGTGGAGCAGCATGAGGGCGAGCAGCCCGGCCGCCTCGGGGTGTTCGACGGCGGCCGCGAGCTGCCGGGTGAGCCGGATGGCCTCGGCGGCGAGGTCGATGTCGCCGGAGTAGCCCTCGTTGAAGACCAGGTAGAGCACGCGCAGCACGGTGGCGACGTCGCCGGGCTGGTCGAACCGCACGCCGGAGACCGTGCGCTTGGCACGGCTGATGCGCTGGGCCATGGTCGCCTCGGGCACCAGGTACGCCTGGGCGATCTGCCGGGTGGTCAGCCCGCCCACGGCACGCAGGGTGAGCGCGACCGCGGACGACGGCGTCAGCGACGGGTGGGCGCACAGGAAGTAGAGCTGGAGCGTGTCGTCGACCGCGGCCGCCGGTCCGGGCGCCGGCTCCTCGTCGACGCGGTCCTCACGCCGACGACGGGCGGCGTCCGCCCGGGTCGCGTCGAGGAACCGGCGCCAGGCCACGGTGACCAGCCAGCCCTTGGGGTCCCGCGGCGGGTCGGCCGGCCACACGCGGACCGCCTCGACCAGCGCGTCCTGCACGGCGTCCTCGGCCGCCGCGAAGTCGGCTCCGCGGCGGACGAGGATCGCCAGCACGCTCGGTGAGAGGGTCCGGAGCAGGGCCCCGTCCATCGTCGAGGTCACTCCGTGATGGTGGGCGGCTCGGTCAGGAACGGGCGCAGTTCGAGCCACTCGTGGATCGGCTCCCCGCCCTTGCCGGGGGCGGCCGACAGTTCCCCGGCCAGCTCGACGGCGCGCTCGTAGCTGTCGACGTCGATCACCATCCAGCCGGCGATGAGGTCCTTGGTCTCCGCGAACGGGCCGTCGGTGACCGGCGGGCGCCCCTCACCGTCGTACCGGACGAACGTGCCCTGCGGGGCGAGCGCCTGACCGTCGACGAACTCGCCGGTCCCTTCGAGCCGGGCCGCGAAGTCGTTCATGTACTGCACGTGCGCGGAGATCTCCTCCGGCGTCCACTGGTCCATGGGCACGTCGTTGACCGCGGCCGGAGCGCCTCGGTAGTGCTTGAGCAGCAAGTACTTGGCCATGGTGCTTCTCCTCGGTGCTGGTGCGACCAGTCTGGCCGCATTCACCTCGGGGACGGAGCCAGGCTCGCGTTCTCGACATCGACGTCCAAGATTTCTCACCGGTGAGTCGTCCGGTGTGAATCCGGTGTGAAAGGGATCCGGGGGGGGCTGCGGCATCACCCACCATCCCGCCGCGGGCCCTGGACGGCTCAGCGCTCGCGTCATGACCGATCGCCACGGCGCGGAGCACGCACCGTGGCGATCGGACGGAGACCGGAACTCGGACGAGAGACCGGAACCACTACCGGAACCGAAGGCGCCTCACGTGGTGAGCAGCCTCTTGAAGAAGGACCGGTAGCGGCGCAGGGCCCCGCGCAGCTCCTCGGTACTCACCTGCTCGCCCTCGCTCCACTGCCCCTCCAGGTCCTTCTTGTGTTGCGCGAAGGTGGCCGCGAGGGTCTGCATGAGGTCCGCCACCAGGGCGTCCGCGTCATGCACGGCATCGCGCGGGTCGTCCACGAACTTGCTCTGGGTCTCCTGCCAGCGATCGCGGAACGCTCGCTCGTCGTCGTCCGTCAGCAGCTGCGGAGCCTCGTCCTCCGAAGCCCCCGACGTGCTCTCCGCGCCTCGTTGACTCTCCGCACCTCGTTGGTCCTGCGCGCCCCGGGCGTCCGGGGTACCCGAGGCGTCCGACGTTCCCGGCATGTCCGAGATGCCCGAGGCGTCCGGCCTGGCCGGGGCGTCCGATGTGCTCGGGGCGGAGGCCGCGGCCTCGCCCCCGGACGTGCCCGTGGCGGTGGAACCCCGGCGCTCCTTCTCGGCCGATCTGCCGGCCTCGCCCGGGAAGACCGGGGGCCGCGCGGGCCCCGTCTTCGCCTCTCCTTGCATCTCGTCGGTACCGGCCGGCCGGACCAGGTCCTCGGTGGTCAGGGCGCTCCTCGTACGATTCTTGTCCTCATGGCTGTGCATGGCGTCGTTCCTTCACGCGGATCGATGTCGATGTCAGGACCGGGCGGGCTGCGCGCGACCGCCGTCCGAGAGCAACTCCTCGAACAGAGCGCGGTAGTGCACCATGGCACCCCGCAGCTGCTCGGTCGTCGCCTCGCTGCGCGTACTGAGGGACTCCACGTCGTGCGCGGCGCGATAGTGCTCCAGCGTGCGGCCGTGCTCCACCGACAGGTCCCGCATCTGCTGCTCGAACCCCTCGGTCGGATATCCCCGGTCGTGCATCAGCGAGGTCACCAGCTGGTCCGCGTCATGCACCGCGTCCACCGGCCGGTCCACGAACTCCTCCTGCACACTGCCCCACTCCTGCGCGTAGCGGTCCTTCGAGCCGGCAGGCAGCGGCTTGATCTCCAGCGAGTCATGGCGCTTCTCACGCTCCCTGAGCTCACGGTCGGCGGCGATCCGGCTGCCGGACCCCTCGACGGTGCGCTCGTATTCGGGTCCGAAGCGTTCACGGAGGTGACGGCGACGCATCAGCAGTGCTACCGCCACGATGGCCAGGGCAACCACCACCACGATCGGGATGATGATCGCCAGAAGCGTTCCCGTAGACATGAGGCGCACGCTCCTCAACGAGTAGTGACATACATCCCACGACTTCCCTTATGCACCACTCGTACACACTCGCCACCCCGGAGAACTGCAGACCCCGCCCGACCACGCCGACTCCCGCACCGCCCCGACCGCGCCCACACACCTATGCCCGTACGTCCCCGACCGCGCCGCCCGGCACGCCACACCCCCGTCCGCCCGTGATCACTTCGCCCGGGCGGCGGCCGCATCCTCGGATCACGGTTCGCCGGAGATCCGTACGCCCTCACCGAGCGCGGACGCGTTCGCCACCGACAGCGGAACGCTCTGGCGCGTTGCTCCCCAGGCCCGCTCAGGTTCCCTGCGCGACTCACCCCGCAGGAGGTCCCGTTGAGGAAGTCCTGTCCCAAACCCGCTGTTCGGCTGCGGAGTTCTCGGACTCCTTCCCGCAGCTCAGGCGGGCGATCCCGGCAGAGTGGCCAACGGGCTGGCGTCAAGAGCGTTCATGTTCCCCGCCGGTGGGTCCATCTCGACCCACACGACCTTGCCGCCCGGCACCGAGCGGGCACCCCAACTGCGGGACATCTGGGCGATCATGAAGAGGCCGCGGCCGCTCTCGTCCGTGATGCGCGCGCGGCGCAGTCGCGGGGAGCAGATGTCGCTGTCGAACACTTCGCAGGTCAGGGCACGGTGTCGGAGCAGCCGCAGACCGATCGGACCGTCGCTGTGGCGGACCGCGTTGGTGACCAGTTCGCTGACGATCAGCTTCATGGAGTCCTTGAGACCGTCCAGGCCCCATTCGGCCAGCTGGAGCGCCGCCAGGTTCCGGGCGCGGGACACGGCGGTCTCGTCACCGGGGAGCGTCCAGGAGGCGACCCGGGCCGGGCTGAGCGAACGCGTCCGTACGAGGAGCAGGGTGATGTCGTCGGGCGCCTCCCGGCCCGGGCGGGTGTCCGTCGCGAGGTCGCAGAGGTCGTCCAGGGAGCGGCCCGGCTGTGCGAGGGCGGTGCCCAGGCGGCGCATCCCCTCCTCGATGTCGTGGTCGCGGGCCTCGATGAGACCGTCGGTGTACAGGGCCAGGAGGCTTCCCTCGGGCAGTTCCAGTTCCACGGTCTCGAAGGGGTCTCCCATCCCGATGCCCAGCGGCGTTCCGGCGGGGAGGTCCGGGAAGCTGACCCGGCCCCGCGGGTCGACGATCGCGGGTGGGGGGTGGCCGGCACGGGCCATGGCGCACCGCCGGGTGGCCGGGTCGTAGACGGCGAACAGGCAGGTGGCGCCCACGGCGGAGGCCTGACGCGGCGAACCGGCGTCCTCCGCGGCCATGCGCTGGACCGTGGCGTCGAGGCGGCCCAGCACTTCGTCGGGCGGCAGGTCCATGTCGGCGAGGGCGCCGACGGCGGCGCGGAGCCGGCCCATGATCGCGGCGGCGTGCACGCCGTGTCCGACCACATCGCCGACGACGAGAGCCACCCGGGCGCCGGACAACTGGATCACATCGAACCAGTCGCCGCCGACACCGTGGTCCACATCGGCCGGCAGGTAGCGTGAGGCCACGTCGACCGCCATACCGCCCGCCAGCCGGCGGGGAAGCAGATTGCGCTGGAGCGCGAGGGCGGCGGTGTGCTCACGGGCGTACCGGCGGGCGTTGTCCAGCGACTGGGCGGCCCGGCTGACGAGTTCCTCGGCCAGAAGCAGATCGACGTCCTGGAACGGCGTCGGGTCCTCGGTGCGAAGGAAGACCACCATCCCCAGCACGGCGCGCCGGGTGCGGATGGGGACCACCATCAGCGAGTGCGCACCGTGCCGGCGGATCCTCTCCGCCAGTGCCGGAGCCCGTTCGAGCCACGTCCCCGGGGCCGCGTCCAGGACCGGCTCCAGGTGGGACCTGCCGGTGCGCAGCACCTCGACGGCGGGCGCGGTGTCCGGCAGTTGGACCGGCTCACCGCGGAGCCACGGCGATTCGGGGGCCCCTTGGTGGATCGACGCGAGACCGGCCCGCCGGAACACCGGGAGGTGGTCCCCCTGCGGGCCGACGCGGACCGGGGGCCCCTCGCCGAACGGGACCGACTGCTCCAGGTCCACGGCGACGTAGTCGGCGAGCAGGGGCACGGCGACGTCGGCGAGTTCCTGGCCCGCCTGCATCACATCCAGGGTGCTGCCCAGGCGCGTACCGGCCCGGCTGAGGACGCCGAGGCGCTCACGTGCCCGTCGGCTCTCGGTGACGTCCGCGCTGATGACACACACTCCCAGCGGACGGCCGTCGGCGCCCAGGAGGCAGTGGAACGACACGGCTCCCGGCTGATCCCGGTCCAGGCTCTCCGACAGCCACATCCGGTACTCGTGGACCAGCGGGGCACCGCTCCGGAACACCTGCCGCATCAGCGCCTCGAGCACGTCGGACCCCTCGGCGGGCTGCGCGTCGGCGCACCTGCGTCCCAGCCGCCGGTCGGCCGGGACACCGTCGTGCCTCTCCATCGCGTCGTTCGTGAAGACGCACCGCAACTGCCGGTCACGGACGACGACGCCGATCGGCGCACGGGACAGGAGCCGCCCCCGCACGGCCGCGGACAGCTCTTCGCCCGACAGCGCCCCGGTGTCGACCAGGGACAGGAGCCAGCGCGCCTCTCCGTCGCACCCCCGCAACATCGAGATCCGCAGGCTGACGTCGAGTACGCGGCCGTCCCGGTGGCGCACCCCCGCCGTGCCCGACCAGCCGTTCCGGACCCGGCACCGGTCGACGAACGCCGATGTCGTCGACGCGCCCCCGAAGGACGGGACGAAGAAGGCGGCGGAGCGGCCCACCGCGGCCGGGGCTGAGTACCGGACGAGCCGCTCGGCGGCCTGCGTCCATCCGACCACCGTGCCCTGCTGGTCCAGCAGCGCGATGGCCGTGTCGGACATGTCGGATGCGCTCAGTTGCTTACCGAGCGTCACTGCGTACTGACTGGTCATGGTCATGGGATCGCCGTCCTTGATGGCACGGGGGGCGGGTGACGCAGGAGCTTGAAGGCGATTCGCCCCATTTGCACCATTGACCGGACACGCCTCCGCTCTGTGACAGAACGCACAGTGAAGCGATGCGACGGCGATCCCGTACGACGGCGCGGACAGCTTCGAGGACTGCGCTGTCCGAGGGCGCTCGCCGACTCGGACAGCGCTGCCATGCACCGCGGCGCCCTGCTCTGCGCCGCGGTGCGCTGCTCCGCTCCGCGTGTCCGCGGTCACACCCACGCCGCTGTCACATCCGGTCGCGCTCTCCGGTCAGTAGTGCGTAAGTAACCACACCCCACCCGGGAGTTCGCCATGGAATCGCGCATCGACTACTTCGCCAACCCCCTCGCCGGCAAGGTGCTGAAGCACATCAACTCCGCGGGCAAGGCGGCGTCGGAGTCCGGTCTGCCGCACGCCACCCAGGAGCTGGTGAAGATCCGCGCCAGCCAGATCAACGGCTGCGGCTTCTGCACCGACATGCACACCAAGGACGCCGCCGAGGCCGGTGAGACCGCGCAGCGGCTCAACCTCGTCGCCACCTGGCGCGAGGCCACCATGTTCACCGACGCGGAGCGTGCCGCGCTGGAGCTGGCGGAGCAGGGCACCCGCATCGCGGACGCGGCCGGCGGCGTGAGCGACGAGGCCTGGGCGAACGCCACCAAGCACTTCGACGAGGACCAGCTCGCCGCGCTCATCTCGCTCATCGCCATCATCAACGCGTACAACCGCATCAACGTCATCAACCAGCAGCCCGCCGGCAGCTACCAGCCCGGCATGTTCGGCTGAGCGAGCCGCCACCACCGGCTTGACGTCGACCCCCGATCCCCGCACATCGATCAAGGTGATCACATGACCAGCTCTGCAGCCCAGCCCTTCGCGGACCATGTCGCCATCGTCACCGGCGCGGGTTCAGGTATCGGCCGGGCTACGGCGATGGCCCTGGCGGAATCGGGGGCGCGCGTCCTCGGAGTGGGTCGCCGAAAGGACGCCCTGGAGGCGACCGCCCGAGAGCACCCCGGCATCGCGGTACTGCCGATCGACATCTGCGCGGACCACGCGGCCGACACCGTCGTCAGCGCCGCCGTGGAGCGGTGGGGACGCCTCGACCTGCTGGTGAACAACGCGGGCACCACCGCCGTCATGCCACTGGCCGAGACCGACCGTGCGGTGATCAGGTATCTGTTCGAGCTCAACGTGACGGCTCCGAGCCTGCTCGCCCACGCGGCCCTGCCGCACCTGCGCGAGTCGTCCGGCTCCATCGTGAACGTGTCGAGCACTTACGGTCACCGCCCGCTCGCGGGCGCGGCCCACTACGGCGCCACCAAGAGCGCCCTGGAGCAACTGACACGAAGCTGGGCACTCGAACTCGCCTCCGCGGGTGTCCGTGTCAACGCCGTCGCCCCAGGCCCCACCGAGACCGATGTCCTGGCGGCGGCGGGCCTGCCCGACGACACCATCAGGGAGCTGCGCGCCTCCGAGCGCGAGCGTATCCCCACCGGCCGGCTCGGCGATCCCAAGGACATCGCGGACTGGATCCTCCGCATCGCCGACCCGCGGGGAGCGCATGTCACCGGGCAGGTCCTGACGATCGACGGCGGACTCGAACTCGTCTGACCGTCACGGGACGCATCGGGCTCCCGCGCCCGCGTGCAGTCGGGCTCCCGTGCCCGCGTGTGGCACTCGCCGACTCTCCGTGGTCGGTGAGTGCGCTCCAGGTGCCGCCGCCGTGCGCGAGGACCGGCGCGGCCGCGCCGCACGCGGCCTGCGGTGGACAGCGCCGCGACGCCTTGTAGCGTGGAAGTCCGAGGCCGAAAGGCGGGACCACGGACTATGCACGCTGGTGACGACATCGACATCGACTCCCTCGACCAGGCGACGAAGGACTTCCTCGCGGCGCGCCCACGGCTGTTCGGCATCGCGTACCGCGTGCTCGGCAGCGTGGTCGAGGCCGAGGACATCCTTCAGGAGGCCTGGATGCGGTGGCAGGACACCGACCGGACGCGCGTCGTCGAGCCGACGGCCTTCCTGACCACGATCACGGCCCGTCTGGCCATCAACCACGCCCAGTCCGCCAGGATGCGGCGGGAGTCCTACGTAGGGCCCTGGCTCCCCGAACCGGTCGACACCAGCGCGGATCCGCAGGTGGGCGCGGAACGCGCGGAGGCGATCGAACTGGCCGTGCTCTTCCTCCTCGAAAAGCTCAACCCGGTGGAACGGACGGCCTATGTCCTGAGGGAGGCCTTCGACTACCCCTACAAGCAGATCGCCGACATCCTGGAGACGAGCGAGGCCAACGCCCGCCAGCTGGTGAGCCGTGCGCGCAGGCACCTGGCCGCCGAACGCAGGGAGCAGGTCGAGCCGACGGAACACCGGCGTCTGCTGGAAGTGTTCCTCACCGCTGCCCGCACGGGCGATCTGGCGGTGCTCGAAGACGTGCTCGCCGCGGACGTCGTCAGCTACGCCGACGGCGGAGGAATGCGCGGCGCGTCGAAGATCCCGGTCGTCGGGCGCGCCCATGTGTCGAAGTACCTGGTTGCCTTCGCACCACGGTTCTGGCCCCAGGCGGAGGTCCGCTGGGTCGAGGCCAACGACCGTCCGGCCGTGCTCGTCACCTCCGGTGGCCACGCCGTGGCCCTGCTGTCCATCGACGTGTCCCCGGAGGGGATCGACCGGCTCATGTGGGTCCTCAGCCCGTCCAAGCTGGCGCTCTATACGGCCTCCCTGACCGGCTGAACCCACTGTCAGCCGGCGCGGGCGCCGGTCGGAGGCCGGGTCATGCCTCGTCCGGCGAGGACGCGCGCTCCGCTCGCAGCTGCCGGCGTTTCACGAAGCAGAAGACACAGGTCGACAGCAGGGCCCATCCGGCGAGGACCAGGAACGGCAACGTGTGCAGGTGGCCCGGGAAGTAGACCTCGGTGTGAATCGCGCCGATCGCGGCCCCTGACGGGAGCCAGGGGCCGACGATCCGCAGGAACGAGGGGAGCAACGGCCAGGAGACCGCGCCGCCGGAGGCCGGGTTGCCGATCAGGACGATGATGGCCCAGGTGGGAAGGATGGCCCAGCGTCCGATCAGGACCATGAACATGAGAAACAGGGTGCTCGCGACGTACATGGCCAGGGCCAGTGTCAGCCACACCCGCACGAAGGGCAGGTCGAGGGCGCCGAGGAGCCAGTCCACGACCGCCGCGATGGTGAACGTGCCCAGGAGGCTGTAGGCGACGGTGAAGGCGATGCGTGTGGCGGGGCCGAGCGCGCTCGCGTGGACGTTGAGCTGGATCGCGCCGACGAAACCGACCACCACGGCCGCCAGTGTGATGTAGAAGATCGCGAGCCCTCGCGGATCGCCTTTCTGGTCGGGGTTGATGTCCCGCACCACGACGTCCACCCCCACGGCCTTTCCCACCGCCGGAGCCGCCTGCTCCAGGAGTGCGGCCACGGACGCGCCCGACGCGGACGACACGTCGAGGGTGACCCTGCGCGCCTGCCGTACGTCGAAGATCGCGAACGACGTCTGCGCGTCGATCGCGTTCCTGGCCTGCGGATAGCCGGAGTACCGGTGGGGGACCAGCGCGGCGTCCAGCGCCTTGTCCATCCCGGCCAGGAAGGCGCCGTGCTCCGGCCGGGCCGAGCCCACCACGGCGACGGGAACGCGGTGCGGGGAGGGGTTGGCGAACGCGTACGTGTAAGACCACGCGAAAACGCCTGCCGCCGCCGAGACGAGGATCACCAGGACCGTCGCCGGCAGGAAGGGGGACTTCCTGAAGGCGTCCCAGAGCTCCCTGTGCCGCGGAGACCTCCGGGCAGCCTCATGGACAGGTCCGCCCTGCTCGTTCGGCTCGGCCATGGCGTTGACGCTAGGTCAGGCGATCATGACGCGCATCCGGGATACGCCCGTACGGCAGGGGCCCCGAGGCCGGCCGCCCCGCCCGGCCACCCCGCGTCCCGGAGCGTCCGCCGTACGTCCGCCGCCACCACGGACACTGGTGATTTCGCCGATGGCGCCCGTGCCGTGCCCCACGACTCTGGTCGGGTCAGGCACCCGCATCCCCGCATCCTCGTCAGGAGGGCTCCATGCGTCGTCGCTTCCCGCGCCGGCTTCTCGGCGTTCTCGCGGCCGCCACGGTCGCGTCCACCCTGTTCTTCTCCGCGTCGACGGCCGGCGCGGCCGACTCCTCGACCACGGCCGCGTCGGCCGCCTCCGCCGTACGGGCGGCCGACGCGGCCGCTCAGCCGCTGGCGACCAGCACGCCGGTCGTCTTCGTCCACGGCTACACCGGCAACGCGTCCAACTGGGTCACCGCCATGAGCGTCTTCCGGGCCAACGGCTGGTCGAGCTCGAACCTGTTCGCCTACGAGTACAACTCCTACGGCAACAACATCACCAACGCCCAGGGTCTCGCGACCTTCGTCAACAACGTGAAGTCGCGGACCGGCGCGAGCAAGGTCGCGATCGTCAACCACTCGATGGGCGGGCTCGTCAGCCAGTACTACCTGAAGGTGCTGGGCGGCAACACCAGCGTCAGCCACCTCGCCTCGATCGCCGGCGCGAACCACGGGACCACGTACGCCGGCGCCTGCCTGATCTACACGACCTGCCAGCAGATGTACCCGGGGTCCTCGTTCATCGCCCAGATCTCCGCGGGCGACGAGACGCCGGGCAGTACCCGGTACTCCACCTGGTACTCGGCGTGCGACGGCATCATCCTGCCGTACACCAGCACCCGGCTGGACGGCGCGACCAACAACAACGTGGCCTGTCAGACCCACATCGGGTACCTGACGGACACGGTCGTACTGGGCCAGATCGCCCGCTTCGTCGCTTCCTGAGGACGGACGACAGCAGCCTCGCCCCGCTCGTGACCGAACACCACTCGTCCCCGGCGACTTCGACGCCGGGGACGAGTCGTCGCCACCGAGGCCGACCGGTCGCAGCCCAGCCGTCAAGTCGCCTTTCCTGAGCGGCAGTTGCGGCGAAGGATGCGACACCCGGAACATTCGCCGGTGGTGAATCGGCCGCTACGACGGACGAGTTACCGCCGTGTCATGAACCGGTGCGGGCCGTAGCGCAGTTGTGCCATGGCGCAGCTGCGCCAGTGCAAATTCCTTGCTGCGGGTTGGGGACACCCCGATGATCCAGACCAATCGCGTTCCCTTCCCACTAGGGGTTGTCCGTGCTCAGATTGCCTGTTGCAGGACCGGGGTTGACCGCGCTCGGCGTGGTCGCCTCCCTGGCGCTCGGGGTCATACCGGCCACCGCCGCCGTGCCCGCGGACCCGCTCGTCTCCGTGTCCGCCCCCACCGCGCAGCCGTCGCCCAAGAGCGGCGGCGCCCATACCGTCACCCTGATCACCGGTGACCGGGTCACGATCGGCACCGCGGCCGACGGCACCGAGGTGCGGTCCTTCGAAGCCGCGGGGGGTGCCACCACGGGTTTCCACCGTGCCGTGATCGACGGGGCCACGTACGTGTACCCCGACGCCGTCCTGCCGTACGTGAGCGCCGGAAAGCTGGACGAGCAGCTGTTCAACGTGACCCGGCTGATCGCCGACGGTTACGACGACGCGCACACCTCCCGGCTGCCGCTGATCGTGAGCTACACCGACGCCGCCGCCCGGTCCCGCGTCCAGCCGAAGGTCGCCGGATCGGAGGTCGTGCGCCGGCTGGAGAGCATCCAGGGCGCGTCCCTCGCCGAGAACCGCGAGCAGGCCGACGCGTTCTGGTCCGCGCTCACCGGCGGTGACGGCGCGAGGGCCCGCTCCGCGCGACCGGCCTTCGCGGGTGGCATCGCCAAGGTCTGGCTCGACGGCAAGGTGAAGTCCGACCTGGCCGACTCGACCGCGCAGATCGGCGCGCAGCAGGTCTGGGCGGAGGGGAACACCGGCACGGGCGTGAAGGTGGCGGTGCTCGACAGCGGCGTGGACGGGGAGCACCCGGACCTGACCGGGCAGGTCGACACCAGCGCCAGCTTCGTCCCGTACGAGGAGGATGTCGCCGACTACAACGGCCACGGTACCCATGTCGCCTCGACCATCGCCGGGACCGGCAAGGCCTCCGACGGCAAGGAGCAGGGTGTCGCGCCCGGCGTCCGGCTGGCCGTCGGCAAGGTGCTGGACAGCGAGGGCAGGGGCCAGGAGTCCTGGATCATCGCGGGCATGGAGTGGGCCGCCCGCGACCAGAAGGCCAAGGTCATCAGCATGAGCCTGGGCGGCGGCGGTGACGCCACCGACCCCATGAGCCAGACGGTCGACCGGCTCAGCGACGAGACGGGCGCGCTGTTCGTCATCGCGGCGGGCAACGGGGGTCCCCACGCGATCAGCAGCCCCGGTGCCGCGGACGCCGCGCTGACGGTCGGAGCCGTCGACTCGGCGGACCACCTCGCCGACTTCTCCAGCCAGGGCCCGCGTGAAGGTGACAGCGGCCTGAAACCCGAACTCACCGCGCCCGGCGTCGACATCGTGGCGGCGCGCTCGCACTACAAGCGAGGTTCGGGCTACTACACATCGATGAGCGGGACGTCGATGGCGACCCCGCACGTCGCCGGAGCCGCCGCGCTGCTGGCCGCCGAGCACCCGGACTGGACCGGCTCCCGGCTGAAGGAGGCGCTGGTCAGCAGCGTCCACGCGACCCCGTCGTACACGCCGTACCAGGCGGGCGCCGGCCGGCTCGACGCGCTGGCGGCGACGCACACCTCCGTCTTCGCCACCTCCAGCGCCTACTCCGGCCTCCACACCTGGCCGTTGCCGCCGGACGCGACCGACGTCCAGCACGTGACGTACACGAACACCGGTGGCGCCCCGGTCACGCTCGATCTGGCCGTCGCCGGGACCGTACCGTCGGGGCTGTTCACTCTCTCGCAGAACCGGATCACCGTTCCCGCGCGGGGCACCACCTCGGTGGAACTGACCGCGCATCTGGACCGGGTCGCACCCGACCAGTCGGTCAGCGCCCAGCTCACCGGTACGGACAGTGCCGGTGAGGTACGGACCCGGACCCTGGTCGGCGCGGCCAGGGAGGGACAGCGGCAGCAGCTGACCGTCACCGCCAAGGACCGCTCCGGCAAGCCGCTGGCGGGCCGGGTCGTCCTGACCGCCGAGCACCTGTTCACGGTGCTGGACCTCGACGAGTCCGGCACGGGCACGGCCCGGCTGCCGGTCGGCACCTACAGCGGATGGCTCATCAGCGACGTCCGGGGCGCCCATGGTCCGCACTCGCTGGGCATGGCGATGCTCGCCTTCAACGACGTGCGACTGGACCAGGACCGTACCGTCCCCCTGGACGGCCGCAAGGCCCGGGAGGTCCGGGTACGCGTGCCGCGGCAGACCACGCCCGTCGCGCCGCGTCTGGACATCCACCGGTCGTTCACCGACAGCCTGGTCGAGTCGTCCATGCTGCCCAACGCCGCCTACGACAGCATCTGGGCACTGCCCA
This sequence comes from Streptomyces sp. NPDC002306, assembly GCF_053593435.1. NCBI lineage: Bacteria > Bacillati > Actinomycetota > Actinomycetes > Kitasatosporales > Streptomycetaceae > Streptomyces > Streptomyces sp. NPDC002306. The sequence goes on from NZ_JBSFCK010000004.1 coordinate 124,802, forward strand.
CGGGCAAGAAGGTGACCGACGGCGAGTTCGAGTTCGGTGCGCGCTTCCGTATGGAGCAGCCCGCGCTGACCTTGAGTACGACGTCGACGGACTTCGTCGATCCGCTGGTCAAGCGTGCCGCGAAGCCGCTGCCGGCCGGCACGCGGACGCTGACGGCGGTGGACGCCGGAACCGGCACGGCCAAGGAGCTGGGCCGCCTGGCGGCACGGGGCAAGGCCGTGGTGGTCCGGGCCGGCGACCAGCACGACATCGCGGCACCGGCACAGGCCGCGGCGGACGCGGGAGCGTCGCTGCTGGTCGTCGTCAACGAGGGCACCGGCCGACTCCAGCCGTGGGACGAGACGCCCTGGAGCCCGCAGAACCCGGCGCCGCTCACCGTGGCGACCCTCAACGCCGACCAAGGCGCCGACCTGACGGACGCGCTGCGCCACGGACCGGTCAAGCTCGAGGTCACCTCGCACCCCACCACCGACTACCTGTACGACGTGGTGCACCACTGGTCCGGCGCGGTCCCGGCGGACCCCACCTGGCGGGAGAAGGCCGAGGACCTGGGCAAGGTCGACGTGTCGTTCCGCAACTACCGGCCCGGCAAGGCGCTCGAGTACCGCGCCGACGTCTGGCGGGGCTGGGCCGTCGGCAACCAGCTGACCGCCCCCGCCCAGGGAGAGCGGACCGACTGGGTCACCTCCGGCGCCACCTGGCTCGACGACGCCTTCATCCAGGGCGAGACCGGGCAGCACTCGATCGACGTGCTGCGCTACCCGGCCCGCCGCACGGGCAAGGTCAGCTGGTTCGGACCGATCCAACGCCCCCGGATGGGCCCGATGGGCTACCAGCCGGTGCGCTACCTCGACGCGATGTACATCACCGCGCCCGGCTGGGGTGACTCGGGCGCCGGCCACGTCGGCGAGGCGGGAGCCAACTTCGCGGTCAAGGACTGGATGTCGCTCTACCAGGGCGACCAGCAGCTCGACTGGGGCAACGCCGAATGGCTCCAGGTCCCCGCGCTGGCACCCGAGGCGCTCCCCTACCGGCTGGTGATCGACAACGACCGGGGCACCTGGGCCGCCCCGTACTCGACCCACACCCTGACCGAGTGGGACTTCACCTCCGCGGCGACCGGGGCCGAGTCGACCGCCTCCCTGCCGCTGATCCAGCTCGACTACGGCGTGGACACCGACACGGCCGGACGGGCCGACCGGCACGCCACGCTGACGGTGAACGCCTCCCACCTGCCCGGGACCACCGCCGCCATCAAGAAGCCGACCCTGGAGGTCTCCTACGACGACGGCAAGGTCTGGCACACCGGCGGCCTGACCCCGACCCGTGACGGATGGCGGACGTCGCTGAGCGCCCCGAAGTCGGCGGGCTTCGCCACGCTGCGGGTCACGGCCCGGGACGAGGCCGGCAACACCGTGTCCCAGACGATCACCCGGGCCTTCGGCCTGCGCTGACGGCACCGAGTGCACACCAGGTGGGCGGGACCGCGGCCGGCGGTCCCGCCCATCCGCGCACGCGCCGATCGGCCCCGGCCACCACGCCTTTCGCGCCCGGCCCCCACCGCTTCCGTGCCGGACCACCCCGCTCACCCGGGTAGGCCCCGGGGGGCGTCGCCGTCCCGCCTCGCCCTCCCTTGTAATACGATGTTCAACCGCTGTGGGCCAGGGCTCAGGGAGGGGTATCCGTGGCACTTGAGGTCGCCGGGGTCACCCCCGAGGAGGAGTCCGTCTACCGGGAGCTCGTGACGTCCGGACCTTCCACGGCCGCGGGCGTCGCCCTGCGCTCCGGACTGACGCCGACGCGAGCCCAGCACATCCTCGACTCGCTGGCGGCCAAGGCGATGGTCAGCCATACGGCCAGGACTCCCCCGGTGTACCAGGCCACGCCCCCGGAGGTGGCACTGCTGCCCCGGCTGCGGCACAGCGCCGACGTCCTCGACCAGGCCCGGCACGAGGCCGCCGCGCTGATCGAGGCCCACCGGGACACGATGCGCAGGCACGACGCGGGCCAGCTGGTCGAGGTGATCACCGGCGCGGAGGCCCTGCGCCAGCATCTGCGGCAGATCCAGAGCAGCGCCCGGGAGGAGGTCCTGTGGTTCTGCCGGGCCCAGTACGTCGCGATGCCCTCGGGCAGCAACGCCGAGGAGTACGAGGCGCTCGCCCGGGGCGTCCGCTACCGGGTGCTGTACGAGAAGGCGTTCTTCGACGACGAGGGCGCGGTCGAGAACGTGGTGACGGGCGTACGCGCCGGGGAGATGGCCAGAGCCGTACCGCAACTCCCGCTGCGCCTGGCCATCGCCGACCGCTCCGTCGCCCTCTTCCCCCTGGTGGCCGGCGGACCTGACGGCAGCCCCGAAGAGCCCACCACGGCACTCGTCCGGGACAGCAACCTGCTCGCCGCCCTGGTCGCCCTGTTCGAACGCTACTGGGAGACCGCCGTCCCCCTGGAGGTCGACGACACCGGCACCATCTCGGGCACCGACGCGGCCGGCTCGCCCGACTCACTCGCCTCGGCCGACCGCAAGCTGCTGTCCCTGCTGGTCGCGGGAGTCACCGACAAGGCGATCGCCTCCCAGATGGGGCTGAGCCGGCGGACCGTCCAGCGCCGCATCCAGAGCATGATGGAACGCGCCGACGCCTCCACCCGTATGCAACTCGCCTGGCAGGCGGCACGCCGAGGATGGCTGTGAGCCGGCGTCGGCACCCCTCACGGCGCACTCCAGGCGGTTTCTGTCTCCGAGAGCCCTTCGCGCTTCCGCACCAAGGCGTCGCGGGCCGACCGAAGTCAGCGGTGCCGGGGCGGCCTTGAAGTCCGGGAGGTCCGACGCGGTCATGGAGCCGGTCCGCCGTGCGCGTCAGCCGCCTGCCGGCGAAGCCCCGGCGCGGTGCACGACCAGGCTCTCCACCTGGTAGGACAGCTCGGTGACCGCGGGGTCGGGGGCCGGGTGATAACGGCCCGCGCAGACCGAGAGGTTGACGATGAGATAGGCATGCCAGTCGGAACCGACACCCACCCCGTCGGCGAAGACGCGTCTGCCGTTGAGCGACCAGACCACGCTGCGCCTGCCGAACGTCACACTCAGATCGACGACGCCACCGGGGCGTACGGCCTCGTCGCGTACGTATCGGTGGCCTTGACGTACGTGGTTGCTGAGCTCCAGCAGGTCGGGGTTGTCCGGGTGGTACTCGAACACGTCCACCTCGTTGCCCCCGTCCCGCCAGGTCCAGATCGCGGGCCACGCACCGAGCCCGATCGGCAGCCGCACCCTGGCGTCCAGGCTGTCCCCGGTACGCACCATGAACCCGTCCGCGCTGCCCTCGGTGGTCAGCAGGCCCGCGTCCCACAGGCCGTCGGCTCTGCGCGTGGCGCGGAACGTGCCCGTACGGCAGTGTCCTGGATCAGCGGTGAGGTGATCCAGCTTGTTGTCGCCCGGGTTGGTGGGGCCACCATCGGGATAGGCCCAGGAACGCCCCGCCACCCATTGCTGCTCAGAGGCGAAGTCCGCTGTGAATACGACGACGCTCACGCGAAGACCCCCTCGGTACCGGCGCATACCGGCGACACGTCAGCGACCTGCCGACGACAGCATCACCCGCGGGAGTTCTCCCCCGAGGCACACCGGCCATGCCCTTTCCCCCACGACACGGCGCGTGTTTCACCCGGGTGAGTGAAGGACCGCACCTGCACGCCCTCGCGCCGCGCTCCGGCCCGTCCGGATCTATCGGGAAGTGGTGAAGCGGGACTGCCACAGGTCGCGGAGCAACGCGATCTCGGCCATGTGGTGGATGAATTCGAGGTTGGACCCCGACAGCACGTCGATGAAGGGGTCGTCGGGGTCGGAGCCGTACGGGTACTGGGAGAAGCCGACGGTGTCGAGCTGCTCGTCGGTGACGGCGGCGACGCTGTCGCGCCAGCGGTCGATCACGGCCCAGAACCGGTCGAGCGCCACGGCGGCGGAGGGGGTGAAGTCGACCAGCGTCTTCGGCTCATGCCGTCGTTCACCGAAGGCCCACTCCCATCCACCCGCGAAGCCGAAGTGAAGGTGCCCCAGCCGCCACGCGATGGTGGAGACCGGCGTCCGGTCAGGCTCCGGTGTACTGGTGTGGGCGAGGACCTGCTCGACCCGCTCGACACTCACACTCCAGTCGGCGGCGATCTTGTCGACGGTCATGCCACTGGCGGCCTGCCGGGCGACCTCGGCGTATTCGTTCGCCGGAATGTCCGCGGCGCCCAGGTCGAGCACCCACTCGCCCGGCCCGAACGCCCTGGGGGTCGCCGCCTCGTCCCGGCGCCGGATCGACCAGCAATCGGGGACCGGTTCCCACAGATACTCCTCGTCACCGAGCCCCGTCAGCCGCACCTGGGCCATCTCCCTGGCCTTGTCGAACTGGTCGAGCAGGAGGCTGAGACGATCGGTTCGCGTGCCCGCGGGCTCCATGCCTGACTCCCCTGACGGTGGTGTCTCGTACTCCAGTACGTTCAGGCGGAAGTTATCGGCTCAGCGCGCGCGACGCGACCGATTTCCGCGCGCGACACAGCCCCGCCCCGGCCCCTCCGGGCGACGCGCCCCGGCTCGCGGGCCGGCGCACGAGCTACTGCGGGTGGGCCGATCGTTGCACCGACCGTCACGGACTCGCGTCCGCTGATCAGACAGAACGTGGTTCAGCTCAGGAGAGCAGCGGCAGGACCTTCTCCGCCAACGGGCCGGACGACGCCGGGTTTTGACCCGTGTACAGGGTGCGGTCCACCACCGTGTAGGGCTCCCAGACAGGACCTCGCGAGTAGTCCGTGGGCAGCTTCTTGAGTTCGTCCTCCAGGAGCCATTTCGCCTTGTCGGCGAAGCCCACGCCGGCTTCCTCGTCATTCGTGAAGCCAGTGACGCGATAGCCGGCGAAGGGTGTGGCGCCCGTCTCGTCCCGCGTGGCCAGGAGAGCGGCCGGAGCGTGACAGACGATGGCCAACGGCTTGCCCGACGCGAGTGTCGCCTTCAGGAGAGCACCGCAATCGCTGTCGACAGCCAGGTCCTCCATGGGGCCGTGTCCGCCTGGAAGGTAGAGGGCGTCGTAATCCTCCAACCGCACGTCGTGCAGAGCGATGGGGTGACGCAGTTCCTCTGCTTCCTCGATGACTTCTTCTTCCTTGAGGGAATTCTCTTCACCACCGGCCATACCGGGACGCAGACTCATCGTGTCCACGACGGGTACAACGCCTCCCGGGGTGGCGACGGTGATCTGATGACCCGCCTTCGTGAACAGGCTGTAGGGAGCCACGAACTCCTCGGCCCAGTACCCCGTTGGGTGCCGATGGCCGTCCTTGAAGGTCCAGTAGCTCGCGCCGGTCATGACGAACAGGATCCTGGCCATGAAAATCTCGCCTCCACTGGCTGGGCGGTCAGCAGACACCGCCACGGTAACGATCATTGCCAGATTGAGCTCGCTATGAAGTAATAACGTACCGTCCCGCACATCCCCCGGCAAGTTTCCTGGGTATCCACGGATTTCCCCGGCACACCCTGTCGCTGCTATTCAGAATTGGCACGCACCTTCCATAGGCACCGAAATTGAATACCGAAATGGAATAGGCCTTCCGACCCGTCGCGTCTTGAGTGAGACCGCCTCGGGCAATGCGCGCGGCCCGAGCGACAACTAGACTGGTGGGTCGAGAGGTGCGGCGCATCAGCCGGCCGGGCGGCGCGCGGCCCCTTTCACGGCTGGTCGCACACCTCGCCCCGCCACCGCCCTGGAGAGCGCCAAGGGCGACTCGGACCGGCCGCCTCCATGAGGTATCACGGACATCGCGAGCGGTGAGCCACATGACGAACGACGAGGACATTCTCACCACGGCGGATACGGAGACCGCCTTCCCGAAGCTGGTCGATGCGCACATCGCCTGTGTACGGGCGTACGGGCAGGAAGAGCGTCTGGAACCGGGCCAAATTCTCTACGACCGCGGCTCTCAGGACTTCGACTTCTACCTGGTCCTCGACGGCACCATCGACGTGTATCACCAGGGCAGGCCCGGCGAGTCCCTCGAGCAACGAATTATCACGGTGTACTCCGCCAGGGAGTTCACCGGGGAACTCTCACTACTGAACAGGCAGAAATCGCTCGTGCAGGCGGTGGCACGTGAGGCGTCCACGGTCATCCGGCTGCGCCCGCCCCAACTGAGGCGACTGATCGCGAACGAGCCGAATATCGCTCGGATAGTCCTGCAAGCCTTTATCCTGAGACGCCTCAGGTATATTCACCTGGGGCTGGGAACGGTATTGCTCGCGGGCCCCAGCGCCTCCGGCGACATGCTACGGATTCGCAGTTTCCTGGAACGCAACGACTATCCGGTGCGCCAGATCGATACCGAGAACGCCGATGCCGATGAATCCCTCTGTGACTACGCGCTGGAAAAGGTCACACAATGGCCGGTGGTCGTATGCCGGCCAGGCGTGTTCATGGAGAACCCGTCAACCGCTCAGGTCGCCGCGTGCCTCGGTATCAGGGAGACGATCGACGACACCGGTACGGTCGATGTCGTGGTGGTCGGCGCCGGCCCGGCAGGCCTGGCCGCGGCGGTGTACGCGGCCTCCGAGGGACTCAGTACCGTCGTGTGCGAGGCCACGGCACCGGGAGGCCAGGCCGGCACGTCCTCGATGATCGAGAACTATCTCGGGTTCCCTCTCGGTATCAGCGGGCACGAACTCGCGGCGCGCGCACAGGTCCAGGCACGCAAGTTCGGCGCGCGCATCGCGGTCCCCCGCACCGTAGTGGGGCTCGACTGCGCCCAGGCGCCGTTCGTCCTGCACCTGAGCGACGGCGAACAACTCTGCGCCCGGACCGTGGTCGTCGCCACCGGCGCTCACTACAGGCGGCTCGAACTGCCCGAACTCCCCCGGTTCGAGGGCAACGGCGTGCACTACGCCGCCACCGCCCTGGAGCGATCCTTCTGTGTGGGCGAGGAGGTCTTCGTGGTCGGCGGAGCCAACTCCGCGGGCCAGGCGGCGGTGTTCCTGTCGCAGAGTGCCGCGCATGTCCACATGCTGGTGCGCCGCCCGGGACTGTCCACCACCATGTCCCAGTACCTCCTCTCCCGTATCGAGGCATCACCGAAGATCTCCGTACACACCCGAAGCGAGGTGGCCGAGTTCCAGGGGACCGAGCACTTGGAGGCTGTTCGGTGGCGGAGCGCTGTCAGCGGCGAATCAACGGTGCACCCCGCGTCCAGCGCCTTCCTGATGCTCGGCGCCGTACCGAACACGACCTGGCTCAACGGATTCCTGGAAACCGACGGCAAGGGCTTCGTGCACGTGGGCGGCGACGTCACGAACACGTCCGCCTTCCCCCGTGGCCGTCGGCCCATGGGGATGGAGTCGTCCGTCCCGGGGGTCTTCGCCGTAGGTGACGTGCGTTCGGGATCGGTGAAGCGTGTCGCCTCGGCCGTGGGAGAAGGCTCCGTCGTGATCTCCTCCGTGCACCAGGCCATCACCGCCATGCGGGCCAGACGGTGAGCCGAGGGGGCGGTGCGGCGCCGGACGCACCGCCGACGGTACCCAAGACCTTGGTACGGGTCTTGGGTACCGACACCGCGCTGACGGCTGGTGCGGTCAGCTCACCACGCCGGGCGGCGGGACAGTCGGGTACGGAGGCTGTGCCGCGGTCCTGTTACTTGCCGCCCGCCGGAGCGGTCGGGGCGTAGAGGGCCTCGTGCAGGGCTTCCGTGGTCTGGGCGACGGCGTCCTTGTTGGACCGGGTGTCCCGGAGCGCGTCGAGCATCATGAAGTCGTGGGTGACACCGCTGTAGTGGGACGAGGTCACCTGCACCCCGGCCTGCCGCAGCTTGGCCGCGTAGGCCTTCGCCGCGTCCTCCAGCACATCGGAGTCGGTGATCACCAAGGCGGGCGGCAGGTCGCGCAGTTGGGAGACGGTGGCCTTCAGCGGCGACGCCAGCGGGTTGGCGCGGTCGGCGACCCGGGGCGCGTAGGCGTCCCAGAACCACTTCATGGCGGGCCGGGTCAGCCAGCAGTTCTCGGCGTAGCGGTGGTAGGACGCCGTGTCGAAGTTCGCGTCCGTGACGGGGTAGAGCAGGACCTGCTGCCGGAAGTGCGGGCCTCCGCGCTCCTTGGCCATCATCGTGACGGCGGCGGTCATGTCACCGCCGACGGAGTCACCGGCCACGGCCAGCCGGTCGGAGTCGACGCCGATCTCGCCACCGTGGTCGGCGACCCACTTGGCGACGGTGTACGCCTGCTCGATCGGGACCGGGAACTGGGCCTGGGGCGACGGGGTGTAGTCGACGAACACGACCGCTGCCTTGGCCCCGTTGGCGATCTCCCGCACGAGGCGCTCGTGGGTCTTGAAGTTGCCCAGGACCCAGCCACCGCCGTGGATGTAGACGATGCCGGGCAGGTCACCCTTGGCTCCGTCAGGGCGGACGATGTGCACGGACACCGGGCCGGTCGGACCGCCGGGCACGGTGCGCTCGCTTATCTGCGCGGGCTGCATCGCGACGGGACCGGCCTGAAGTTTGTCCAGCACCTCACGTGCGGCCGGGTAGGACAGGTCGTACAGCGGCTTGCCTCCCGCGGCGGCGAGGCCGTCGAGGAAGTCCTGGTCGATCTTCTCCAGCTTCTGCGCCGGATCGCCGCACGGCACGTACTTGGCCTCGGTCTTGGCCGCGCCGGTCAGGTCCTGGCCGGTTTCGCTGCCGGCACGCTCGGTACCGCAGGCATTGAGCGTCGTGGCGGCGGCCACCAGGAGCGCTGCCACCGCGGCGCGGCGCAGGCGCCGGTACTTGGACACGGCTCGGGACGAATTCATGCGGATTCCCAACCTGAACGTAGGACGGCCCCCTCCTCGCTGTCAGCCTGAGGGGGCGGCCATGAGTCGACCAGCCGGGTTAGGCCACCCGGGCGGCACCTCGGCCGGAGCGGGCTGATGTCCCGCGGAACAGGGAAGGGGGCGGGCACCGGCGGACCGCTGTCGTCACGGGTGGGAGCGGTCGCTCGGCGTGTTCTAGGTTGGCCCGTATGAGCGTGTGGGGGCGGCGGACCTATCCGTATGTGGGGCCGACGGATCTGAAGGATGCGGTCCGTCCCGGAAGCGCGGGCCGCCGGATCGGATCGTCGGCCGACTTCGACGACTGGGTGGCGGAACGATCGGCGGCCCCGCTGAGCCGTGAGTGACGTCAGCAACCACTCGACCGGGAACCGTCGCCGGGTCCTCGGTTGACCTTCACCTTGGGGGAACCCACAGCATCGGTGGGGCCGGGCGATGTGCCCGGCATGAGGAGGAGCGAGCATGGGGTTGCTGACCATCGGGGCGTTCGCGAAGGCGTCCCGGCTGTCGCCGAAGGCACTGCGACTCTACGACGAACTCGGTGTGCTGCGCCCCGTCCGCGTCGACCCGGTGAACGGCTACCGCCGTTACGCGCCGGAGCAACTGGAGCAGGCACGGCTCGTCGCCTGGCTCCGACGCCTGGGGATGCCCCTGGCCCGCATCCAGCGCGTCTGCACGCTGGAGGCCGGGCCGGCGGCTCAGGAGATCCGCGCGTACTGGTCCCAGGTAGAGGCCGACACCGCCGCACGGCGGGACCTGGCCGCCTTCCTCATCGACCACCTGTCATGGAAGGACCCTGCCATGTCCTCGACCGCCAAGCCCCTCGGTATCCGCTACGCCGCGCTCTCCGACCCGGGGCATGTCCGCGCGAGCAACCAGGACACCGTCTACGCCGGGTCGCGGCTGCTCGCCGTCGCCGACGGCTACGGCACCGCGGGAGCACCCGCGAGTGCCGCCGCCGTCGACGTGCTCAAGCGCCTCGAAACGGACGGCATCCCGGCCGGCAACCTCCTCGACGTCCTCGAAGACGCCGTCGAACAGGCCGAGCGGGCCGTGCACGGCGTCGCCGGGACCGGCACCGCGTCGGAGGAGGCCGGTACGACGCTGACCGCGATGCTCTGGACCGGGTCACAGCTGGCCCTCGTCCACATCGGCGACTCCCGCCTCTACCTCCTGCGCGACGGAGGGCTGTTCCAGATCACGCACGACCACACCATGGTGCAGTCGATGGTCGACGAGGGGCGCCTCAGCCCGGAGGAGGCCGCCTCCCATCCACAGCGCTCGTTGTTGGTGCGAGCCCTCGGACAGGGATCCGACGCCACCGCCGACATACGCCTGCACGACGTCCGACAGGGAGATCGGTACCTGCTCTGCTCCGACGGCCTCTCGACCGTCGTACCGACCGGGGAGATCCGCCGCGTGCTCTCGGAGGTCGGCGAACCCGAGCGGGCCGTACGCGAACTCGTCGCCCTCGCCAACGGCTCAGGCGGTCCCGACAACGTGAGCTGCGTGATCGCCGACGTGATCGAGCCGCGGCAGGCGTAGAAGGGAACCGCGGCAGGCGTAGAAGAGAGCCGTAGTCAGGATGACTCGCTCCTGATCCACGCTCAGGAGCGCGTCTCCCCGGCAAGGACGTCCGCGTCACTCCCGCGATCGCCCGGCCGTCCGGCTCGACCACCTCTGTGACGGTCCGTTGGGGACGTGTTCACCTGCCGCCGCTACCAAGGTGGAAGACATGGTGGACGCGGGGCAGGCCGTCTCGTGTCACGGGGCTCGCGATGACGGGGGAACACATGAGGGTTCGCCGCACGACCGCGCTCGCCGGGCTGGCCGTCGCGGGCACGCTGCTCCTCGCGGGCTGCGCCGACCGCAGCGAGGTCGTCACCTGGACCGACGAGCACGGCAGAGCCTGTACGGGTGTCGCCGTGGTCGACTCGGACGACGGTGACCGCGAGGTCACCAGCATCGACTGCGACTACCCTCCGGCGGGCCGGACACCCGGCGACACGACGTGGAAGCCGCTGCCGGACTGAACGCTCGAGCGCGGTGCGACCGCGTCCCGCCTGCCCGGCTCATCGCAGGAAGCCCTCGTAGTTGTGCTGCTCGATCTGGCTGTTGATCTGCTTGACCGTCTCCAGGCCGACACTCACGATGATCAGGATGCTCGTTCCGGTGAGCTGATTGGCGCCGCCGAAGCTGGCGAACGCCACGGTGGGCACCAGCGCGATCAACCCCAGGTAGAGCGACCCCGGCCAGGTCAGCCTGTTGAGGACATAGCTCAGGTACTCGGCCGTGGGACGGCCCGCCCGGATACCCGGGATGAAGCCGCCTGCCTGTCTGATGTTTCCCGCCACCTCCTCCGGGTTGAAGGTGATCGACACATAGAAGAAGGCGAAGAACACGATCAGGAGGAAGTACGCGACCACGTAGAACGGATGGTCACCGCGGACCAGGTTGTTCGTGATCCAGGTCGCCCAGCCGGACTTCGAGTGCGAGAACTGAGCGATCAGCGCGGGGAGGTACAGGATGGACGAGGCGAAGATGACGGGCACGACACCGGCCTGGTTGACCTTCAGCGGAATATAGGTCGCCGTTCCACCGTACGACTTACGACCGACCATCCGTTTCGCGTACTGGACGGGGATACGACGCTGGGCCTGTTCCACGAACACGACCAGGCCGACCATGGCGAACCCGACGAGAAGGACGATGCCGAAGCTGAGCCACCCGCCGGCGATCTTGCCCTGTAGCTTCACGGCCCACAGCGCGGACGGAAGGGTGGAGGCGATGGAGATGAAGATGAGCAGCGACATTCCGTTGCCGATGCCCCGGTCGGTGATCAGCTCGCCGAACCACATCACGCAGGCCGTTCCCGCGGTGATCGAGACCACCATCACCACGGTGATGAGGATCGAGGTGTCCGGCACGATGCCCGCCGCCGACGGACAGCCGGGGAACAGCGCACCGGTACGGGCGGTGGCGACCAGGCCCGTGCCTTGCAGGACCGCCAGCGCGACCGTCAGATAGCGGGTGTACTGGGTGATCTTCCCCTGCCCGGCCGCGCCCTCCTTCTTCAGGGACTCCAGCCGGGGAATGACCACGGTCAGCAGCTGAAGAATGATGCTCGCCGTGATGTAGGGCAGGATGCCCAGCGCGAAGACGGTGATCTGCAGCAGAGCCCCGCCGCTGAACGCGTTGACGAGGCCCAGCAGGCCGCTGTTGCCCGCGGCCGCCGCATCCACGCAGGCCTGGACACTTCTGTAGTTCACCCCTGGGATGGGCACGTGCGCCCCGATGCGGTACAGCACGATGATTCCGAGCGTGAAGAACAGCTTCTTACGCAGGTCAGGGGTCTTGAACACCCGGGCGAACGCGCTGTGCAAGGGTTCCTCCTTCGCCCCTGCGCCGGTACGCAAAGGTGACAGTCCGTCAACCAGAGCGCGAGAGGTCAACGCAGATCGTTCACGACGCCGCAGACGCCGGTGGACACCGGCGAACACCAGTCGGCACGCGCGGCACGCATGCTCTGAACAGGCGATATCACTCAACGGCCTGCGACAGGCACCATCCTCGAACGGGCACACCGGTCCAGCAACCGGAGCGCGCCGTGGCGGTCACCCCTGGCGCACCGGACGCCGGACCCGGCGGTGGAGACGCTCATGTGGAGCCGCGCGGCGATCCCGGCGTGCGCCCACGCCTGCGTCGATCGGCCGTTCGGCCATTCGGCGGCAAGCAGTCCGGCAGTCGGCCCCGAAGGGCGAGCGCCGTCAGTCCTGGTTCCTACCGGGGAGCTATGCGCTCCAGTACCTCGGCGGCCGCGGCGATGTCGCAGCCCTCCAGCCTGGAGAAGATATGGCGGCGCACGCTCGCCAGGTTGGTGGGCCAGGCCTGCTTCAGCTGCGTCCACCCGGAATCGGTGAGGACGGCGAGCCACGCCCTTCCGTCGTCGGACGACTTCTCACGCAGGACGAGTGACCGCCCTTCGAGGCGGCTCACCACTCTGGTCATGCCACTCAGGGACAGCCCGCACATGTTGGCCAGCTCGCTCATGCGCAGTTGGTCGTCCGGCGCCTCGGAGAGATGTACCAAGACCATGTACTCGGTGGTGGAAATCGGGAGTTCCTCGAGCATGTCCGCGTCGACGGTGCGGGGCAGGAGGGCCATGACCCTGCCGAGCGCGCGCAGGAACGCCTCCTCGTCACGATCGAGAGGCTTGATCGTCGTCGCGTCTGCCATGGGCCCAGTGTAATTGGCCGCACCAGGTCGCAAATGAGGCACGTATACGCCTTGCCCGTTCTGGACACCTGTCACGAGAGGGCGAGCCTCAGCACGTGGACGTAGGCGCGGGAATTTTCCTCGACCCGTTTTGGACGACGGCGCGCGGGCCCACGGGAGCGGCTTCGCCGTGAGCCCCACCGTCCCGTTCCGAGGGCCGGGCCGAGGAAAGCCGGGCCGGGCCGGGCCGGGCCGGGCCGGGAAAGGCTCAGGCCGATGCCGCCATCTCGCGCACCAGCGGCGCCACCTGAGTGCCGAAGAGCTCGATGTTCGTCATCAGCGTCTCGTGCGGCAGCCCGTTCATTCCGTACTTGAGGTCGAAGCGGGTCGCGCCCAGCGTGCGGAGCGTCGCGGCGATCTTCCGGGCCACGGTTTCCGGGGACCCCACGTACAGGGCTCCCTCGGGGCCGACGTCCTGCATGAACTGCTCGAAGGTCGGCACACGGAATCCTCGCTGCCGGGCCACCATGCGGATCGTGCTTTCGTAGTACGGCCAGAACTGCTCGACCGCCTCGGCGTCCGTCGCCGCCACATGGCCCGGGGAGTGCACGCCGACCGGCCGCGCCGGCTGCCCGAACTTCTGGAGTGCCTCGCGGAAGAGTTCGGAGAAGGGGGCGAACCTGGCCGTCGGTCCCCCGATGATCGCGAGCATCAGTGAGAAGCCGTGGCGTGCCGTGCGCACGACCGATTCGGGGCTGCCGCCCACGCCGATCCAGGTCGGTATCGTCCCGGACTCGGTGTGCGGATAGACGGACAGGCCCGCCAGGCTCGCCCTCGTAGTGCCCGACCAGGTGACGGGTTCTTCCTTGAGGAGGCGGGCGAACAGATCGACCTTCTCCTCGAAGAGCCGGTCGTAGTCGCCGAGGTCGTAGCCGAACAGCGGGAAGGACTCCGTGCTCGAGCCACGGCCGAGTATGACCTCCGCCCGGCCCTGGGAGACCGCGTCCAGCGTGGCGTAGCGCTGGTAGACGCGGACGGGATCGTCCGAGCTGATGACCGTGACGCCCGACCCGAGGCGAATGCGTGTGGTGCGCGCCGCGATCGCGCCGAGCACCACGTCGGCCGCCGAGAGCGGCATCCAGTCGGTGTGGTGCTCCCCGATCGCGAAGTGGTCGAGCCCCACCTCGTCGGCGAGGACCCCTTCGTCGACGAGGTTGCGGATCGTCTGCCCGTGGGACAGCGGACGGCCCAGGGAATCGTTCGTCACGTCTCCGAAGGTGTCCAGCCCGAGAGTGATCCGGTGCGGGTCCGCCGGAAGGGCGGAACGGTTCGTCATGACAGGTTCCTTGCCTGGAACGGGGCCGCCCGAGATGGGTGCCGGGCGGCCGTGGAGCGCGGACGCTCCCGCGCCGGTCCGGGCGCGGGAGCGAGGCCGCGATGAGGCGGTGCGCAGGGTCAGTTGGCGCGCAGGGGGGCGAGCGCGTTGCTCCAGGCGATGACCTCGTTGAGGGTCGTGGTGAGCGTGTCCCGCTGGCCATCGGCCGGCTTGAAGTCGCTGAAGTTCTCGAAGTCGGTGAACAGCGAGAGCGCCACCTGGGAGCGGACGTCCGCCAGGTACAGCTCTCCGGCGATCAGGCGCAGGTGCTCGACGGCACGCGTGCCTCCGGTGGAACCGTAGCTGACGAAGCCGACGGCCTTGTGGTTCCACTCCGCGAAGAGGAAGTCGATGGCGTTCTTCAGCGCACCGGGGACCGAGTGGTTGTACTCGGGCGTGACGATGACGAACCCGTCGAAGGAGGCGATCTTCGCCGCCCAGGTCTGGGTGTGCGGCTGGGTGTACTGGCCCATCGCGGGCGGGAACGCCTCGTCGAGCAGCGGCAGCTTGTAGTCCGCCAGGTCGACGAGTTCGAACTCCGCGTCGGTGCGCTGGACGGCGTGCTCCAGCACCCACTGGGCGACGGCCGCGCCGTTGCGGCCCGGGCGGGTGCTGCCGAGGATGATGCCGATCTTGGTCATGAGGTTCCTTACATGCGGTGATCGCCACAGAGGATCATTAGTTGCTCGGTCAAGCACATGCTTGACTAGGCAAGTAAATGCATCGACTCCTTGACTTGTCAAGGAACTACAGTGAGAGGCATGCCACCACACACGCGCCACCCGCAGCCCCTCGACCCGCGCGAAGAGGCGCTCATGCGTGTGCTGGGGCAGGTGATGATCGCCCTGCCGCGGTTGATCGACACCGACATGGTCGGCGAGGGACAGCTGCCGCTGTCCGAGTACCAGCTGTTGATGCAGCTTTCCGAGGCTCCTCAACGACGGATGCGCATGAGCGAGCTCGCCTCCGCCTGCAATCTCTCGCTGAGCGGACTGACCCGGGTGGTGGCGCGCCTGGAGACGCGTGGGCTGGTCCGGCGCGACCGGTGCGCCGAGGACGCACGCGGCTGGAACGCCGTCCTGACCGCCTCCGGACTCGCCCGCCTGGAGCAGGCCTGGCCGACACACCTAGCCAGCGTGCGGCGGCACGTCTTCGACCACCTGACCGGCCAGGACCTGACGGAACTCAGCGCCGCGCTGCGGAAGATCGCACACCCGAGGACTCCCGCGCCGTCGAGATCCGCGGCCGCGAGGAAGGCGTCGCGGGGGCCGGCCTGACCGAACGGGCCCGCCCGGGTCACCGACGACCACTCGGGCATCGGCGGGGGTGGCACCGCGCGCGGCCCGGACCCCGGAGCCGTGGTGGTCAGCCGAGCTGCTCCAGGAGTTCCTGGCGGTGCGCGGCGGCCCACGCGGCGAAGCGGAGGGGTTCGCGGCCCAGCAGGTCCTGGACCGTACTGGTGGTCACCGCGGAGTAGTCCATGCGGCCCTCGTAGGTCTGTCGCAGCCAGATGAGCGCGCTGGCGGCGTAGGCCGCGTCCATGTCGGACGGCGCGATGTCCAGCCCCGTCTCGACCAGGCGCTGCAGATCGTCCGGGGTCAGGATCAGGGAGGGGATCTCGCGCCCCAGGGCGGCGGAGAGGGCCTCGGCCACCTCGGCACCGTTGAGGAGATCGGCGGACAGGTAGTAGTCCTGGCCCGCGTGCTTCTCCGGCCCTTCGGCCAGGACCTTGGCCACGACCGCGGCGATGTCGTCATTGGCGATCCAGCCGACCCGCTTGTCCCCCATGGGCCAGAGCATCTGGCCGTCGCGCAGGCGGTTGATGCCCAGCAGGTTCTCCATGAACACGTGCGGATGCACGTTCGCCCAGGCCAGCCGGGATCCGGCGATGTAGCGCTCCACCAGCTCGTGCCAGGCGAAGTGGGGGTCGGTGGAGCGGTTGTCGCCGAACACGCCGAGGTGCACGACGAAGCTGACGCCGGCGTCCTCGGCCGCGTCCACCAGGGTCTTGGTCTGGTGGGTCATGGCCGAGGTGTAGCCGGTCATGAGGAAGACGCGGTCGATGCCCTCCAGCGCGCCGGGGAAGGTGTCGGGGTCATCGAGATCGATCCGGACCGCGTCCTTGCCGGCCTTGATCCACTGTTGCACCGTCTCCCTGCTGCGGGAGGCGCGCACCGGGACGACGTGCCCGGGTATCTCCTCCAACGCCTGCACGACCGCCGCTCCGGTACGACCGGTGGCCCCGAGGATCAGTACGCGCGGGGTGTCCGACTTGGGCATCCGTCTCTCCTGACGTCATACGACAGCACTCGCTGTCGAATGACACGATAGTGAGCGCTGTCGTATGCTCTGTCAAGTCGACATGAGACCGGAGGAAACCCGTGCGTACCTGGACCGAGGACGACCCCAAAGCACGCCTGATGGCGCGCAAGCGCGAGGCGATCGTCACTGCCGCCCTCGCGGCCTTCCTCGACGAGGGCTACAGCGGCAGCTCGGTGAACCGCATCGCCGCGAGCGCCGGCGTGTCCATCACCACCCTGTACCGGCACTTCGACAGCAAGGACGATCTCTTCGTCGCCGTCATCCAGAAGGCCTGCGGCACCGCCGCACAGACCGCGGAACCCGGGTGGTTCGACCTGGCACCCCTGGAGGGCCTGACGGAGGCCGGTGCCGAGCTGCTCCAACACAGCCTGGCCAAGGAGCAGTTGGCGCTACAGCGAGTGGTGGTGCGCGACGCGCAGCGCTTCCCCGAGCTCGGCAGCCGCTACCAACAGGAGATCCTCGGCAACCGCCTGGCCCTGTTCACGAACTACCTGTCCCGCTGGCCTGCGGAGCTGCGCGCCAAGGTCGGCGACCCCTCGCGGGCCGCGCACGTCTTCTCCGCCCTCCTCCAGGCCGAGTTCATGGACACCGCCCTGCTCGGCGGACCGGTTCCCGACGCGACCGCCGTCCGCACACGCTCCCAGCAGGCCGCCGCCGACCTGCTGGTCCTCATCGAGGCCGGCCGACTGTGAACCCGACGAGCGGCCACGCGGACGAGCGGGACCGCCGACCTCAGGTATGTGCGTCGCGCTCGCGACGGGCGAGGAGGTGGTGCGCGGGGATCACGGCGAGCCACGTCAGCATGGCGGCCTTCGTGTCGTAGAGGGCGACAGGGATGGACACGGAGAAGATCGCGGCACTGGCGACGAGCTGCGCGGTGAACCTTCGACGGTCGCCGAACGCGGGTGCCGTGGATGACGGGTGCGCCTGTCGCTGAGTGAGCAGCAGCACGGCGACATGGACGGCGTCCACGGCGGCGATGGTGCCCGCGTAGAGCGCGATGGTCTCGGGGTGTGCCGAGTATTCGGCCAGGAGCACGGTGGGAAACGGCAGTACCGCCGCCAGCCCGAGCCCGAGCAGCGTGAGACGGGTGACCAGGGGGCCGACAGCGGTCAGCGGCGCGAGGATGCGGCGCTGGTCGCGCCAGAAGCCGGCGAGGACGGCGAAACTGAGTGCGGCGGCACCGAAGTTGGGCCAGGTCTCCCGCAGCGCCTGATGAAACGCGCCGCTGTCCAGGTTCGGCGGAATCCGCAAGTCGAGTACGAGCAGCGTCATCGCGATGGCGTAGATGCCGTCGGACAGCGTGATCAACCGGTCGGTACCGGACCGGGACATCGCCTCCGCACGCGCATCCGTCATACGGCAACATTACGGGCGGACAGGGACCCTCGGACGGTCCAGGTCGCCGGTCGTCACCCCATCGATGAACCGACTGGTTCACGGATGCCGGCTTGATGAACCGACCGGATCAGGCCGAACGAGAAAAACCACCCAGTATGGGAAAATTGACCCAACAGTTCTCGCGATGACACGGCGATCGAAGTGGCCCGGATCTCGGCAAGGAGCCTGGCGATGACAGGACGGCAACGAGCACGCACGTTCTGTGACAGGTTCGGGATGCGGCTGCCGATCGTCCAGGCGCCGATGGCGGGGTCCTCCCCCGCGGACCTCGCCGTGGCGGTGGCACAGGCCGGGGGGATGGGGGCCGCCGGGGTACTGCGGAGCACGCCGGTCGAGATCGCGGCATGGGTGGACCGGTTCAGGTCCCGAGCCACCGGCGCCTTTCAACTGAACGTCTGGATTCCCGAGCGGAGCGGCCCCGATCCGGAGACGCGACGGCGTCTCGTAGCGGACGCACGGGCGTTCCTGGGCCGGTTCGGCGCTCCGGGCCGGCCGTCGGGGCAGGCCGCTCCGCCCGTGTTCCAGGACCAGTGTGAGGCCATGCTCGCGGCCCGCCCGACCGTGGTCTCGTCCATCATGGGTCTCTTCGAACCGGCCTATGTACGCCGCCTCCACGACGAGGGCATCGCCTGGTTCGCCTGTGCCACCACGCTCGACGAGGCGCTCGCCGCCCAAGAGGCCGGCGCGGACGCGGTCGTGGCCCAGGGAATGGAGGCGGGCGGCCATCGTGGCTGCTTCGACCAGGAGAAGGCCGAGCAGACCGATGTCGGACTGTTCGCCCTGCTTCCCTGGTTCGCCGATCACCTGCGGGTGCCGATCGTGGCCGCGGGCGGCATCGCCGACGGCCGCGGAGTGGCCGCCGCGCTGACCCTGGGCGCCAGCGCGGTCCAGGTGGGAACCGTCCTGCTGCCCTGCCCGGAGACAGGCACCAGCGCGGAATGGACAGCTGCGCTGAGCGGTCTGGCCCCGGACGCCACGATGACCACCCGCGCCTACACCGGACGGCTGGCCAGGGCGGTGGCCACCCCCTATGTCACGGCGTGGAGCGAGCCCGGCGCGGCGGGACCCGCACCGTTTCCGGATCAACTGCGACTCGTCGACGAGTGGCGGCAGGGTGGCACGAGCGGCGTCGACCGCGCCAACCACTGGGCCGGTCAGAGCGCCGCGCTGGCCACCGCGAAGCCGGCGGGCCAGGTGGTCGCCGACCTGTGGCACGAGGCCTCCGCGCTGCTGGCTTGACGGCCACACGGCCACCCATGACACCCCGTCCCGGAACGCGACATCCGGGGCGGGCTCGCTCTGTTCAGGACCGCATGCTCGGCCGCGCGCGTCTCAGGTGGCGACCGTCCAGGGAGAGGCGTTGACTTGAAGGGGTGGCATAGGGCGCAAGCGAGCGGCGGAGGGCGTAGCGGCCGACGGCAGACACGTCTCCGCCTCGGCGCTCCGCGCCAACTCGTCGAAAGAAGGCCGATCATGCCGGACGACCCGTCGAGGACGACGATCGGCGAGTTCCTGCTGCGCCGCTTCCGTGAAGCGGGGGTGACCCATCTGTTCGGTGTCCCGGGCGACTTCAACCTCGGACTCATGCAACAGCTGGAGGACGCGGGTGACCCGGTGTGGGTCGGCACCTGCAACGAACTGAACGGGGCCTACGCCGCTGACGGCTACGCGCGGCTGAACGGTCTCGGTGCCGTCGTCGTGACGCACGGAGTCGGTGCCCTGAGCGCCATCAACGGCGTCGCCGGCGCGTACAGCGAACACGTACCGCTCATCTGCGTGACGGGATCGCTGCCGCGAGTGGTGAGCGATCGCGGGCTGTTGATGCACCACTCCTTCGCGGACGGTTCGCAGAACGCGTTCCTGCGCGCCTTCGCCGAGGTGACGGCGGCCCAGGCACAACTGACACCGCAGAACGCCGTGCGGGAGATCGACCGACTCCTGGACACGGCCTGGCGGTTGAAACTGCCCGTGTACATGGAGGTCCCGTCGGACATCTCCTATCTCGAAGTGCCCGCTCCCGAGGGGCCGATCGACATGTCGCTGCCCGCCAGCGACCGGGAGCGGCTCCGCTCGGCGTCGGGTGCCGTCGTCCGGCGGCTGGCCGAGGCGCAACGGCCCGCCATCGTCGTCGACCTGGACGCCGACCGCTTCGGTGTGGGCGACCTCGTGACCGCCCTGAGCGACCTGCGGGGCATCCCTGTGGCCACGGTGAACACCGCCAAGGGCGTCATCGACGAAGAACACCCGACCTTCTGCGGCAGTTACCCGGGCAGCCCGACGGCCCGCGAGATCGTCGAGAACAGCGACTGCGCTGTGGCGATCGGCTACCGCAACATCGATTCGACCACGGGATTCTTCGCGTCCCGGCTCCCGCAGAACACGATCGACGTCCGCGCCTACTCGGTGGACGTGAACGGCGTGAACTACCAAGCGGTGACACTACGTGACCTACTGGCCGAAGTCGTCCGGATGCTGCCGGCCACCGCCATCGCGAGCCGGGCGGCCTACCCCGCGCCGACCGCGGAGCAGAGCCCACCGGACGAGGAGGGACGTCTGACCCAGTCGGCACTGTGGCGGGCCGTCCAGGGGTTCCTGCGCGAGGGCGACGTCATCATCGCCGAGGACGGCACGGCGGTCGCGGGCTGCGGCGGACTGAGACTTCCGCGGGGCTGCACCTTCGTCACCCAGGCGGTGTGGGGATCGATCGGTTACACGGTGGGCTCGTTGCTGGGCACGCTCATCGCGGCACCCGAACGGCGTCACCTGCTGTTCGTCGGCGACGGTTCCTTCCAGCTCACCGCCCAGGAGCTGTCCACGATCCTGCGGCACGACCTCAAGCCCGTGATCTTCCTCATCAACAACCGCGGGTACACGATCGAGCGCACGATCCTGGGGAAGGACGCGCGGTACAACGACGTGGCGAACTGGAACTACGCGGGACTTCCCGAGGTGCTGAAGCCTTCCGGCAACGCGCGGAGCTTCGTCGTCGAGACGGCCGACGAACTGGACCACGCCCTCACCACGCACCACGACGGCCTGGTCTTCATCGAACTGCGGATGGACATGTTCGACGCCCCGGCCGACCTCGTCCGAGGAGGCCACAAGTCGGCCGCGCTCGACTACGGCCCGCGTGGCCCCCAGGCACGGCCGGGCACCGAGATCTGAGCGGCCGCCGGTCAGCTCTGGAGGACCTCGACGAGCCGTGGTCCGGTCGCGGTCATGCCCTGCCGTACGTACTCGGTGAGGTCCTCCAGCGACTCGGCACGGTGCACCTCGAGGCCGTAGCCGCGGGCGATGTCCAGGACGCCGAGGCCGGAGATGTCGAGGTACTCCCCCTTCGGCACGTGCAGGAGCTCGGAGAACTCCTCGAGCGCGCGGTACTTGGTGTTCGTGCAGACCACGAAGGTCACGGGTACCTGGTGGCGCATCGCGGTCCACAGACCGGACGTGGTGTACTGCATGGCGCCGTCGCCGAGGAGGGCGACGACGGGGCGCTCCGGGCAGCCGAGTTTCAGTCCGATGGCCGCCGGGAGACCCCAGCCGAGCCCGCCTGCGGCCGGGTAGAACAGCGACTTGGGCCTGCTGATGGTCAGGCGGTCGCGCGCCAGGTCGGCCGAGGTCCACTCCAGCGCGATGACCGTGTCGTCGTTCTTCCCCCGGTCGATCGCGTCCAGGATCGCCTCGGTCGTGAAGTGCGGTCCACCGGTGTCGGCCTCGGCGAGGGTGCGCGTCGGCGGCCAGGGACGGTCGCTCTCGGCGACGGTGGCGGCGACCCGGACGAGCGCGTCCGAGGGATCGCCGACGGAGATGTGCCCGAAGGGCGCGCGTGCCGCCTCGTCGGGGTCGTCGGTCACCGCGTACACGCTGATGCCCGGGGCCAGGAAGTCCTCGTCGCTGGGCGCGTGGTAGCGGAAGACCGGTGCTCCGAAGCAGACCACGACGTCGTACGACGCGAGTACGTCGGCGATGGCGCCCGCGGAGGAGGGCAACTGCCCCTGATAGCAGCGGTGTCGGGTGGGGAACGGCGCGCGGGGCGGGCTGGGCGCGATCCAGACGGGCAGGTGGGCCCGTTCGGCCAGCTCGACGGCGGCCTGGAAGCCTTCCTCGGTGTCGGCACCCGGCCCGAGCACCAGGGCGGGCGATGAGGCACCGTCCAGCGCCGCGACCAGCGCGTCCAGGGACCGCTGCGGCACCACCGGGTCTCCGTGCGTGGTGCGGTCGAGCAGCAGCCGCAGCGCGTTGTCCTCGGCCGGTTCGGTCCAGTCGTCCAGCGGCACGGACAGATAGACGACACCCCGGGGCGCGGAGTCGGCGAGCATCAGCCCCTTGGACACCAGGGCCGGGCCGTCCTGGGGACGCAACGGCTCACCGGACCACTTCACCAGCGGGTCGCAGAGCTTGACGGGGTCCACGTTGGTGAGCATCGCGCCGACCGGCACGTACCGTCGCGACTGCTGGCCGGCCATGACGACCATCGGCGTGTGGCAACTGGCCGTGTTGGTCATGCACCCCATCGCGTTTCCGGTGCCCGACGCGGCGTGCAGGTTGAGGAATCCGGTCGAGTCGGAGGCCTGGGCGAAACCGTCCGCGATGCCGATCGCCGCGCCCTCCTGCAACACCAGGTAGTACGGGATGTCATCCGGAAGCCCGGTCAGGAACGACAGTTCGTTCGATCCCGGGTTGCCGAACACCGCCTTCACCCCGTGATGACGGAGGATGTCGTAGAAAGCGTCGCTGACGGTCGCCACAGGATGCCCCTTGTCAAAAGTCGGTGCGGTCACACTCTGGCCGATATGACCTCCGGCAAACCTGGGCAAACCAGAACGGACCGCGAGACACACTTCCAGTCCACCGACGGCACGTCAGGGGCGTCGCACCACCGTGGTCGGCGCGGTCACTTGTCGATCTGGAGCACCGCCATCATCCCCGCGTCCTCGTGGTTGAGGATGTGGCAGTGCACGACGGTCCTGCCCGGATAGTCGAGGAACCGGATCCGGACGGCCATGGTTCCGCGCGGCGGGACGTCGACGGTGTCCCGCAGACCGTAGTTGGTCTGCGGCTCGCCGTTGATGCTCATCACCTGGAAGTCGTTGGTGTGGATGTGGAACGAGTGGACCTCGTCGCTGTCGTTCTTGATCGTCCACTCTTCGACGGTGTTGAGTCTGGCCCGGAAGTCGACGCGGTGATGGTCGAACTGCTTGTGGTTGATGTAGAAGAGCGTGCCCGCCTTGTTCTCCGTGAAGGTGACCGTCTTGCGTCCCGCGACGGGCTCGTCACCGAGGTCGTCCACCGGGGCGAAGGCCGTGGGCAGGGCCACCGGCCGCATCGGTTCGCCCTCGGAACGGACCGTGGCCAGTGTCACCCCGGGAAACCGGTTGCCGGCCTTGCCGGTGTCGTACGGGAGGGTCCGCAGCTCCGACACCCCGGCCTTCGGGCCCTGCACGAGCACGTCGTAGCGGGCGCCTGCGGGGATGACCAAGGAGTCGACGGAGTAGACCTTGTTGACCGGGTAGCCGTCCTGGGCGACGACGTGGAACCTGGTGCCCGGCAGCGCCACTTTGTAGAAGATGTTGGCCCCGATGTTCGCGAGGCGCCACAGCTGCGTCTCGCCGGGCCTGATCCGGATCCGTGGATCGAGCTGCCCGTTGACGGTACGTGTCGTGGGGGCGCCGATCTTGAGGTCCGTGGTCTTGACGTCGTCTCCCACGAGTTGGAAGTCCTTGAGCGCGACGACGTGTTGAGTGATCCCGCGCAGCGCCGCGGGCAGATACGTGTCGAGACCGTCGACCACGATCAGGCCGGCCATGCCGCCGGCGGTCTGGGCGGCGGAGAGCGTGTGCGGGTGCGGGTGGTACCAATACGTGCCCGGCTCCAGGCTCTTGGGGAAAGCGTACTTGTAGGTGAACGACTTCCCAGGCTCGATCTTGAGGAAGACGTTGTCCGAATTGCCGACGGGTGAGACATGCATGCCGTGCACGTGCAGGTTCGTCTGCTGGTCGAGCTTGTTCGCGAAGGAGACCTCCATGCGGTCCCCTGGTCGCAGCCGCAGCGTGGGCGGCATGTACATCCCGTTGTACGTCAGGGCCCACAGATCGCGGCCCGCCAGGCGCACCTTCCTGCGCTCGACGACGATCCTGGTCCTGAGCAGTCCGTTGCTGCTCAGGACCTCCGGGGGATCGCGCAGATCCTCCGTCGCCGGCGCGGTGAGGGCCGGCGACGGGGACACGCTCGGCAGGGAGGCGGTCGCCGTCCGCGGACGGCCGAGTGCGCTCGTCCCGGTATCCGGCGCGGTGCATCCCGCCGCCAGTGCGAGCGTGGCGAGCGCGGATCCGATGGTGGTCCGGGTGCGACGGGCGTGTACGGACAAGCTGAACCCCCATGCCCTGCGAAGGGCGGCGGACGGGCGGCCATGGGCTGCCATCATGCATCCGGGAATCCGATGAGATCGGTCACGACCCGAAGGATCCGCGCGGGCGTCACCTTGATGAGCGAGCCGCCGACGCCGGGCCCTCCCCGGGCAGGACGCGCGACGGGCCGACGGGGTCCCTAGGCTCGTAGGGAACAGGTTCTCCCCTCGGGCCGTGAAGACGGTCTCGCTCGGGCCGTGAAGAGGGTCTCGCTCAGGCCGTGAAGACGGTCTCGGAGGTGGCAGCCATGCGCGTCTCGCTGATCCAGCTGTCCGTGGACTCGCCGGACTCCGCCGACGACCGCCGGCGCCGGGCGGCGTCGCTGGTCCGCGGCCGGACCGGTGACGATCTGGTGGTCCTGCCGGAGCTGTGGGCGGCCGGCGCCTGGTCGTACGACCGCTGGGCGTCCGACGCCGAACCGGTCGACGGCCCCACCGCCGAGGTCATGTCCGCCGCCGCCCGCGCGGCCCGGGTCTGGCTCCATGCCGGGTCGATCGTGGAGCGGGACAGGGACGGGACGCTGTACAACACCGCTCTGCTCTTCGACCGGGCCGGTGAGCTGCGCGGCCGCTACCGCAAAGTGCACCGGTACGGCTTCGACACCGGGGAGGCGACCCTGATGGGCGGCGGTCGCGACCTCGTCACCGTACCCACCGACATCGGTGTGATCGGCCTCGCCATCTGCTACGACCTTCGCTTCCCCGAACTCTTCCGGGGCCTGCTCGACGCGGGCGCGGAGCTGATCGTGGTGCCCGCCGCGTGGCCCGCGGCACGGTCCGGCCACTGGCAGCTCCTCACGCGTACCAGAGCCCTGGAGGAACAGGTCTTTCTGCTGGCCTGTTGCGCGGTGGGGACCCACGGGGGCATGGAGCAGGGGGGACACAGCATGGTCATCGACCCCTGGGGAACCGTCCTGGGCGAGGCCGGCACCGGGCCGGAGACCGTGACGGTGGACTGCGATCTGGCCGAGGTCGCCCGGATCCGCACCGAACTCCCGGTGCTGCGCGACCGCGTCCTGGCGATCGAGGCTCCCGGGGGCCGGTGAGGAGGCGGCCTGACGTTCCGCGGGCGGGGGTTCGGGCGAGCGTTGCTCACCCGCCGCCCGCGGAAAGCAGGTTGTCCTCCTGGTCGCTCAACTCCGGGCGAACTCAAGGAGGTCGGCGTTGAACTGCTCGGCGAACTTGGGCACCATGGCCAGGCCGTGCGGGGCGCCCGGGTAGACCTTGTAGATCGCGCCCTTGACCAGCTTGGAGCTCTTGTCGCCCGCGGCCACGATGGGAACGATCTGGTCGTCGTCGCCGTGCACGATCAGCGTCGGGACGTCGATCTTCTTGAGATCCTCGGTGGTGTCCGTCTCGGAGAACGCCTTGACGCAGTCGTAGGCGCCCTTGATCCCCACCGACATGCTCCAGAGCCAGAACTCGTCACGCGTGCCCTGGGAGACGGTCGACCCGTCACGGTTGGCGCCGTAGAACGGGGCGCTGAGGTCCTGGTAGAACTGGGAGCGGTCGGTCTCCACCCCCTGGCGGATCTCGTCGAAGACGCTGAGCGGCAGGCCCTCGGGGTTCGCGTCCGTCTTGAGCATCAGGGGCGGAATCGCGCCCACCAGCACGGCCTTGGCGACACGGCCCGTACCGTGCCGGCCCATGTAGCGCGTGACCTCACCGCCGCCGGTCGAATGTCCGACCAGGATGACGTCGCGCAGGTCGAGTCCCTCGATGACCGCGGCGAGGTCGTCGGCGTAGGTGTCGAGGTCGTTGCCGTCCCAGCTCTGGTCGGATCGTCCGCCGCCACGCCGGTCGTGGGCGATCGCGCGGAAGCCGTTGTCCGCCATCAGTCTCAGCTGGGGGTCCCAGGCGTCGGCGGTCAGCGGCCAGCCGTGGGAGAAGACGACTGGCTGGCCCGATCCCCAGTCCTTGTAGAAGATCTTCGTGCCGTCCTGGGCAGTGACAAAGGACATGCGCGTGTCCCTCTCGTGCTGGTCCGGAACTCCGTACTTCGCTGGAGTTCAGTGCCCGAGCCGCACGTAAAAGGTCACGCCACGCCCCCTGCGAACGACACGGAGGAAGTCGGACGAGGTCAGCAGCAGGGGGCGACCGGACGGGGCACGTCGTCCGTTTCACTGTAGTCGGGGGTATGCGGATCAGCGCGCCGAGCGGCGGTGCGCGACGGGATCACCCCCGCGTCAGTTCTCCGACGGGATGCGCACAGCGATCTCGCGCGCCAGCCGGTCCGCCTCCGGCGACACGGTCGCGTCCTCCTGCGCGACGACCGCGAGCAACGCGAGCAGGTCGTGCGCCTCTTCCCGCATGAGCAGAGCGAGACACTCGGAGGTGCGCTCCGCCGACGCGGCAATGATGGCGTCCAGGTCCAGGTGGTCGTAGTCATCCATGGTCTGGGCAACGTACCCGCCGAGCCCGAGGTCACGCACGCGGAGTGCCGAACTCGGCCCCAGGACCGTGTGAGCGGCACGGACCGTCACCGAGCGTGGCGCCCCGGTGCCGCACCATCTCGGAGTGGCTTTTGCATCTCGACGGTACTGTTCGCCTTTCCCACGGTGAACAATGGAGCGATGCGCGGTGAGGGGATTTCCCGCATGTCTCGAAGGGCGGGCAGCACGTCTTACGCGACAACTCCGCCGCGCACTCCGAAATACTCCCGCCCTTTACGCCCGGTGCGCCACGCGAAGAGTATTCCGAGGGGCCTCCGGTTCGCGGGTCAGTCCGTGGGACGCGGAGCACGCAGCGGGGCCCGTCGCGCCAGTTCCGCCTCGTCGACGAGCGTGAGCATGGGCTTGCCCGGCTCGCACAGCATGGTCACGACGAATCGGCACCGGGCATCCGTGCGGGCATTGCCGTCCTGGTAATGGATCACGTCACCGCCGGGCTCCCAGAAGGTCTCGCCCGCCTTGACCACGCGTTCCGGCTCCCCTTCGAGTTCGAAACGCACCTCGCCTTCGAGCACATACCCGAACGCCGGTCCCGTGTGACGGTGCGGAGGGGTGCCGGGGTCACCAGGCGGCCACTCGACCAGAATGGTCATACCCGCGGCGCCGTCCGGAATGTGGGGCGGTTTGACGTCCTGGATGACCGTCACCGCGGTCTTCCAGACCTCGGAACGCGGTTCTTTATCGGCGTCGCCCGCTGAGTTTGCGCTCACTGTTCCACACCTCGATAACTGCTGGCCGGAGACGCGGCTGCCTGCCGCCGGACGGTGAATTCGGTGTACCGATATCTCTCGTCCGACGGTAACAGCGTGCACGTATTTCGGGCCGCATCCACGACGGCCGTGGATCGAGGAACGGGGAATCCTGGCGATTCGCGTCAGCCGAAGAGGGCGAGGAGTCCGTACACCCAGATCGCGAGGAACGCCAGGAGGGCGACCAGGCATCCGGTGGCTGCCAGGAATCCGGAAAGGGCGCCTCGCCCGCCGTCCTCCCGCTCACCGACGAGATCGCCGTCCCAGTCGACGGGGCGTCCCACCGCCTCGGAGCAGGCCGTTCGCACCGCCGCCAGCTGCTCCCTGGCGAAGGCCGTCGAGGCAAGCTCTTCGGGCCCTCGCCAGGCGAGGGCCCGCATGCGCAGGAAAGCGGTGTGGTGCCTCGCCTCGAAGGCGGACGTCTCGGCCGCGTCCCGGTCCTGTTCGAGGTACATCCAGCGGCCGGCTTCCGCGGGCTCTCCGTACAGGCGGTACACCTCGGCCAGGCGGCGGCGCAGTGTCAGGTCGTCCGGAAAGGACGACACCAGCCCGCGCAGGCGCTGGCGCGCGGCGGGCACTCGACCGGCGGCCAGGTCCGTGTCCACTCGGGCAAGGGTGTCTCTCAGCGGCATAGACACATGATCGGCCACCGCGATCATCGCCGTCGACCCGGTTTCACCCCATGGCCCCGCCGCGAGTTGGCCCCTGCACGCCACTTTCCCGGCCCCGGGCAGCCGTGCCATGCTCGCGTCCGACACGGTTATGAATGCTGTTCATGTACATGAATACACCTGCTACGTACGCGACTTCATGTAGGCGACTTCATCTCCAAGGAGGGACGGGCATGACCGACACGCACGGCACCGGGAGCGACGACCGGCGCGCCGGGATCACCAGACGAGGCCTGCTCGGCACCGCCGCGGTCGTGGCGGTGGGCACCGCCGCCGTGAGTGGTACGGCTGCCGCGATCCCCGTCACCCGTGGTGAAATCCCGCTTCTCTGGCGGGAGTTCACCGAAACTCCGTACACGCACCCGCAGATCCCGTACGTCGGGCGTGCGGGCTGCCGCACCGGCGCGGCTCGCTTCCTCCGCCACCGCCGCGTGTACGACGTACGCGCTTTCGGGGCCCGGGCGGGCGCCGACACCGACTCCGCCCCCGCGATCAACCGTGCCATCGCCGCCGCCGGACGGGCCGGCGGTGGCACGGTCACCCTTCCGCCCGGG
Source organism: Streptomyces sp. NPDC002306 (assembly GCF_053593435.1). Classification (NCBI taxonomy): domain Bacteria; kingdom Bacillati; phylum Actinomycetota; class Actinomycetes; order Kitasatosporales; family Streptomycetaceae; genus Streptomyces; species Streptomyces sp. NPDC002306. Next base: position 153,770 of record NZ_JBSFCK010000004.1, read on the forward strand.
ACGTTCCGTATCGACGACGTGATCCGCGTCGGTCACTCGAACGTCGTGCTGCGCGGCGCCGGCAGCGACCGCACGACGCTCCTCGCGACGCGGAACCTGACCGAGCTGATCGGCGTCTACGGCTCCCGCTACGGTGGCGACAAGTCGTCCTGGTCCTGGGCGGGCGGCCTCATCTGGCTGGCCCCCGAGGCGCGTTGGAACTCGCTCGTCGCCGCGATCCGGGCGAAGGCGTGGCCGTTCGAGGGCTGGACCGGCAACCGGCGCGACGAGTGGCGGCCGCTCACCGGTATCGAACCGGCGCGGCAGGGCGACTGGACCGTGACGGTCACCGACCCCGCCGGACTGCGTCCGGGCGCGCTGGTTCTGCTGCGCCTCGTCGACGACTCCGCGCACACACTCCTGGAGCACATGGCGGGCGGCGGACCGGGACCGGAAGCGTACTTCTGGGACGACAAGACGAAACTGACCTCGTACGTCCCCTACGAGTGGCCGGTGCGCATCACCCGCGTCCGGGGGCGGCGGGTCACGCTGGAGCGCCCCCTGCCGCTCGACGCGCGCCCGGAGTGGAATCCGCAGCTGACCACCCACGTGACGGAGCTGACCGGCTCGGGCGTCGAGGGCCTGACCGTACAGGCGGTGGAGACCCCGCAGCAGCCGCACCTCCTCGACAAGGGGTACAACGGCGTCGTCCTGCAATGCGCGTACGACTGCTGGGTGGACGACGTGACGGTCCGCCATGTCGACAACGGGTTCGGGCTGGTCGCCGCGTCCGCCTGCACCCTGCGCCGGACGCGGGTCGCGGGCCGTGGCAGCCACCATCCCTACTTCTGCCGCGAGGGCTCGCACGACAACCTGATCGAGGACTTCACGATCGAGGAGCGGACGACTCCCGCGCCGGCCACCACCCAGCTGCACGGCGTCAACGTCGAGGGGCTGTCCTCGTACAACGTCTGGTCACGGGGTGACATGCGGATGGGCACGTTCGACAGCCACCGCGGTCTGCCCTTCGCCGACGTCCGCACCGACATCACGCTGAACAACAACGGGCGCCACGGTGGTGACGCGAGCGCCGGCCCCCTGTTCGGCGCCCGCTTCACGCACTGGAACATCCGCGTCACCAACGGCCGGGCGGGCCTGGTGAAGATCGACAACCTGGCCCCGTACTCCGCCACCGTGGCCATCGACGAGGTCAGGGAGTTCGACCAGATCGACGTCAGCGACTTCACCGGCGACCTGCACACGCGTCTGGAGCTGTACGGCGCCCCGGACGCCGTACGGCCGCGGAACCTCTACGAGGCCCAGCGAGGGCTGCGGGACCGGCAGGCTCCGCCGACCGGGCGTTGAGCTCGCGCGACGGACTCACCGCGTGGGTGCGTCGCGTTCACCGACATGATCGGAGTTGATCGATGACCATGCGTTCCCGCCTGGGTGTCCTCGTGACGGTCCTGGCCGCGCTCACCGCGGGGGTCGTACCCGCCGCATCGGCGCACCCGGCGCACTCGGCGCCCCGAGTGCCGCACACCGCCGTGCTCGACGGCACTCGGCTGCAACAGGCGAAGATCCGGCTGGATCACGGCGACCCCCGGCTGCGGCGAGCCGCCGAGGCGCTGGCGGACCGCGCCGACCGGTGGCTCGGCCAGGGCCCGTGGACCGTCGTCGACAAGCCCAGACCCGCACCGGGCGGCGATGTCCACGACTATCTCAGTCAGGCTCCGTACTGGTGGCCCTCCCAGCCGCCGACCGCCGAGAACCCGTGGGGCTGCCCGTACGTGCAACGCGACGGCCAGCGCAATCCCGAGGTCGACACCGGCACCGACCGTCAGGATGTCGAGAAGGTGTTCGACGCCACCTACGACCTCTCCCTCGCCTGGTACTACACCGGCGAGAAGCGCTACGCCGAGAAGGCCGGGCAGATCCTGCGCACCTGGTTCCTCGCCCCGGCCACGAGGATGAACCCGAACCTCGACCACGCGCAGTTCATCCCCTGCAAGTACGACGGCAGGGCCATCGGCATCATCGACTTCTCGCAGTCCTACACCAGCGTCCTCGACGCCCTCGCCATCCTGGACACCGGTGCTCCGGGCTGGAGCAGGACCGACAGCACCGGTATGACCACGTGGAACACCGACTTCCTCGGCTGGCTCAAGAACAGCGAGTTCGGCCGGCAGGAGGGCGCCGCCGCCAACAATCACGGCACCTTCTACGACATGCAGCTCGCGGCCCTCGCCTACGCGACCGGCGACAGGGACCTGGCCCGGCGGACCGTGCTGGACTCGCGGAGCAGGCGCATCGCGCCGCAGATCGCCGGCGACGGCAGCCAGCCCCAGGAGCTGGCCCGTACACGCAGCTGGCACTACTCGACCTTCGACCTGGTCGCCTACACGCGGCTCGCCGCCATCGGCCGGCACGTCGGTGTGAACCTGTGGCAGTACCGGGGTCCGGACGGACAGAGTCTGTTCAAGGCGGTCGACTACCTTCTGCCCGCCGCCACCGCGTCGTCCGCCTGGCCACACCCGGAGCTCGAGTTCTACCGGTACGCGGCCACCGACGTCGTCCACGCGGCCGCCGACGCCGGAGACACGCGGGCGCGAAAGGCCCTGCCCCTCCTGGAGGAGCCGCCGGGCGGCGACCTGTGGGCCCTGCGCCCCGCGGCGGAGCAACTGGACTCCATCACGGGCTGACCCACACCTGTCCGCGACGAGCGGGTGGCCGGCGACCACCGGCCACCCGCTCGTCGTCGGTCACCCGCTCGTCGCGGTGCGCCTCTGCCCCTCCGGTACCACCCGGCGGTCGGTCACGGAACAGCAGTAGAATGTGATGCCGCAGTCGGGCCGGTGCGGATTATGTGACACCTCGAATTATTCATTGCCTTGAAGGAGTGGGACCAATTGAGTACTCATGAGGAAACGGCGCTTCTCGCGGGTGGCTGCTTCTGGGGAATGCAGGAACTGGTCCGGACGCTGCCGGGCGTATTGAGCACCCGGGTGGGATACAGCGGCGGCACCACGGAGAACGCCACTTACCGAAATCACGGAACGCACGCCGAGTCGATCGAGATAGTTTTCGATCCGGACGTGACCAGCTATCGCGCGATCCTGGAATTCTTCTTCCAGATCCACGATCCGACGACGAAGAACCGCCAGGGCAATGACATCGGCGCCGACTACCGGTCCGCGATCTTCTATCTCGGCGACGCGCAGAAGCGTGTGGCCGAGGACACCATCGCCGATGTCGAGGCGTCAGGGCTCTGGCCGGGGTCCGTGGTGACGGAGGTCGTCCCGGCCGGCCCGTTCTGGGAGGCCGAGCCCGAGCACCAGGACTATCTCCAGCGCTATCCCGAGGGCTACACCTGCCACTTCCCGCGGCCGAACTGGCGACTGCCGAAGCGCGCGGATTCCTGAGCCGGCGTCCCTACGCGCCGCGGGATCGATATCTCGCCGAACAGTTATCTCTCCGGATCGATATCTCGCCGGAACGGTATCCAGCCGCAACGGCATTTCGCTCGATCGGTATTTCGTCGACGGAAGGCGGACGGGCATGCGGCACTACGATCTCGTCGTCCTGGGGACGGGCAGCGGCAACATGCTGCTCAGTGAGGAATTCGCCCCTCTCCGCACCGCCATCGTGGAACCGGGCCGATTCGGCGGCACCTGCCTCAACCGGGGATGCATCCCGAGCAAGATGTTCGTCCTCACCGCTGACGCGGTCGAGGACGCGCTGGCCGCGGAGCGTCTCGGTGTGCACGCGAGCGTGGCGCCCGTCGACTGGAAGACCGTCCGCGACCGGGTGTTCCGCCGTATCGACCCGATCCATGACAGCGGGATCGAGTACCGCAGGAAGAGCGGCGTCGACGTGTACACCGAGGAAGGGCGATTCGTCGCCCCGAAGGTGCTGCAGGTCGGCGCCGAGCGGATAACGGCCGACACGTTCGTCGTCGCGATCGGCTCTCGGCCCGTGGTGCCGGACATACCCGGCCTGGACACGGTGGACTACCACACCTCGGACACCGTCATGCGGATCGACGAGGTACCCCCGTCCATGATCGTGCTCGGCGGCGGCTTCATCGCGGCCGAGTTCAGTCACGTGTTCAGCGCCTTCGGCACCGACGTCACGATCGTGCAGCGCGGGCCGCGCCTGCTGATGGCGGAGGACGAACAGGTGTCGGCGCGCTTCACCGAACTCGCCGCACGGCGCCATCGCGTGCTGCTCGATGCCACGACCACCTCCGTCGCGCGGCACGGCGACGGCGTGGCGGTGACCGTGCGGCTCCCGGACGGCGGCGAGCAGGTCATCGAGGCCGCCACGCTGCTGGTGAGCGTCGGCCGCCGGCCCAACACCGACCGCCTGGACGCCCTCGCCGGCGGACTCGAACTCGACGAGCACGGCCACATCATCGCCGACAGCGCCTACCGGACATCCGTGCCGGGAGTCTGGGCACTGGGCGACGTGGTGAACCACTTCCAGCTCAAGCACATGGCGAACGCCGAGTCGCGGGTCGTGCAGCACAATGTGCTGCACCCGGACGACGTGCGCACACTCACCAACACGGTCGCTCCGCACGCGGTGTTCACCAGCCCGCAGATCGCGAGTGTCGGCCTGACCGAGCAGGCCGCGCGGCGCCGCGGGACGGACTTCCTGGTGAGCGTCCGTGACTACGCCGACACGGCGTACGGATGGGCCCTGGAGGACACCACCAGCTTCGCCAAGATCCTGGCCGACCCGGCCGATCGCACGATCCTCGGCGCGCACATCATCGGCCCCCAGGCCGCGACGCTCATCCAACCGCTGCTCCAGGCCATGTCCTTGGGGATGACGGTGGACCAGGTCGCCCGGGACGTGCTGTACATCCATCCCGCCCTGACCGAAGTGGTGGAGCAGGCGCTGCTGGCCCTGTGACACCTCACCCGCGGCGCCTTCGTCCCCCGCGCCACGGCCGACGTCACGGTCGTCGCCTAGCGGCCGAGGTCCCGGGACACCTCGCGGGCCGCGCGTGCACCCGATGCCAGAGCTCCCTGGACCGATCCGGTGGCCCGGTGGTCTCCGCACACATACCGGCCGGGAGCGACCCGGGTGGTGCGGCTGAGAGGCTGTGGCGGCGACATGGCGGGCAGCGCGTCGGGCACGGTGCGCGCGGTCAGCAGGTCCCAGCCGTCGGTGTCAGCGTCGTACGCCTCGGCGAGTGCGGCCCGGACCGCGCGTTCGCGGCCCGCGCCGTCCTCACCGAGCACCGAGGTCGCGATCAGGGACATCCCCGCGGGCGCGTACCCGGGTACCACCTCACTGAGGACGCAGGTGTTCAGGAACCGCCCGCGCGTGTCGGTGAGGAGGGTGGGTTCGGCGAGCGGGGTGCGTGTACCGGCGTGGTAGTAGGTCGTCACCACCCGGTACGCGGGCATGTCCAGCTCCGGCAGCAGACGGGCGACCGGCCCCGGACCGGTCGCCACCACCACGGCACGGGCCGGGAGTTCGGCACCCGTGGCCAGTTCGACGCCGTCGTCCGTCAGGCGCGCCACCTCGGTGCCGAGCCGTACGGTCGCCGCCGGAAGCGCGGCGGCGAGCAGCCGCGGCACCGCTCCGATCCCCTCCCCCGGCAGGCAGAGCGTGCCGCGCAGCATGCTGCGCCAGACGAGGTGGAAGAAGCGTCCCGAGGTCTCCAGCTCGTCCTCCAGGAAGACGCCCGAAAGGAAGGGGCGGAAGAAGCGTTCGACGAACTCCTCGGAGAATCCGGCCGCCGCGAGCTCGGTCCGGGTGGTGCGGTCCTCGCCGTGCTTCAACAGTCGTACGGGTGCGAGCATGTCCCGCGCCGACAGTGCGCCCAGCGCGATGAGGTCGCGTGTCCCCGCGAGCCGTCCGGGGAGCAGATCGCGCAGACCACGTGACGTGCCGGTCGGGCTGCGGGTCGGGTCGCTGAACCGCAGCGTCCCGTCCTGCGTGTGCACGAGGACTCCCGGCGTGAAGGGCCGCAGCCGCAGCTCCCGCAGCGGAAGCCTGCGGCGCACCTGAGGGTAGGAGGTGTTGAACACCTGGAAGCCGCGATCGATGAGGAAGCCCTCGTGGCGGTCGGTTCGCATGCGGCCGCCGACCTCGTCGGACGCCTCCAGGACCGTGACGTCGAGGCCTCCGCTCAGGAGGTCCGCGGCGCAGGCAAGACCGGCGAGGCCGGCGCCGACCACCAGGACATCCGGTACTCCGCTAGGGGTGGCCACAGGCACTCTCCTCGTCCGACGGCTCCAGCGCATCCGCCACCGGGGCCGTCTCCGGCCTCGCTGACCGCCGCGCACGTCCGTACGCGGTCTCCACGACCGATCTTCCCGCCGTGCCGCCGCGATGGACGCACGGCACGCTGACCGGCTCGCCGCCGCGATGGACGCACGGCACGCTGACCGGCTTCCCGCACACGATCACCGGGCCGGCGGCCGTCGCGGGCGGCCAGGGCGGACGGCGGTGACGGGCGGCAGTGACGGTGCCGGCCGCGCATGCCATCATTCCTACTTGCCAGTAGCAGGCTTTCCCGGTGAGAGGCAGTGTCTTGGCCCGCGTATTCACGGTGCACAGCAGCGTCGTCATCGCCGTCCCGCCCGAAGTCGCCTATCAGGCCGTCAGCTGCCCGGGTGACATGGGCCGTTGGAGCCCGGAGAACCTGGGGACCACGGCCGGACCGGCCGACGGACCGGCCGCGTTGGGTTCGACCTTCGTCGGGCGCAACAAGCGCGGACGGTTCCGGTGGGTGACGCGCTGCACGGTCACGGCAGCCGATCCCGGCCGTCGCTTCGCCTTCCGCGTCCACGCGATCGGACTCGACCGACCGCGTCTGCGCGGCCCGATCGCCACCTGGGAGTACCGCTTCGAGCCGAGTGGCGACGGTACGAGGGTGACGGAGACCTGGACCGACGACCGACGCGCGTGGCCGACGTTCGTGGCCCACACCTTCGACCGGCTCGCCACCGCGGGCAGTACCTTCGCCGACTTCCAGACCCGCAACATCGAGAAGACGCTGCGCAACCTCAAGCGGGAACTGGAACTGGACCGGACGGCCTGACCGCTGGACGGCGCTGCCTTCAGTGAGCGGACAGCGCTCCGTCGCTGCTGGAGACCATCCGGGACCAGAACTCCCGGACGCCGGAGACCACGATCCCGGTCGCCCGCGGTGTCTTCATGGAACCTGCGCCCATGGCTGCTGCGTCCGAAAGCCGCCGGGGACCCGAATACAGGGTGAGCACTACGCCCGTCGCCCATCCTCGGGAGCCACGGAATCGACGGCAGCGAATCGAAGGAAGCGAGAGAATCGAGAGGGCGAGGCGCGTCAGAGACACCGTCCGGCAGGAGGACACCGCGCCGATGAGACCGACCGGACCGTACGTCGACGGACTGCGGGAACGCCTCGGCAGCGGGCTCTTCGCCCGCGTGGCGGGACCCGACGGCCCCCGCAACCGCGCCCGCATCCACGGCACGCCGGGTCCCCGCTGGTTCGGACCGGAGCGCCCCATCCGCAGGGTCCACGGGGACGCGTCGATGTTCATCGGCGGTCTGTCCGCACTGCTGCTCCAGTCCCTTCATCCGCTCGCCATGGCGGCGGTGGCCGCCCACTCGGGGTTCCGCGGCGACCCGTGGGGCAGGTTGCAGCGCACCAGTACATTCCTGGCCACGACGACGTACGGCACGGCCGACAGCGCCCGGCTCGCCTGTGCGCGGGTGCGGGCGGTGCACGAGCGCGTGTACGGCGTGACCCCGGACGGTACGCCCTACCAGGCGGGAGACCCGCATCTGCTGGCCTGGGTCCACGCCGCCGAAGTCGACAGCTTCCTGCGCGCTCACCAACGCTACGGACGCCACCGGCTGACGGCGGCGGAATGCGACGGGTACGTCGAGGACACGGCACGCGTCGCAGGCGCGCTGGGCGTCGCCGATCCACCGCGGAGCCGGGCGGAACTCGCCGAGCTGCTGAGCGCATACCGTCCGGAACTGCGGGCCGGCGAGCAGGCGCGCGGCGCCGCGCGCTTCCTCCTGCTCGACCCGCCGCTGCCGTTCGTCGCCCGCCTCCCCTACGGTGTCCTCGCCGCGAACGCCGTGTCCTTGCTGCCCGACTGGGCCGCCCGGGAGCTCCGGTTGCCCCGGCTGCCACTGGTCGAGGACCTGTGCGTACGGCCGCTCGGCTCCGCCGTGACCTGGGCGATCCGGTGGGCGATGGCACCTCCGCCGTCACCTCTGCCGTCACCGTCGCCACCGCCGACCGTCACGACCGTGTGAGAGCACCGCGCGGCGCGGATGGCCGCCGGCCCGCACTCGGCCCGGTCGCCGCGAGGGGAGCGGCACGGCGTCCCGGAGAAGGAGATTCCGGGACGCCCATCGCCGCGGTGGCCGCTTCTTACACCGCGGCGATGCCCTCCATGCCGGACGCGGCGAAGGAGGGGAGCCCTGTGACGGTGGTGACCTTGGTGAGCGCGCCGTCGGTGCCGACACGGAACCCGTCGACCGTGCCCGAGGTGGCGTTCTGCACGTAGAGGAACTTCGCGTCCTTCGTCACCGCCAGGTCGATGACACCCTGGGATCCCGCCGACGGCGGGGTGGCGACGCCCGTGGCGTCGGTGAGCGCGAGCCGGCCGTGGCGGTCGGTGCCGTAGCCGGTCACGGCGGAGTCGCCGGTATTGCCTCCGTAGAAGAAGTCACCCGCGCGTTCCAGCCAGCACAAGGTCTTCTGACCGTTAGCCAGGGGCCGCTGAACGACCTTGAGGGTGCCGTCGGCGCGCACCTTGTAGGTGGTGACCGTCGAGTCCTTGGCCTCGGCCACCAGCATCCGGCCCGCCCGATCGAAGGTGATCGCGAAGGGCACACCGCCGGCCGAGTCGTTGACCACGGCGTGGCGCGCGGGACGACCGTCGCGGCGCATCGGGAACACCTCGACCGTGTCGGCGGACTTGGTGGTGACCACCAGCTCACCACCGCCCGGTGTGAACGCGACCTGGCCGGGCGAGCTGGAGAACAGCGGCACCTTCGCGTTGTCGAGCCCGAGGGAGCGGTGCGAGCCGCTCAGCGGCCGGAGCCCCTCGGCCGTGATCCGGAAACCCTGGACACTTCCCGCGCCACCGGCGTTCATGACGTAGGCGAGATGACCGGACACCGCGATCGAGGCCGGGAAATCCCCTCCGGACGCCACTACTTGGCGGTCCGTCAGCTTCTGGCCGCGCACCCGGAACGAGGTCACGGTGCCACTGCCCGCGTTGACCGCCAGCAGTCGCCCCGACCGGTCGTCGTAGACCAGCGAACCCTGGGAGGCGAGGGAGTCGGTCGGAGCGTCGACCTGGTCGCCGCCCCTGCCGCCGGTCGCGTAGCGCCCCGCGGCCGTCAACTCGCCTTTCCCGGACCGCTTGAAGACGCGGATGGTGTTGCCGTCGAGTTCGTTGCCCTGGACGAACACCGCGTGGTCGGCCCTGGCCGTGGCAGGAGACCGATGCGGCTCTCCCGCGGAGGCGACGGTCACCGTCGCGACGGCCCCCGCGGCGGCGAGGACGGCGGCTCCGCCGATGGTCAGCCGGACCTGAGAGGACGACCTGCGCCTGTGGTGCCTGCTCATGCGTTGCTCCTCGGCCTTCGCCGCCCCCTCGGACCGGTGGCGGGCAGAGACAGAGTTGCCCACGAGTCGAGTGTGGCAGGAGAGGTTCATGGCTCGCGTCAGCCTCTCGTAAGAACTGCGGCGGAGAGATCGGCTCACCGAGGACGCGCACCGCGTCAGGCGTCCGTGCGCACCAGTCGGTACCCGGCGCCCGCCAGCGCGAGTGCGGTCCAGGCGACGAACACCAGGAGCCCGGCGACGGGTGACAGGGTCGCCGTGTCGTGGGTCAGCGCGAACATCGACGCACCCGCGTTGCTGGGCAGGTACTTGCTGATGTCGTCCTGCCACGAGGCGGGCAGCAGCGCGACCAGGCCGGGCACCAGCATCAGCGCGGCGACCAGGAGCGCGATGCCTCCGGCGACCGACCGCAGCAGCGCGCCGAGGGCGACGCCGATCACGGCGACCAGGCCGAGGTAGAGGGCGGCGGCCAGAAGACCGCGTACGACGCCCGTGTGCGACAGCGGCAGGGCCGCGGGGGTGCCGGACAGCATGCCGCCGGCGACGGGGAACACGATGGCGATGCCCACGGTGGCGACGGCGAGGGTGACCAGGCCGCACACGGCCGCCTTCGACCACAGGACCGGCAGGCGCCGCGGCACCGCGGCGAGGGTGGAGCGGATCATGCCGGTGGAGTACTCGCCGGCGGCGACCAGCACGCCCAGGACGCCCACGGCCAACTGGGCGAAGTTGGCGCCGAACAGCGAGAGGCTGAGGGCGGTGGCATCGGCGCTCTCCCGGTACATGGGCCGCCCCGAGGTGTACTCGGCGTGGTAGTGCACCGCGGCGATGACACCGAATCCGACCAGGAACAGCAGGCCGAGGCCCAGGGTGATCCAGGTGGAGCGCAGGGACCAGAGTTTGGCCCACTCCGAGCGCAGCACTCCGCGTCCGGTCACCCTGTACCGCGGATGTCCCGGCCGCGCGGGGACCGGTGCGGTCGCCGAACTCTCGGTCACGGTCGTCGCGCTCATGCCACACTCCGGGGGGTCTCGACGGCTGCGGTGGTAGCGGTACGGGCGGCGGCGGTGCCGCGGTATTCGACGGCGTCGTTGGTGAGGTCCATGAACGCCTGCTCCAGCGAGACCGTCCGGGAGCTGAGTTCGTACAGGGCGATGCCGTGCTCGGCGGCCTTGAGGCCGATGGCCCGTGCCGACAGGCCGGTCACCTGGAGTTCCTCGGTACCGATCGCTCCGGTGATCTCGACGCCCGGACCGGCCAGGACCTCACGCAGCCGGGTGGCCCGGTCGGAGGCGACCGTCACCGTGTCGCCGCCGCCCCGGCGGACCAGCTCACGCACCGTGGTGTCGGCCAGCAGACGGCCCCGCCCGACGACGATCAGATGGTCGGCGACCAGCGCCATCTCGCTCATCAGGTGTGAGGAGACGAAGACGGTGCGGCCCTCGGAGGCGAGTCGGGTGAGCAGGCCGCGGATCCACAGCACACCCTCGGGGTCGAGCCCGTTGACCGGCTCGTCCAGCATGAGGGTGGCCGGGTCGCCCAGCAGTGCCGCCGCGATGCCCAGCCGCTGGCCCATGCCGAGGGAGAACGCGCCGGCCCGCTTCCTGGCCACGGACTGAAGGCCGGTCAGCTCCACGACCTCCGCCACCCGTCGGCGCGGAATGCCGTGGGTGTGGGCCTGCGCCATCAGGTGGTCGAACGCGGAGCGGCCCGGATGGATCGACTTGGCCTCCAGCAGGGCGCCGACCTCCTGCAACGGCGCGCTGTGCTCGGCGTAGCGCCTGCCGTTGACGGTCACCCGGCCGGCGGTGGGCGCGTCGAGTCCGACGATCATGCGCATGGTGGTGGACTTGCCCGCGCCGTTCGGGCCCAGGAAGCCGGTGACCGTGCCCGGTCTGACGACGAAGTCCAGGCGGTCCACCGCCGTCTTCTCCCCGTAACGCTTCGTCAGCTGTTGCGCCTCGATCATCGCTGCTCCCTCACCTCGCGCCGGCGGACCCTCCTGGTCCCTCTCCCGCAACGCTAGGACTCGCGGGCCGGGAATCCGCGGCACGGCGAGGTGGATGACGCCGTGTGGTGGTACCGCGGTAGCTCCGACGCGGGTCGTGGTCCGTCGTGGCGCCGTGGCGGCCCCGCGGCGCGGACGGTCCCCGCCACAGCCGCATATCGATTCGGCAGCGAGGTCTGTCTGTCCGTCCGGGCAGCCGCCGATAATTGCCGAGCCCCGCCGCACTCGATCGAAGGAACGCGCATGACCCAACTGCCCGGCACGGCCAGATCCGCCCGCGCCCTGCTCGTCGTCGTGGGCGCGGCCGGCGCCGTCGGCCTGACGGGACTGATCGTGGCCGCCGTGACGTTCAGGACGGGCGCCTTGGGCGAACTGGTCCTGGGCATGATGGCTCTCGCCGCGATTCCCTGCGCGGCCCTCGCCGTGACCTCCTTCGTCCTCGCCCGGAAGTTCGCCGACGGCGGCGACTCGGTCCGGGTCGGCGCGGTGGCCGTCGGCTGGGTGGTCATCGTGGCGGGCGCGGTCGCTCTGCTGGCCGGGCGGGAGATGTGGGGTGGCGCCGGGATCACCCTGGGCGCCGTGCTGACGGTCCTGTCGACCACGGAACGCACGCGGGACTGGTTCGGCGCCTGAGCCCCCGGCGTCGCCGCACCGAGGCGCCGCCACCACGCGGTGCGGGCGGGCCGGCTCCCGTCGCAAGATCTTTTCGCTGATCGTTCACAGCCGACTCACCGGCGTTCACCTGCGTCGTCGACGATTCATCATGTGCATGCCCGACAGGTTCGCGGCGTGCCCACATTGTCGGACGATCAGGAAGGACGACTGCTGATGCGGTCAACACAGCCGCGAAGACGGCAGTTTGGTGGATCCGGCGGCCGGCGGCTCGCGAGTGCCGCCCTGACCGCACTCGTCCTGGTGTGCGGAAACGCCACGGTGGCGTACGCCGACCCGGGCACGGACGACCAGCGCGCCACGGCGAAGCAGGAGTCGTCGAGCGAGAACGCGACGACGCTGCCCACGCTCACCCCCGCCGACGGGACGTATCTCGAGGGCGCCCAGAAGGTCGCGGCCACCCCGACCCTGGCCGGGGACTCGGTCACCAAGGTCGCCGTCGACGGACGGCCGGTCGACGCCGCGAAGACGCTCGGGGTGTCCCGGCTGAGCTTCGACGTCGGCTCGAACTCGACGGAGGCCCGCTACCGCAACCACGTACTCGTCAACGGCGAGTACCGGGCGGACATCGGTGACCTCGTCAACGAGCGGGGCACCATCGAGATCCCGAACGAGCACCTGGTCAAGGGCGAGAACACGATCAAGTTCCTCGCGGGCACCGTCGAGAGCTCGTGCGGTACCAACTACGACGACTTCGTGCTGTCCGACATCGAGCTCACCCTGCTGGGCGAGGTCGCGGACGGCGAGGAGAACGAGTACACGTACTCCTTCGGTGACGGCAACTGCGGTTCCAACAACACCCTGTTGACGCAGGCGTCGCTGAGCTTCTTCGTTCTCGGCGACCCGCGGGGCACCACCGGCCTCCAGAGCGACCTGGACACCACGAAGCTCTCCAACGGCAAGCACACGATCACCGCGACGACCGCCTCGCGCAAGTCGGTCACCAACAAGGTGACCGTCAACAACGCCCCGGCGGGCGCTCCCCGGCTGCTGCCCAAGGACGGCACGCTGGTGAGGGGCGGACAGTCGGTGTTCGCCGACTTCCCGGCGGGTACCGAGGGCGAGGTCGCCTCGCTGACCGTGGACGGCGACAAGCCCCTCGCCGCACCCGGGTTGGGCAATGGCGCGGCCACATTCTCCTTCGATGTCGGCGCCAACTCGCTCGACGACAAGTACGACAACCACCTGCTGGTCAACGGCAAGCGGATCGACCTGGGCGGCACCTGGGTCAGTCAGCGCGTGGAGATCGCGATACCCGCGCGGTTCCTGGTCCCCGGTGACAACACCGTCGAGGTCGTGACCGGCCCGTACAAGGAGACCTGCGGCAACAACCGCGACGACTTCGACCTCGCGAACCTCGGCCTCGCCCTGGACGGCGCCACCGTCACCGGCAAGGACATCGCCGCCTCGTACGCGATGGGCGACGGCAGTTGCGGCACCGCCACCGACCGGCTCGCCGAGGCCGAACTGCACTACACGATCGACGCCCCGGCCGTCGCGGTCACCGACACGCTGGGCTCCGGCACCGCGACCCTCGGCTTCACCGTGGGCAGCAACTCGATCGAGGCCCGCTACCAGAACTACGTCCTGGTCAACGGCCAGAAGACCGTGCTGGACGCCGACTACGTCAGCCGGCACGTCGATCTGGCGATCCCCGACGAGTGGCTGGTGCCCGGCTGGAACACCGTCGACATCGTCACCGGCACCTACGCCACCGCCTGCGGCGCCAACCGGGACGACTTCGCACTGTCCGGGATCACGCTGACGCCCGCCGTCGGCAGCGCCGAGGGCCGGATGGTCAAGGGCTCCTACAGCTTCGGCGACGGCAACTGCGGTGACAACGTCAACCCGTTGACCGAGGTCGACCTCGAGTTCTTCGTGGACGGCCCGGCCCAGGGTGTCCGCGCCGACCTCGACACCGCGAAGCTCCAGGACGGCACACACACGCTGGCCGCCACCTCGAAGACCGGCAGGACCGCCACCCGCGTCCTTGCCACCGACAACTCGGCGCCCCAGGTCGCCAGCAGCACCCCCCGGGCCGGTCAGAGGATCACCGCGTCGGTCGTCCTCGGCGTGCAGATGAAGGACCTCTCCGGCGTGGTGAGCGGCCCGGACATCAAGCTCGACGGTACGGCCGTCGAGGCCGGAGCCGAGGTCGGCCCCGGCCTGTCCGCCGGTGCGCACACGCTCTCCGTGACCGCCACCGACGCGCTGGGCAACACCGGCACCCGTGAGGTGCGGTTCACCTCCGCCGGCATCCCGGACACCCCCGCACAGCTGACCCCCGCGTCCGGCACCACCGACGCCGGCCGGAACGTCACCCTGTCCGCGAAGGTGGCCGAGCCCGACGGCGGCACCGTGACCGCGACCTTCTCCGAGGCCGAGATCCTCACCCCGGGCGAGGTGTACCAGGGCACGGCCACCGCCGTCCCGACCACGCTGAAGGTCAAGGGCGAGAAGAAGGTCAAGGCCGCGGGTCTCGCGCCCGCCGACGGCAGGACGCTCGCCGCGCCCTCCTCCGCCGACGTCACCTTCCAGCGGTTCGACGTCCAGGTGACGGGCCACGTCGACCAGCCGGTGCTGCGCTGGGAAGGCGTCATCGACCCCGAGCGCCTCGCCGCGCTGCGGGTGTGGAACAACGACACCGGGCAGTGGGACGTCGTCAACAGCGCCCGCGGCGCCGCCGAGGGCAACACCGTGCTTACCTCGGTGCTGGACGGCCCCTACGTCGACCACCGGCGGGTGCACGTCATGGTCACCGGTGAGGACCCCTTCGCCGACGACATCGACGCCGGTGACGCGAACTCGTTCGCCGACCCCGGCTCGTACGACTTCTCGATCGTCCACTACACCGACACGCAGTACCTCTCCGAGGGCGCGGTCGAGCAGGAGACGGCCGAGGAGCGCGCGGTCTGGGAGAAGGCGTACGGGGACGTCTCCCGCTGGATCGCGGCCAACAAGGACAAGCGGAAGATCGCCTACGTCGCCCACACCGGCGACCTCATCGAGAACAACATCCGCAAGCCCGCCGACGAGGCCACCCGCAAGGAGGTCGTCGGTGAGCTGGAGGTGTCCTCCAGGCAGCAGAAGATCCTGGACGACGCGGGCATCCCGAACGGTGTCATCGCCGGCAACCACGACAACCAGTCGGGGACCGAGAACGGCCCCGACGCCATCTACAACCAGTACTACGGCCCCGACCGCTACCAGGCGCTCTCCCAGGGCTGGGAGCACGCCAGTTACGGCGGCCCCTGGCGGGCGGGCGACAACCAGAACCACTACGACCTGTTCAGCGCCGGCGGCCAGGACTTCGTCGTGGTCGGTCTGTCCTACGGGGTGACGCGAGAGGAGGCCGAGTGGGCCGACTCGGTCTTCAAGCGCTACCCCGACCGCAACGGCATCCTGCTCTCGCACGACTACCTCGCGCCGAGCAGCAACCCCGACGGCCGCGGAGCCCCGTTCTCCGTGCCCGACGGCTCGATGCTGTACAAGACGGTGGTCCAGGACAACCCGAACGTGTTCCTGATCCTGGCCGGTCACGAGCACGGCGTGGGCACCAACGTGAAGCCGAAGGTCGGCGAGATCAGCCACGACGTGGTCGAGCTGCTCGCGGACTACCAGTTCTACACGGTGTCCGCGGACCGGCTCGGGCTCACCGAGATCGGCGGCTACCGGCCCGACGACCAGCTCCAGTTCGGCGCGAGCTTCTTCCGGATGCTCCAGTTCGACGTGGACCGCTCCGAGCTGACCGTCGACACGTACTCGCCGCTGCTCGACGAGTTCGGGGCCACCGAGTACGACACCAACCACCGCTACGACGGCACCGAGGACAACATGGTGCTGCCGATCGACCTCAACTCCCGCGAGACGACCCTCGCGACCGACTCGGTCGCGCTGTACAACCCGGTCAGCGTGATCGGGCGTACGAAGGTGAAGTCCGGCGCGGCCGCCTCGGTGACGTGGCGCGGGCTCAGGCCCGGATCCACCCACGCGTGGTTCGTCACGGCCCGCTCCGGCGGCGGCGGGGTCACCGCCTCCGAGCCGAGCGTCTTCGTGACGAGGGACGCCCAGGGCCGGCCCGGCACGTGGGGCCCGGACACGCCGTACTACGACTGGTTCACCCCGTCGAAGAGCCGGTCCTGACCGGCTGACCTCCGGCACGGCCCGTCGCCCGGACCCGACCGGTCCCGGGCGGCGGGCCGTGCCCTCCGTCCCCTCCCTGATCACGGCGCCCGTCACAGCCGTGGCCGTCAGACAGGAGAACCGAGCCCGTCATGCGTCCCTGCGTCACTCCCACTCCCCCGCTCCGGTCGGGCCGGCCGCGCGGCGCCCTGCTCACCGTCCTCGCCGCCCTGGCCGCGCTGTTCGGCGTCGCCCTGGCCGGGGCGGCCCCGGCCGCCGCGCATGACGCCACCTCCGACGCCTACGTCGAGGTCACCGGCAGCTCGGCCCGGCCCGTGGCCACCCTCGACCTCGAGTACGACCTGCTGATGAAGTCGGCCTGGCTGTACGCCGAGGCGTACGACGCGAAGGGCCGCGCCGAGCAACTGCGTCAGCTCCGGCTCAACGCGGACGCGGTGTCCGCGTACACCACCCGGCACTTCGCCGTCGTCCGCGACGACACCGCCTGCGCCGCCCGCGCCGAGGGCGACGCGGACGTCCGCACCCGAGGCAAGCGCCCGTACGCCGTGATCACCCTCGCCTACACCTGCCCGGCGGGCACCGACGGACCGGTCACCGTCAGCAGCGCGCTGTTCCCCGACGTCGAGAACTTCGTCCACAGCACGAGGACGATCGTGCACTACGACATCGACGGTCAGCGGGGCTCCCAGATCCTCACCCCCGCCGACCCCTCCGTGACCGCCGTCGCGGCCACCGGCCAGGAGACCCACCAGGTGTGGGAGTTCTTCCTGCTGGGCACCGAACACCTGCTGTTCGGCCTGGACCACATCCTGTTCCTGCTGTCGCTGCTCATCGGCGCCCGTGGCCTGCGCGACATCGTGCTCACCGCGACCACGTTCACCGCGGCGCACAGCATCACGTTCCTGCTGGCCGCGTGCGGCGTCGTCGAGGTGCCCGGCGCGGTCGTGGAGCCGGTGATCGCCGCGTCCATCGCCGTCGTCGCGGTGGCGGGCTTCCTGCTGCGCGACCGTGAGGACAACGCGCGCTGGCGGCTGCCCACCGTCTTCGTGTTCGGCCTCGTCCACGGCCTGGGCTTCGCGGGATCACTGGGCATCCACGAAAGCTGGTCGGGTGAACTGCTGTTGTCCCTGCTCAGCTTCAACGTCGGTATCGAAGCGGTGCAGTTGGGCATCATCGCCGTCGTGTTTCCGCTGCTGGTCATGGTGCGCAGGTCACCGGTGCACCGATGGGTCCTGCCCGCGCTGACGCTGCCCATCGTCCTCGTCAGCCTCTACTGGCTCTGGGACCGGGTGGCCGTCAGCGCCTGAGCGCCGCGGGCCGGCGGGCGGCGGCTCCGGAAAGAGCAGCCGCAGCCTTCGGACCCTTCTGTTCTCCCGGAACATGAGCCAGACGAGGGTCGGCGGGCAGGGGTCGACGGAGTCGGGTGGATTGGTGACGTTCATCTCCCAGAGGGTGATGTCACGGCTGGCCACCACGTGCCGCAGCCGCTGGCGCACTCCGGCCTCCAGGGTCTGTCGCATGACCGGGACGGGATGGGTGCGTTCCCCCAGCGTGGCGAGCCTGCCCACCAGTTCGGTCTCCGCCGGCCACAGCTCGGATATCTCCTCCGGCAGAAAGCCGTGCTTCCACGCCTCCAGCGTCGCCACCGCCTCCTGCGTACTCTCCTCGGTGAGCACGGAGGCGTCGTCGTGCGTCTGCGTGGCGGTCGCCAGCAGCGCCCGCGCCATGCGTCCCTTGGCCTGGTTGAGCCGGCTCCGCACCGTGCCGACCGGGATGTCGCAGGCGGCGGCGATCTCCTGGTAGGAGGTCATGCCGCTGAAGTGCCGCAGCAGCACCACCAGCCGGAGCCGCGGCGGCAGTTCCTCCACCGCGTACCAGATCCAGTCCCGCATCGCGTGCCGCTCGACGACCTCCTCCGGGTGCGAGAGCCCACGGTCGTGCGGGTGCGGGTGGTCGAGGCCGTCCAGTCCCGGTGTCTCCCGGGTGGCGCGCAGACGCATGCGCGCGGCGTTGCGGACGATCGCCCGTAGCCACGCCCCCACGGCCGCCGGATCCCGTACGTCTGCGATGCGCCGCAGCGCGGTGAGCGCGGCATCCTGCATCGCGTCCTCCGCGTCGGGGCCGTAGCCCAGCAGGCTCATCGCCACCGCGCGCATCGGCGCCTGGTGCCGGGCCAGCAACAGCCCGAGGGCGCCGGACTCGCCGGCCTGCGCCCTGCGGGTGAGTTCCTCATCCGTGGGTGGGTCGAGGGGCACCATGAACTCAACGCCTCCGTGCGGACGGGTCGTTCGACGTGTGCTGTGCGGTGTCGGGCAGCCAGCTTCCGTGAAAGCCGGCCGGGACGGGGTGGGGCAGTTCTACCACCGCCTGGACGGAGAGCTCCATGGCGTCGAGAACGAGCAGTTCCCCGGCGGCGCCCTCGTCGTTCGAGACGAGCGACAGGAGCCAGCCCTCGTCCTCGCCGGTGGCGTCCGCCGCCGGGACGAAGACGGCCTCGCCCGCGTACCGGTCGCCGGGCGTCTCGTGGACACGATCGGCGTGCCGGGTGAGGTCGTGTTTGGTGATGCCGTCACCGGAGACGGTGTACAGGTAGCGGTGCGCACTCCCGGTACGGGTCTCGTTGTGCGTGGGGAACTCCGCCGGGCGGTCGTCCAGCCCGGACTCGGTGACCCGGCCGTCGACCGGGTCCAGGATCCAGCGGTGCAGCACGGCGGGCGACCGGGAAAGATCCGGCTCCGGCACACCGGCCGGACCGCTCGGTCCCATGGGTCCGCCGATGCCCGCCCAGGCCTGCCGGAAGCCCGCGCGGTCGTAGCGCACCGCGTCCAGCACGATGTGTCCCCGGGCGTCCTCGTAGGCGTTGCCGACGTGGAAGACGTAGCAGGGGTCGATGTCGTACCACCGCACGTAAGTGCTGCCGGGCGTACGGGACATGACTCCGAGCCGCGCGCCGTACTCCTCGTCCCACCGGTAGGGCATGCCGCCGTGTCCGGCGAGGTCGAAGTCGAGGACGACCGGCAGGTCCATCCAGACGATGTGGTGCTCGGTGATCGCGAAGTCGTGCATCATCGTCGGTCCCGGGACGTCGACGGCCCTGCTGTCGAGCAGTCGTCCGTCCGCGGTGACCCGGTGGTAGGTGAGGTAGGGCGGGGCGAACGCGGTCCCGAACAGGTGCAGTTCGCCGGTGACGGGGTCCGTCTTCGGGTGGGCGGTCATCGCGGTGGTCAGCCGCCCGCCGAAGTCGTACGGTCCGACGGTCTCCAGGGAGGGCGTGACCCAGTAGGGAAGACCGGCCTCGCACAGGGCGAGCACGGTGTCCGCGTGCCGGATCACATGGGTGTTGGCGGGCGTCGCGGTCAGATCGATGGTGAAGTCGTCGCGGATGAAGGGATGTCCCTCCAGTTCGCGGGTGCGGATCCACCGGTTGCGGTACCACTCGGCGCGCCCGTCGCGCAGCCTGAGCCCGTGGAGCATGCCGGGGCCGGTGAACCAGTGCCCCTTGTCCTCGCCGGGCAGCGGGTTGGGGCCGTTGCGCAGATACCGGCCGTCCAGGTCGGGAGGCAGGGAGCCGCGCACGGTGAGATCGGCCGCGCTGTGCTCCTCGGGGACCGGGGCGAAACGGCCCCGGAGATAGTGGGGAAGAGCTGTCCGGTCGGTCATGCTGCCTTCCTTGTCGAACGCCTGAGGCGATCGCGTGCGGCGGGTTGCCGCCTCGCGCGAGGCCGGAACGTGGCCGCCGCACGGGTCGCGCGCCGGCCGAGGCCGGTCAGGGAGACGTCGTGGCCGGCGCCTGGGCCAGGAGGCGGGCCTGGGCACGCGCGGGGTGGACCTTCGTGAAGACGGCGGGACCGACGAGGCCGGCGACATGGGCGGCGATGCCCACCCAGGCCGGGGCGTCCAGCGCGCCGCACACGGCCAGGCTGACGCCGATGAAGGTGAAACCGGCACCCCAGGCGATGGTGATGTGGTTGTTGACCTGGATGAACTCCGGCATGTCCCAGTACTCGCGAGGCGTCTGGCGCCGGGCGATGCCCAGGGTGAAGGGACGCCGGATCGCCAGGGTTCCCCAGGCGGTGGCTGCCAGCCAGGCGAAGGAGACGACGTCGGTGTGGTCCGCCAGTGCCGAGTCCGGCTCGACGGCGGCGACGGCACCGACCACGACGAAGTACAGGACGGTGCTGATCTCCAGGATCAACGCGTCCAGGCCGACCCCGCGACGACGGTCCTGCGACAGGAGCAGCAGCCCGGTGACGAGTCCACCCAGCGCGCCCCAGCGCCAGTCGAAGGACGAGACGACCCCGGAGACGATCCAGGGGATGAAGCCGCGCAGATAACCCATTGAGTGTTCCTCGGTGCATGAGGTGGATGAATCGGACGGCCGGGCGGTCGCGGAAAGACGTCCTTCCGCGGCCGCTCGGTGACGGACACCCACTAGATGCGGGACGCGGGCCGAAGTTCGACGATCGACGTGTGGCGCGCGTCACATGTCTTTCCGCGGACAGCGGGACCGGCCGGAACGGGGGTTCCGTTCCGGCCGGCCGGGGGATGCGGTCGGGGGGATCAGCGTCCCCGGTCGTGACGTCAACCGGTGGCGGCCGCGGCCTCCTCGATCGTCTTCGTGACGACGCCCGGGTGGCTGATCATGACGACGTGGGACGCTCCCGGCACCTCGACGACACGCGCGTGCGCCCGCTGGTACTCGAACCGCTCCAGGGCCGGCGGGATCGACTTGTCGGCACCGGCGACCACGCCCCAGGAGGGGATGGTGTGCCAGGCGGCCGCGGTGGTCACGTCGGTGAAGGAGGAGGCGCTGAACGGCCGCTGCTCGGCCGCCATCAGCCTGGTCTCCTTCTGCGGCAGGTCGGCGGCGAAGACCGCGCGCAGCCGGTCGGCCTGGAGATACAGGTCCGTTCCGGTACTGCCGTCGGCGTTGGTGAACGGCACCTGGTTCAGGGCGGCCTGGATCTCGCTGCCCGGGTAGCGCTGGATGAGGTCGCCCAGTCGCTCACCGGTGTCGGGGACGAACGCGGCGACGTAGACCAGGGCCTTGACGTTCGGGTTCCCGGCCGCGGCGTTGGTGATCACGGCGCCGCCGTAGGAGTGGCCGACGAGGACGATCGGGCCCTTGACCGACTTCAGGACGCTGGAGATGTAGGGGGCGTCGGTGGGCAGGCCGCGCAGCGGGTTGGCCGGGGCGATGACCGGGAAGCCGTGCTTCTGCAGCCCCTTGATCACCCCGTTCCAGTTGGAGGCGTCGGCGAAGCCGCCGTGGACCAGGACGACGGTGGGCTTGACCGCCGGCGTGCTGTGACCGCGGGCTTCGGTCGCCGACGCCGCGGGGGTCAGGGTGGTGAGGGCCGCGGCGCCGGCCAGCGCTGCCGCCGCGGCGGCACCGAGGACGTAGGCCCGGCGTCTGCGTGTGAACTTCATACGGTGCTCCTGTACGGGGGTGGTCGGCGGGTGCCCCGGGCCGACGGACCGTGTTCCGGTGGGCCGGTTCGGGGCGGCACGGTCAGGCGCGGGCGCGGGCGGCCTGCCTGATCACGTCGGCGACGGCGGCGGGCTGCGAGACGTAGACGGAGTGGCTGCCCGGCACTTCGGCCGTCCGGGCTCCGATCCGCTCGGCCATGGCGCGCTGGGCCGACGGCGGGATCATGCGGTCGTCGGCGGCGACCAGGTACCAGGCCGGCTTGGTCCGCCAAGCCGGCTGCGACACCGTGCCGTTGAGGGCCTCCACGCCCCAGGGCACCTGCGAGTCGGCCATGAACTCGGCCTGAGCGCGGGGAAGGTCACCGGCGAAGGAGTCCGCGAACCTGTCGCGGTCCAGGAACAGGAAACCCTGGTTCGGCGGCAGGATCGGCGGCACCGGAGCTCCCGGCGGCGGGTCGGCGATCAGAGTGCTCACCGACTCCCCCTTGTCGGGGGCGAACGCGGCGACGTACACCAGCGACGTCACCTTGTCGTGGTTTCCCGCCTCGGTGATCACGGCACCGCCGTAGGAGTGGCCGACCAGGGTCACCGGACCCGACAGCCCGTCGATCACCTGACGCGTGGCGGCCACGTCGCCCTCCAGCGACAGCGTGGGGTGCTGCACGACGGTCACGTCGTGGCCGTCGGCCTTGAGGGCGTCGTAGACACCCTGCCAGCCGGAGCCGTCCACGAATCCTCCGTGGACCAGCACGACAGTTCCGCTCGGTACGTTGTCGTTCATCATTCCTCCAGCGCTCTTCGGACCCGAACGCGTGGCCCGTGCCGAGAACACTAGGAATGCGGCGGAATTCACCGCTTCCGTCATGTGACGTAGTCCTGTGACGTAGTCCCGCACGGCCGTCGGACAGCCGTTGGACAACCGTCGGACGGCCGCCCCACGGCCGTCGGTTCACCGCTGGTGCAGCTGGGCCAGCGCGTCGCGCAAGGCGGCCCGGGAGGTCACGCCCAACTTGGGGAACAGCTGGTAGAGGTGAGTGGAGACGGTCCGCGGGGACAGGAACAGCTTCTCGGCGATCTGTTTGTTGGACAGACCACCGGCGGCCAGGCCCGCGATCTCCCGCTGCTGCGGGGTGAGTTCGGCCGCCTCGGCCGGGGACGCTCCGCGCCGGGGGCTGCCGCAGGCACGCAGTTCCAGGCTCGCCCGTTCGGCCCAGGGGGCCGCGCCGAGCCGCCGGAAGACCTCCGTCGCGGCGCCCAGGTGCGGGCGCGCCCTCGCCGGGGCCTTGCCGCGCCGAAGCCACTCGCCGCGGTACAAGCGGATCCGCGCGAGGTCGAAGGGCCACCGCTCGGCCCCCTCCACGGCGAGCGCCTCGTGGAAGGCCCGGTCGTCGTCCTCCGCCAGCGCCACGCAGGCGTGCAGCAGCATCCGCAGTCGCGGGGAGACGGCGTCCAGGCCGGCCTCGCGGGCCGCGGCGACATGGGCGAGCGCGGCCTCGCGCCGCCCTGTCCGTACGGCCGCGTCCACGAGGTCCAGGACCGTCCACAGCGCGTGCGGGCCGAACCTCGGCAGCGTCCCGGCCGGTGCCACGAACGTCGCCTGCCGATAGGCCTCTTCGAAGTCGCCGCTCCCCAGCGCGGACAGAGCCCTGGCGTGAGCGGCGTAGACACGCACGGCGTTGACGCGCCGGGGTCCGGCCCACTGATCCATCTGGTCGGTCAGCGCCCGGGTCACCGCGTGGTCGCCGCTCGCCGCGGCCACGCAGGCCAGCAGGTACTTCCCCGACCAGCCGAACAGGGGGTACTGGTACTGGTCGCACAGGTCGAGCCCTTCCCGGGTGACCTGTCGCAGATCCGCCCACTGCCCGGTCAGCCAGGCGTGGTTGCCCAGCAGGAACAGAGCCTGGATGGCCGGGGTGACGGTCTCGCCCCGGCGCCCTCGGGCCACGACGCGATGCAACCCTTCCACACAGCCCCCCAGGCGGTCCACGTACGCCCCGGCCAGGGCCACCCGGACGATGTGCAGCGGATCCGACGCGAGCGCCAGATCCGCGACGGCCGTGTCGAGCCTCGCCAGTTCGGAGGCGCTCGCCCGCGCGGGATCGCCCGACGTGGCGCGTGTCGTCGCCAACAGGTCAGGCGCGAGCGTGTACTTGGCGACCGTCGCGTCGAACTGCGACCACAGGTCGGGCCGACCGCCGAAGAAGCACATCTGGAGCAGGGTGTGCAGCGCCTCCGTCAGGGTGGAGTCGGCGGGATCGTACGGTTCGGGCTGGAGGGCGATGGCGCCGCACAGCAGGCTGGAGGCGGTGTCGATGTCCCCGGAGCCGTTGAGCAGGTACGCCGACCCGGCCATCGCCGTGGGCAACGACCCCTGCCCGGGCGCCGAACGGCGGGCGTCGTCCAGGAGGCGCGGCACATCACGCAGGTCTCCGGTGACGTTCGCGCCGGTGTACGCCGCCTGGGCGAGCCGGCGCGCCCGGTCGGGATCCGCGGGGCTCAGCTCGGCGGCGCGCAGCAGCGCCGCCACCGCGGCGGGGCCGTCGCCACGGCGCCCGATCACCGCGGCCACCCGTTCCAGTAGCGCGGCGACCCGCTCGTCGGGCGTGTCGACGGCCTGGGCCAGATGCCAGGCCTGCCGTTCCGCGACTCCCTCCCAGGCGTCGGCCAGCGCACGGTGGGCGCTGCGACGCTGGTCGCCGGTCGACAGTTCCATCACCGCCGAACGCGTCAGTGAGTGCCGGAACCTCAGACCGGACGGGTCGTCGACGCGGATGAGCTGGGCACGCTCGGCGGGCCCGAGGTGCTTGAGGTCGCATCGCCCGGCGGTGGCGCGCCGCAGTGCCTGGAGGTCGCCGGTGCCGTCCAGGGCGGCCAGCAGCAACAGGTAGCGCGTGGCCGCGGGCAGGCCCGTGACACGGGAGGCGAACGCCGTTTGCAGTCTGCGGCTGAGCGGCAGCCGCTCGGGCAGGGCCTCGGCGGCCGCGCGCTGCGAGTCGCTGAGCGCGACCGGCAGCTCCAGCAGCGCCAGCGGGTTGCCCTGCGCCTCGGCCATCAGGCGCCGCCGCACCCGTGGCGCGAGCGCCGGGAAGCGGTGCACCAGCAGATCCTCGGACGCCGCCGCGTCGAGGGGGCGCACGTCGTGGACGGGGAGTCCGCTGTGGTCGAAGTAGCTCCGCGCGCCCGGCCGGGCCGCGCACAGCATGCCCACGCCGCTGCCGGACAGCCGGCGTGCGACGCTGCCCAGGACCATGGCGCTGGCCGGATCCAGCCATTCGACGTCGTCCACGACGATCAACGTGGGCCGGTGGCGCGCGAGTCGGCTGACCACGGACAGCGCGGCGTCGGCGACCGTCTCGTGCGCGGGTGCCGGGCCGTCCGCACGCTCCAGGACCACGGCGAGGGTGGCGCCCAGGTCGATCGACGGGTGCTGGGCGGCAGCCGCGAGCAGCAGCTGACCGAGACCGCTGTAACTCAGCCGCGCCTTGTACTCCACGCCGGCGGTGGGCAGGACGTACATGCCGAGGTCCTCGGCCCGGGAGGCGGCAAAGGTCAGCAGCGCGGTCTTGCCGACGCCGGGTTCCCCCAGGAGCAGCAGGGGGCCGCCGGCCCGCGCCAGGCGTGCCAGGAACAGGCCGATCCGGTCCAGCTCCGCCTGCCGGCTGACCAGCGGCTCCGGCTCCGGGCTTTCACGCACCTGGGGGTCGGCCCGCCCTTCCGACTGGATGTCGTCATCCCTGCCGTGACGCATGACGCGTACCCTTCCGCCCCCGCGGTTGCCGCTGCCCCCTCACGCGCGTGCCGTGGACCGGAGCCGCAGGCTCGCCACCGGGCCGCGGCCGGACGTGGAACCGGCCGACGGCCACGATGTCGGTCTCCTCTGTCGTCATTCCGACTCCCTGGAAGATCAATGGACGGCGGCCTCCGCGGCGGGCCGCGACTCCCGCGACTCCCCGCGACGGTGGACTCCTCCGGCGGCTGCGGAGGGCTACGGCGGCGGAGGTGCTACGGCGGCTGACTGCGCCGGTCAGGCGTGTCCGGTGGCCACGAAGGAGGCGACCTCGGCGGCGAAGCGCTCGGGCTCCTCCAGGTGGCCGAAGTGTCCGCTGTCCTCCAGGATCAGCAACCGCGAGGCGGGTATCAGCCGGTGGAGTTCCTCGGCCCAGCGCACCCCGCAGATGACGTCATGGCGTCCGGCCACGACCAGCGCCGGCACGGTCAGTGTGGCCAGCGGCTCACGGTCGTCGATCAGGTCGGGTGCGCCGTCCTCGTCCAGCCCCGAGATGTAGGTCGCCCGCAGGGAGTCCTGGAGCGGGGCCCAGCGGCCCGCGTCGGCCCAGTAGTGGGCGACGTAGGCCGGCACGATGGCTCGGGCCACCGTCACCATGGCCTCGTCGTCCGCGATGGCCGGGATCGCGGCGAACGCCTCCAGCACGGCGGGCAGTTCGGGGTGACCCGCGTGCCGGGTGGCGAACTCCCGCACCGCCTCCATCGCCTCAGCCGCGTGCTCGGGCCCGGTGACCGGCGCGCTGTCGTACAGGACGATCCCGGCGATCTGGTCGGGACGGTGCAGCGCGTGGTACTGGGCGACGAAACCGCCGTGAGAGTGGCCCAGCAGATACACCCGGGACACCGGGAGGTGGTCGATCAGGGCGGCCAGATGCCGGCTGTAACGCGCCCTGGTGTAGCCGTGGGGGTGGGTGACCAGCCGGTCCGAGCCGCCGGTGCCGACCGGCTCGACGTAGACCATGGTCAGGAACTTCTCCAACGCCGGTGCGCGCAGGTACTCCCACGCGATGCCGGGGCCGCCCGGGTGCG
The DNA here is from genome assembly GCF_053593435.1 of Streptomyces sp. NPDC002306. Classification (NCBI taxonomy): domain Bacteria; kingdom Bacillati; phylum Actinomycetota; class Actinomycetes; order Kitasatosporales; family Streptomycetaceae; genus Streptomyces; species Streptomyces sp. NPDC002306. Next base: position 180,406 of record NZ_JBSFCK010000004.1, read on the forward strand.
CCACGCACACCGGTCCGGTGCCGTGGACGTGGTAGCGCAGGGTGCTGCCCTCGACTTCGAGGGTGTGGACGCCGTGGGCCGGCCGCCCGTCGACAGGTGGAACCATCGGTACTCCCGCTCTTGAAGGTGTTTCGACGACACCGACAAGATGCGGAGGCGGGGCGGAAGTTCGATCCGGCGTGCGTGACGTGGGCCACATCCGCGAAGGATGCGGGTGGCCCGGGTCAGCCGGCCGGAGGCTCCGGCACGCGGTGGTGCTTCAGCGGGACCGGGTGGAACAGCCGGAGTTCGGCCACGCGGCCGTCCCTGAGGGCCAGGATCCACGCCACCGCGGGCGGGCAGTGGTCCGGGGCGTCAGCGGGGTTGACGATGTCCATCTCCCATACGGCGAGGGATCGTCCGGCGACGACGTGCACCGGCCGTTGACGTACCCCGGCCGCCATGTCGTCGGCCATCGCGCGCTCCAGCAGCGCGCCGCCTCCCACCCGTGCGCGGCCGTTCATCAAGGCGACGTCGGGGGACCAGCGTCGGGCGAGAACCGTGCCGAACCGTCCGGCCTCGGCGGCGGCCAGCGTGTCGCGGGCCTCCTCCCAACTCGTCGCGGTGCGGCCGCGGGTATCGCTGTGCGCTCCGTCGGCCGTACCGGCCAGGGCTTCGACGAGCTTGGCCCGGGCCTGACTCAGCCGGCTGCGGACCGTCCCCACCGGCACCCCGCACACATCGGCGATACGCTCGTACGCGGTGACGCCCTCGGTGAAGTGACGCAGCACCAGCGGCAGTCGCAAGGCGGGCGGCAGCGCCTCCACGGCCTCCCACACCCAGTCCCGCATCGCGTGGCGCTCCAGCAACCGCTCCGGCCCGGCGTCGACGTCCGGCAGCGGGGGCGCGGCGCGGGGCTCCACCTGCCGGGACTCGCGCAGCAGGCTCCGGCACCGGTTGCGCACGATCATCCGCAGCCAGGGGCCGACCGCCTGCGGATCGCGTACGTCCGCGATCCGGGACAGCGCGACGAGCGCCGCGTCCTGCATCACGTCGTCCGCGTCCGGGCCGGGGCCCAGAATGCTCACGGCCACGGCCCGCATGCCCGCCCGGTGCCGCTCCAGCAACAGTTCCAGCGCGGGGACATGACCGGCCTGGGCGGCCCGGGTGAGCGTCACGTCCTCGACGGCCGCGTCCGCTCCCCTGTGCCCGGCCATGTCCGCCTCCCGTTCGCGTCCCCTCCTCACGGTAGCGGGCCGACCGACCGCACCAGGACCCGGGCCGACTCCGGGCAACGCCTTCGCGCGGGCGGCGCCCGTGCGTGAGCGTCAGGACACGCTCGCGAGGATCCGTTCGGCGACCTGGGCCGCCTCCTCACCCTCACCGGCGGATGAGGCGAGACCGCCGACGCGGACGGCCACGGCGATCCGTCGTCCGGCACCCCGATCGGTGTACCCGATGAACCAGGCGGCGGCCGAGCCACCCCGGCCGTCCGTGATCCCGGCCGCCCGTCCGCCGGTCCCGCTGTCCTTCGCGGGGTCGAGGACCGACCGCAGTGCGTCCGCCGTACGGCGGGACATCACCTGCCCGGCGGGGCCCGCGGCGGCGCCGGGCTGCCGGGTACCGCCGACGGCCTTCGTCACATGTGACACCAGCGACGGGTTCAGCAACCGCCCCCCGTTGACGACGGATGCCGCAACCCGTGCCATCTGAAGGGGAGTTGCCGCGACCTCACCCGCACCGATCCCCGACAGCGCCGTCTGGGAGGCCGTCGACCCCGCCGCGGGATAGGTACTCTCGGAGACCCGCAGGGGCACCGCCAACGCGTCGTCGTCGAAGCCGAACTCCTCCGCCGTGGAACGAAGTCGGTCCGCGCCCAGGTCGGCGGCCATCTTGGTGAACACGTTGTCGCAGGAACGGCGCAGAGCCACCCTGATCGACGCGTTCTCGCACTGCGGGGACGCGCCCGTCACCCGCGTCCGAGTGAGGGGGAGCACGTAGCCGAGCGGGCTGCTCGTGGCCTCGTCCACCGTCGAGTAGAGCCCCTGCTCCAGGGCCGCGGCCGCGACGACGACGCTGAAGGTGGCACCCGGGGCCTCGGCCTGCCGCAACGCCCGGTCGAGCATGGGCGTGTCCGTGTCACCGTTGGCCGTCTTCCACGCCCGTACGTCCTCGGGTCCCCGTCCGCTGAACGCCGCCGGATCGTACGAGGGTGTGCTGACCACCGCGAGGAGCCTGCCCGACTCCGCGTCGAGGGCCACCGCCGCACCCCGCCGGTCGCCCAGCGCGTCGAACGCGGCCTTCTGGGCGGCGGGGTCGATCGTCGTCACGACGTCACCCGACGCGCCGCCGGCGGCCAGGACGTCGTCGTACAGGGCCTCCAGTCCGGTCCGGCCGTACAGCATCGACCGGTATCCGGTGACCGGAGCGTAGAGGCTTCCGTCGGAATAGGTGCGCCGGTACGGGACCTTGCTGTCGCCCGTGGGCCTGGAACCCGTGACGGCCTTCCCGCCGACGAGGATGTCACCCAGCCCGCGGTGCGCCGACGACGGGGACCGCGACCCGGCCGACGGCTTGTCGGCGGAGCCGGGGTGCGAGTCCTCGCCGCACCCGGTCGCCAGAACGGCCAGCGCGGCGAGAACGCCCGAGACCCGAAGTGCCCCTGTGATGGTGGCGTGCATGCCGGTCAGCCTAGACAACACGGCGCGGCCGGCTGGGCGATGTTCGCTTTCCGGCCCATTCCCGCCTCTTTCGCGCCTCGTTCGTGCCAGGGTTGGCGCAGCGCGCCTCGGGTGGGGCGGCGGGGGGTGGGGTGCTCATGGACGAATTCCTGCAAGGCGTCCCCCAGCCCGAGGACTTGTGGAAGTTCGTCCTCAACGCCCTCTTCGGCCCGGGCATCGCGCTGGCCGCGTATCTCCTCTACGTTCTCGTGACCGCGTGGCTGGGCACCCTCAGGTCCACCGTCGCGCTGGCGCGCTGGCTGGGCGGCGTGGCACGTGACGCGCGCGTGCGGCTGGTGGAGATGTCCGCGACCCAGATCACCGCCGCGCTGGGCCTGTCGGCCCTGTTGGCGCTCGTGCTGTGCGGCTGGCTCGTCGGCGTGCTCGTCATCGGCAACCTGATCTCCTTCGCCTACCGGCAGTCCGGACACGACTTCCTGGAACTGCAGACGCGGGACGCGGCCTCGCTCGTCGACTGGTTGCAGTGGAACACGTTCACCAAGGCCTACCTGATCGCGGCCCTGGCCGTGCTGCTGATCGCCGTCGTCAGCCGCGGGGCCCCGAACACGCGCTTCCTGGCCTTCCTGATCGGCATTCCGACGATGCCCTGGGGGTTCTCGATCGCCGTGCTCACGGTGTTCGAGGTCATCCTGGGCGGCTTCGCCTGGCTGGGGACGGGCACCTACTCGGCCGGGGAGGGGTTCGCCTGGCATCTGGTCTTCGCCACGATCATCGCCGCGTACCTCGGCACCTGTGTCGTCGCCCTGCGCGCGGGCCGGGCCCTGGGCCGGCTGTGGCTCGCCCGCGAGTGACCCCCGGCGGGCGAACGGCGGGGTGGCGCGTGGGCCCTGCCCGAGCGGGTCATGGGGCGTCGTCGTCGCTCCACTGGTCCAGTAGGGAGTCGGTCGTGTCGTCGCCTGGCTCCGCGGTGGTCTCGTCGTGGAGGGCCTGCTCGGTCCAGATCACCTTGCCGCGCGGGGTGTATCGGGTCCCCCAGCGCTGCGCGAACCGGGCGACGAGGTACAGCCCGCGGCCGCCCTCGTCGGTGGCCGCGGCGCGCCGCAGATGGGGCGATGTGCTGCTGGCGTCGGAGACTTCGCAGATCAGGGTCCGGTCGTAGAGCAGTCGGACGGTGATCGGCGCCGCGCCGTAGCGGACGGCGTTGGTGGCGAGTTCGGAGAGGATCAGCTCGGTGGCGTAGGCGATGTCGTCCAGACCCCACTCCCGCAGCCGCCGTCGGCAGGCGGCGCGGACCGGTGCCACCGCCGCCGGGTCGGGGTCGAGCCGCCAGCGGGCGATCCGGTCCCGCTCCAGCAGCCGGGTGCGGGCCACCAGCACGGCGACGTCGTCCCGTGGGACGGCGGGAAGCACGGCGTCACAGACGGCTTGGCAGGTCCGCTCCGGATGACCGGCGAGCGCGTCGCGCAGGAGCGCGAGGCCGACGTCGACGTCCCGGCCGCGGTCCTTGATCAGCCCGTCGGTGTACAGCACCAGCAGGCTCCCCTCGGCCAGTCGCAGTTCTGCCGTCTCGAAGGGTTCCCCGCCGCCCAGGCCGAGCGGCGGGGAGGCGGGCACCTCGGGGAACCGCACCGTGCCGTCGGGGCGGACCAGGACCAGCCCCGGATGACCGGCCCGCGCCACGGTGACCTGTCCGGAGGCGGGGTCGTAGATGGCGTAGAGGCAGGTGGTTCCGGTGACGCCGTGGCCGTCGTCGCCGCCCGCCTCCTCCGAGTCGATACGGATGACGAGCTCGTCCAGATGGGCCATGAGGTCGTCGGGGGCCAGGTCGAGGGCCGAGAAGTTGTGCACGGCGGTACGCAGCCGGCCCATCGTCGCCGCCGCGTGCAGACCGTGTCCGACGACGTCCCCGACCACCAGCGCCACCCGCGCTCCGGGCAGCGGGATGACGTCGAACCAGTCGCCGCCCACGTCGTCGGACTCGGCGGGCAGATACCGGTGGGCGACCTCCAGGCCACTGGGCGTGGGCAGGGAGTCGGGCAGGAGGCTGCGCTGCAACGTCACGGCCATGGCGTGCTCGCGGGTGTACCGGCGGGCGTTGTCGATGGCGACCGCGGCCCGCGTGGCCATCTCCTCGGCCAGGGCGAGGTCGTCGTCCTGGAAGGGCTCGGGATTTCCGGAGCGCCAGAAGCCCGCCATGCCCAGGACCACGCCACGCGCGCGCAGCGGGACCGTGATGAGCGAGTGGATGCCGTGGTCGACGATGCTCCGGATGCTCTCGGTGTCCCGGGGGCCGTAGCCGGGGATGTAGCCGGGCATGGGGGCGACGCGCAGGTCGGGATCGATCACCCCGCGTCCCGCGGTCAGGTCCGCCACCCGGGACGCCGGTGGCGCGAAGGCGACGCGTTCCCCCACCGGAGTGAACGGAGCGTCCGCGCGGACCCCGGCGGTGGCGACCCGGCGGAGCGAGCGCTCGGTACCGGTCGGTTCGTCGCCGCGCAGTACCGCCTCGGCGACGTCGACGGTCACGTAGTCGGTGAACCTCGGCACCGCCGCTTCGGCCAGCTCCTCGGCCGTCCGGGTCACGTCCAAGGTGGTACCGATGGCGATACCGGCGTCGTACAGCACTCTCAGGTGTTCCCGCGCCGCCTCCGCGCGGCCCGACAGCACCCGCAGCTCGGTCGAGTCCCGCAGGGTCACGACGCTGCCGGAGGCGCCCCCGTACCGCTCCAGGGGTCGCTGGTTGACCGCCAGCACCCGGTCCCCGGACAGATGCACCTCGTCGGTCGCCTCACGCCCCGAGGCCAGCAGCTCGGCGACCGACGGCGCGAGGTCCAGTTCGTCCACCCGGAGCCCCTGCGTGCGCGCGGTCAGTTCCAGCAGCCGCCGCGCCTCCTCGTTGATCAGGAGCAGCCGGTGGTCCGCGTCGAGGATGACGACGCCCTCCTTCGCGGCCCGCAGGACCGCGTCGTGGTGTTTGTACAGCCGGGTGATCTCGGTCGGTCCGAGGCCGTGGGTCTGGCGCAGCAGGCGTCTGCCGACCAGCACCGCGCCGATCGTGCTGACGGCCACGGCGGCGGCCGTGACGCCCAGCAGGACCGGCAACTGCCGCATCGCGTCGGCGCTGATGCTTGTCACCCGGACGCCGACCGCGACCCCGCCGATCACCGAACCGTCGGTGTCCTTGACGGGGATGAAGGTGCGGATCGCGGTGGAGGAGCCGCCCTCCTGCCACCCCGTGATCGTGCGCCCGGTGCGCAACGCCTCCAGGTCCTCCTCGAAGGGGATGCGGAGGCCGATCTTGCTCGGATCCGGGTGGGCGTACCTGATCCCGTCCTTGCCGACCACGACGACGAAGTCGAGATCCGCGGCCTTTCTGACCGCCTCGGCCTGCGGTTGCAGCACCGACGCCGGATCGGGCGACTTCAGGCCGGCCACGACGCCCGGGGCGCGGACGATCCCCTCCGCGACGGCGAAGGAGCGGTCGGTCGCGGAGCGGGTGGCCTCACGCTGGACCGTCAGCACCAGCAGGACCACGGCCACGACGGCCAGCAGCAGCACCATGGCGACCTGAAGCATGAACATCTGGCCGACCACGCTGCGTACGCTCAGCAGCGACCGCAGGCCGCGCCGCTCACCGCCCGGGAACTCATCCGAGTGCTGAGCGCCGACCGAGGGCCTCGACCGGCGAGGCAATCGCACCATTCACCCTTTTTACCCTCTTTTGCGCTATTGCTCGCCGGGTCGCGTCGCTGTCGCCTCGACGGGGAGGCACTCCGGGCGTGCCGGGGAGAGCGCCGGCGCCCTCGGACGAAGCCGGGCAGGGACGGCCATCCGTCCGGGACCCGTCAGGCTCCGCGCGTCGGCGCCAGGACCTCGGCGACAGCCGTGGACAGCGACCTGGGCGGCCGTCCGAGCATCTTCCGCAGGTCGCCGGTCTGCCGTTCCGGCGCGCCCGCGCGCACCTCCTCCTCCAGCCGGCCCCGCGCGCCCGCCGCCCGCTCGCCTCGCTCGGCCACCTCGACCGGGCGGCCGGAGACCCGGCCCACGGCGTCGGCCAGGTCGGCGAAGGTCCACCGGTGTCCGGTGAAGTCGTAGGCCCGGCTGGTGTGTTCGATGCCGGCGAGGACGGCGGCCGCGGCAGTCCGGAGCCTCAAGTGGACGAACGCCTCCGTGCGCCTCCGTGCGCCTCCGTGCGGAAAGGATGGCGCAGCACGGTGTGCGGCAGACCGGTGTCCCGCAGCGCGCGCCCGGTCAGGTGACGGGCCGCGGCGACGCCGTCGGAGCGGACGTCCCCTCCGAGGAAGCTCGCGTGGCCGACCCGGCCGACACCCGCGCCTCGCGGCCGCGGCGCGCCGAGGCGACGACCCCCCTTCGCGCGCGGAGGGGGGTCGACACGGGGGCTGTGGAATGTGGCTCTCCACAGCCCCCGCGCTGTCCCGATGGGCGTTCCTCACGCCCTCCGCCGCCGGGGCTCCGCCGCTCGCCCGGCCCCGTCGGCTCCCTCGGTCACGAGGACCAGGGGACCTGGGGTGAGCGGTAGTAGGTGATGCCCAGCGCGTCCCACCGGGGTGCCTGTGCCGCGAGCCGGACCTTGTACGTGTCCCAGTCGTGGGTCGCGGCGGAGGACCAGCCCAGTTCGGCCACGCCCGGCAGTCGCGGGAAGACCATCACGTCGATGTCGGCGTCGCTGACGAGGGTCTCGGTCCACAGGGGTGCTTCGACACCCCTGACGGCCGAGGCCGGCGCCCCCGCGAGGTAGTGGGCGGGATCCCAGTCGTAGGACCGCCGGACCTCCACCAGACCGGCCCAGTCCTGCCCGAGCGGGGTGTCCTCGGTGTACTTCATGTCGAGGTAGGTCCGGTCGGCGGGCGAGAGCACCAGACCGGTCCCGTTCCGCGCGGCTCGGACGACCTGCGCCTTCTCGGCGGGGTCGGTGTCGTCGAGCCCCCAGTACTGGGCCAGCGCACCCCTGGCGGGTGTCGCCCCGGTCACCTGGTGCCAACCGACCACCGTCTTGCCGTACTTGGCGACGATGGGCTGCACGCGGTCCATGAAGGTCACGTAGTCCTCATGGCTGGTGGAGTGCGCCTCGTCGCCGCCGATGTGGAGATACCTGCCCGGGGTGATCGCGGCGAGCTCGCGGATCACGTCGTCCACGAAGTCGTAGGTGGCTTCCTTCCCGACGCACAGCGAACTGAAGCCGACGTCGGTGCCGGTGTAGAGCGGGGGCGCGACGCCGTCGCAGTTCAGTTCGGCGTACGAGGCGAGCGCCGCGTTGGTGTGGCCCGGCATGTCGATCTCCGGGACGACCTCCAGATAGCGCGAGGCGGCGTACCGGACGATGTCCTTGTACTGCGCCTTGGTGTAGTAGCCACCGGCGCCGCCACCGACCGCCGTCGAACCGCCGTAGGTCGTCAGCCGCGGCCAGGAGGCGATGGCGATGCGCCAGCCCTGGTCGTCGGAGAGGTGCAGGTGCAGTGTGTTGACCTTGTACAGCGCCAGGTTGTCGATGTAGCGCTTGACCTGGTCCACGGAGAAGAAGTGACGGGAGACGTCGAGCATGGCGCTGCGGTAGGCATAGCGCGGGGCGTCCTTGACGGTGCCGCCCGCGACCAGCCAGGGCCCGGGCTGCACGCTCCGCTTCTCGACGGTGGCGGGCAGGAGCTGACGCAGGGTCTGCACACCGTGGAAGAGGCCGGCGGACGCCCTGGCCGTGATGGTGACGCCGTGTCGCCCGCTGTCGAGGCGGTACCCCTCGTCGCCGAGGCTCTTGTCGCGGGAGCCGAGGCGCAGCCGGATGGTCTCGCCTCCGGCGCGTGAGCTGACCGGCAGCCGGTACCCGGTCGAGGGTCGCAGGATTCCGGCCAGATACGCCCCGATCCGCTCGGATCCGCGGTCCACCTGGATACGCGTCCCGGAGGTGATCCGGAACGGGGAGCCGGCCGGGGCCACCGAGGCCGGAGCCGGGACCACCCGGCCGAGCGGGGTCGGGCCGTTCACCGCGGCTGCCGGAGCCGCCCCGCCCGCCGGAGCCGCCCCACTGACGGATACGCCGACGGCGGCGACCAGCAACAGCGAACCGAGCAGCCGGGTCGTTCTGTGACGCTGTCTCACTAGCGGTCCCTCCCGCGAGATGTGACGGACCTTCCCTATGGGACCGGCTGGACTCCCACCCGTCAATAGGTATAGACCATCTCCCCTCGACAGCCCCGCCTTCCGTGCCGCCCACGAGACCGCCCTCCACGCTCGCCCACGAGACCGTCCACCGCGTCGCCGGACGCGTCACGCTGTGATCACGGAGCGGCCCCACGCGACTGCGACGACGTGGAACGAACGTGCATTCGAGTTCAAATGGCCTGCGCCCTCCGGGGCGGTTACCTTGATCGGTGGATCACCGGTGTTCCGGGACGGGCAAGGATGTCGCGATGCGTCCCCTTCGCATCCGCGCCGGGTCCCGACCACGCCGGTCCGGCCGCAGGCACGCGAGCGGGAGGAACAGAGGATGAGCATGCCGCCGCCGGCGCCCCGGATCAACGGGCAGACAGAGTGCGGCCCGGCCCTGCGCACCCCCCTGCGTGACTTCCTCCGGACGGAGACCGGCAGCGCCTCCGTGCTGCTCACCGCCACGCTCCTCGCGCTGGCCTGGGCGAACATCGCTCCTGGTGCCTACGAGGAGTTCTGGGAGACGCGGCTCTCCGTCCGCCTCGGTACGAGCGAGATGTCGCTGGGTCTGCGCGAGTGGGTGAACAGCGGCCTGATGGCCCTGTTCTTCTTCGTCGTCGGGCTCGAGGCACGACGCGAATTCGACATGGGGGAACTGCGCGAGCGCAGAAGAGTCACCCTGCCGGTGATCGCCGGACTGGCCGGCATGGTCGTTCCGGTCCTCATCTACCTGGCCTTCACCGCGGGGAGCCCCGCGGCGCGCGGCTGGGGCGTGGCCATGTCGACCGACACGGCCTTCGCGCTCGGGATGCTGGCGCTGCTCGGCGGACGGCTGCCCGCGGGGCTGCGGGTCTTCATCCTCACGGTCTCCGTCGTCGACGACTTCGTGGCCCTGGTCGTCATCGCCGTCGCCTACAGCGGCCCCATCGACTGGCCCTTCCTGGGCACGGCCGTCGCCCTGTTCGCCGTCATCCTCGGGCTACGGGCCGCGCGACTGCGGCGGAGCGTGGTGTACGCGGTGATGGGCGCCGCGACCTGGGTGACCGTGGAGGCGTCCGGCGTCGACCCCGTCGTCGTCGGACTCGCCATGGGGCTGCTGACCTACGCGTACCCGGCCAGTCGCAGCGACCTGGAGCGCGCCAGCGGGCTGTTCCGGCTGTTCCGCGAGCAGCCGACACCCGAGCTGGAACGGTCGGTGCGCGCCGGACTCGCCTCGGCGCTCTCGCCGAACGAGCGGCTCCAGCGGATGTTCCACCCGTGGACCAGCTATGTGATCGTGCCGGTGTTCGCCCTCGCCAACGCCGGGATCACCATCAGGGGCGGCCAGTTGGCCGACGCGTTCACCTCCCCGATCACCCTGGGGATCCTGCTCGGGTACGTGCTGGGCAAGCCCGTCGGCATCGTCAGTGTCTCGTGGCTGGTCTCCCGTCTCAGCCGCGGGCGCCTGCGGCCGGCGGTCGGCTGGGGCGCGACCACCGCCGGAGGCGCCATCGCGGGGGTCGGCTTCACCGTCTCCCTGCTGATCGCGACCCTCGCCTTCTCCGGCGAACAGCTCACCCAGGCCAAGATCGGTGTGCTGAGCGCGGTCGTCTGCGCCTTCGCCCTGACCTGGCTGGTCACCTGGGTCGTCGGGCACCTCCCGGGACAGGCGCGCACCCGCGCCCTGCTCGGCACCGGGGCGACCATCGTCGACCTGGTCCCACCGGTCGACGTCCACCGCGACCATGTCCGGGGCCCCCAGGACGCGCCGGTCACGGTCGTGGAGTTCGCCGACTTCGAATGCCCCTACTGCGGTCAGGCGGAATCCATCATCCGTGAGCTGCTCGCCGACTTCGGCGATGTCCGTTACGTCTGGCGCCATCTCCCCCTCGACGACGTGCACCCGCACGCCCGCCTCGCAGCCGAGGCGGCCGAGGCGGCCGCCGAACAGGGCGCGTTCTGGGAGATGCACGATCTCCTGCTCGACCATCAGGGCGCGCTCCGAGCGACCGACCTGGTGCGGTACGCCCAGCGACTCGGCCTCGACACCGACCGCTTCCACCGGGCGATGCGCACGCACGCGGCGGCCGCGCGGGTCGCCGAGGACGTCGAGTCCGCCGACCTGAGCGCGGTCTCGGGTACGCCGACGTTCTTCGTCAACGGGCGCCGCCACCACGGCGCGTACGACATCGACAGTCTGACCTCCGCCGTGCACGCGGCGAAGGAGCGCGCCCGGATGGACAGCACGGCCCCCTGAGCACCGCCGGCCCGGTACGCGCCGCGCGGGCCCGGGCACCCGAGCGCGCCGTAGCACCGGGCGGGTCGGGCACCCGAGCCCCGACCCGCTGTGCGGGCGGGGCGCACGACACGAGCGGCGTAGCACCGTGCGGGACAGTCACCGACCGGGCTGTCACCGACCGGGCTGTCACCGATCGGCGTACAGAGTCTCCAGGTCGCCCGAGAGCGCGGCGCGGACCCGGCGGGTGCCCTCGTCGACCAGCACCTCTGGTTCGTCGGCGAGCAGCGCGGCCATGGTCTGCTCGGCCACGTCGGCCGCGAGGACCTTCGGCGAGTCGATGCCCACCGTCAGATCGGTGTCGACGTAGCCGGCGTGCACACCGACCACCAGCGTGCCCTGCTCGCGCAGCGCCAGCCGGAAGGCGTTCGTCAGTGACCACTGGGCGGACTTGGAGGCCGCGTAGCTCGGAAGCCCCCTGTTCGTCACCCACGAGGCCACGGACAGCATGGTGACCAGCGCTCCGCCGCCGTTGGCGGCCAGGACGGGCGCGAACGCCCGTGAGACGGCCCAGGTGCCGAAATAGTTGACCTCCATCTCGCGCCTGGCACCGTCGAACGACCCCTCGAGGAGGGACGGACCACCGGCGACCCCGGCGTTGTTGACGACGATGCTGACATCACCGGCGGCGGCCGCGGCCGCGGCGACCTGCTCCTCGTCGGTGACGTCCAGGCGCAGCGCGACGAGCCCCGAGTCCCGGATCGTCTCCGGATCCCGGACACCGGCGTACACCTTGACGGCGCCGTGATCGAGCAGCGCCTGCGCGAAGGCCAGCCCGATGCCGCGGTTGGCACCGGTGACCAGGGCTACCGAACCTTTGATGTCCATGATCATCCTCCTGGCGAACGGGTCTGAAGGCCCCCACCCTCCGAAGTGAGGCCCTGGTCAGTGGCTGATCAACCGGCCGCCCGGGCGGACCGCGGGGCTCCCTCCGCCCTCCTGCTCGCCAGGGTGGGGATCGGCTCTACGATCACCCGGACACACACGGGCACGGTCGAAGGGGAGCGTCATGATTTCCGAACCCGAGATGGTGGGGGAGTTCGGCGCGATGACAACCCGCGAGATCGTGGGCGATTGGGAGCGGGAGCCCGTCGGCCGGCACCGGCCGGGAAGGCCGTGGCTGTGGGCGCTCGGCGGGATGGTGACCGCGTCGGCCCTCTGGGCGGCCGCGGTCTTCCTCTACGGGCTGGGTGACCGTACGCCGGACACCCGGGGGTACCGGCTCGCGCAGGACCTCTGTCCGTCGGTGCAACTGCCGGCGATCGGGTCGGCGATCTCGCCGAGGGAGTCCGCCGACATGAACGATTCGGGGCTGGTGAGTCACCCTGCCCTCGATCAGGTCCAGTGCTTCATACCCCTTCGGTCGCGGCCCGGGGCCGAGCGCTCCGGGACCGGCTCGTTCCTGAACTACACGGTCGGCATCACGGTGGCACTGCACAGGAAGACCGACCCCGGGCCGGAGTTCGAGGCGCGGCTACGGGTCACCGACCTCGGCGTCGTCCCGGAGGACAACGTCAGAGCCGTTCCCCACCTCGGCGACAAGGCCTACCTGATCACCCGGGACCTCGGGAACGCGGAGCTACGCGTCCTGGACGGCGCAGCGGTGCTCTCACTGACCCTCTCCGCCTACCGCTACTACGACAGCGAGGACTCCGCCGCCCAGGCCGATGACGGGCAGGACGTCCCCGATGTGTCCCCGTACCAGCAGGCCATGATCAAGGACATGCGCGCTCTGATGACCGACCTTCAGACAGTGGGATAGCGGACCGCACCACCTCGACCGACGACGACAAGGGAGGGCCGGTCCGGGGCACTGGGCCCACGAACCGACCCCAGGTGCGACTCACTGACGGAGTCGCCTGATTTCCCTCACCCCGGTCGGGGATCAGGTGCTACGGTCACCGACCGCCGCCACCCCCGCCGCCGCCGTGGCCGCCGCCACCGCCGCCGCCATGACCGCCACCGCCGCCGCCGTGACCGCCACCGCCGCCGCCGTGGCCGCCACCGCCGCCACCGTGACCGCCACCACCGTGACCGCCACCACCGTGGCCGCCGCCACCGTGATCGCCGCCGCCGCCGTGGCCGCCACCGCCGTGGCCGCCGCCGCCGTAGCCGTAGTCATTGTCCCAGTCGGATCCTCCACGGTCGTGGTGGTAGCTGCTGCTGTAGCTGTAGTTGCTGGACGGACTCGCCGAAGCGGTGCCCGCTGCGCCGATCGCGGCACCACCAGCCATGAGAAGGCCGGCGGCGGACATCGCGAAGACGCGCCTCGCGCGTTGTGATCGCATGGGGAAGTACCTCTCATCGTCTCTCGCTGCATCGAACGGATGCGCGAGGCGGACGGCGCCACCGCAAACGGAAAGGCGTACAGCGGCGTCTTGGCCCGCCGCGACGCGCTCGGACGTACGCCCCTGACGGCCGAATCTCTCAGGCCCAGGCGCAAGGTCTAGCGGATGGACGCTGACCGGGTCCCGCGTGGTCGTGGAATCTGGTCGACCGGCGTACCGCGCGTCGCGGCTTTCACTCGAAAAGCCTAATCCCGCACCCGCCACTCGTCACCTTGAGCGACAAAACAGCATGAATGCGCAGTTCAGAGGACCTGTGCATATATCGGACCGTGGCAGCCGGACCGTCTCGCCGCCGACGGCTCGGCCCGTCGTACGCACGGTCCGCCCCAGCGCCGCTCACGTAGGGTCCCCCGCCCGACGGAGGGAGTGAACCTGCCTTCCCCACAACGGAGTTGCGCCCCGCGCCGCGAGCACACCACGTCCAGCGCCGGAGCGAGCGCCCTACGCCCTCTCGCGCTCCGCCGGTACACAGAGCCCCGCGCACCCCGCGGCGATCAGGTAGGCGAGGGCGCCGACGGCCATGCTGGTACGCAGCCCGGTGCTGTGGTCGGTTCCGGTGGCGAGCAGGCTGCCTCCCAGCGCGACGCCGGCGGCGCTGCCGATCTGGCGGGTGGTGTTGAAGAGGGCGGAGGCGGCTCCCGAGTACCGCGGCGGCGCCGCCCCCATCGCGGTGGCGGTCGCACCGGTCAGGGCGAACGAGGTGCCGAACCCCGCGGCCATCATCGGAACCACCAGCAGCCAGTAGTCGGGATCGGCTCCCGCCGCGGCCCAGCCCGCCAGCCCCAGCGCGGCCACCAGCATGCCGAGCACCACCAGAGGACGATCGCCGGTACGGCGGGTCAGCCGCCCCGACAGCACCGAGGCGAACATGGTCATCGCCACCGCCGGGAACAGTGCCACGCCGGTCTTGAGGGCGCTGTAGCCGCGCTCGTGCTGGAATTCCAGACTGGCGGTGAACACCATGCCGTAGAAGCCGAAGTTGAACAGCAGACCGATGAGAGCCGCGCCGCTCATCGCACGCGAGCGCAGCAGGCGCGGCGGAAGGACGGGGGAGCGGGCCAGCCGCTCGCGCACCGCGAACCCGGTGGCGGCCAGCACGGCAAGACCCAGCCCGGCGAGGACGGCCGGATCCGACCAGCCACGCCGCCCGGCCTCGTTCAGCGCGCTGGTCAACAGGACCACCGCCGCCACGATCGCGCACTGAGCGGGCCAGTCCGGCGTCCGGTCGCCGCGCCGGGGCGAGGGGGCCACATGGCGCAGGGTCAGCAGCAGACAGAGCGCCCCGACGGGAAGGTTGATGAGGAAGACCCACCGCCAGCCCACCGTGGAGACCAGCAGTCCGCCCAGCAGCGGCCCGGCGGAGGCCGCGACGCCCGCCATCGAGCCCCACAGCCCGAACGCCCGCGACCGTTCGGCCGGCGTCGGGTAGGTCTGCTGGAGCAGGGCCAGCGAGCCGGGCACGATCAGTGCCGCGCCGAGCCCTTCCGCCAACCGGGCCACCACCAGGAACGCGGTACCCGGCGCGAACGCGCACGCGGCCGAGGCCACGGTGAACACCAGGACGCCCCAGCAGAAGACCCGGCGGTTGCCCAGCCGGTCGCCCAGCACTCCCCCGGTCATCAGCAGGCCGGCGAAGACCATGGTGTAGCCGTCCGTGATCCACTGGATGCCGGTGAGCGAGGCGGACAGGTCCCGGCCCATCACCGGCACGGCGACGTTGATGACCGTCACGTCCAGGATCACCATGAAATACCCGGCGCACACCGCCAGCAGCGGCGCCAGGGAACGCCGCCGCCGGACGTCCGCGGTCGGCTCAGGAGGGGGCATCTTCTCGTCTCCGGCCGACTCGGCGAACGCCACGACCCAGCTCCGTCCCATCCGGCCAGTCCGGCCCGTCCGCGGAGGATCCGCGCGGAAGGTCACACCAGTGCACACATGTCGCCGCCCGGGTCGGGGCCGGACCCGGTCACGGGTGCCCGCGGGCGGCGACGGGCCACGGGCGGCAGGGCGGCCGGCGGGAGATCCGGTACGGGCTACACCGCGGGCTTCCAGCCCCACGCGGTCAGCATCCCGGGAGACAGTCCCACGTACGTCGGAGCGTCCAGCCGGCGCAACGCTTCGTCGATCGCGGCGTCGTCCACCAGGCCCGTCGCCAGCATCGCGGCACGTGAGCGTTCCCATGTCCGGGCCCAGAACCGGCTGATGGGACTGCCGGGCGTCAGGGGCGGCACATGGATCTCGGCGGCCACGGAGTCCAGCCCGGCGGCCGTCATGAACCGGGGAAGGCTCGGGACCCATGAGACGTCGGTGCCGATCGACGCACGCAGCCCTCGCCACATCGCCCGCATGGCCAGGGTGTACGCCGAGTCCGGAGCATCGTCCTCCACGGTCAGGTCGACCGCGTCGCTCAGCACGAGGACGCCTCCCGGCGCGAGCAGCCCGGCGAGCCGCTCCACCATCGCCGCGGGGGACGGCAGGTGCATCAGCACGAACCTGGCGTGCACGAGATCGAAGGGACCCTGCTCGATGCGGTCGGAGGTCACATTCGCCTCGATCGCGGTGAGCCCCTCGACGGGCTCGCCCGTGAGGAAACGGATGTCCCGGTCCACCGCCACGACCTCGGTGACGCGCGCTTCGCGCAGCAGCGAGCGCGCCACCGTACCGGTCCCGGCGCCCACGTCGAGGCAGCGCCAGCCGGGGCCGGCGCCCAGCAGGCGCAGCCGGGCGATCGTCGTGGTGTCGTAGACGAGCGCGCCGAGGTCGATCCGTTCCGCCTCGCCCTCGTCCTGCGGGCGGAACAGATGCTCGCCGTAATGTCCGGGGCTCACGGATCCCTGAGGGACCCGCGAGCCTGATTCACGTGCCATGCGCCCATTGTCGGGGCGGGGGTCCGGCTCGGCGAGGGGAAGCCGGTCCGGCTTCCCCCGGCCGAGGTGTCCTCGTCAGGACAGGCGGCGGCAAAGGAGTGCCGCGGGGCCCGCGGCGCTGCCTATCCGTGTGGTGAACGCGATCCCGGCGGCGAACTCGTCGTCCGCGCACTGGCCCTTGTAGTCGCCGTAGGCGAAGTCCCCGCCCGAGGCGCCGGAGGGCCGGTTGTCGGAGCGGTCGAACCACACGGTCCGTCCCGAGACCCCGAGGGAGGTGCGGGCCGGGGCGCACAGGGCCGCCGACACACGGCCACCGCGGCGGCTGTAGCCGATCAGGAAGGAGTCGGAGGGGCACTGGAACTTGGTGTAGCCCGAGGCCCAGTCGCCGCCCTGCGGGACATGGCGCTCGTCCGTGACGACCGTCTGGGTGTCGGTCGCGGCGCGGAGGTCACCCGCGGTGACGTCGGTGCACAGTCCACGGCTCGCCGAATGACCGAGGCCGATCAGCCGCTCCCCGTCGGGGCAGACGGCCTTGGATGCACCCTGGTCCCAGTCTCCGCGGGCCCGCACCCGGAGCGACTGGACGTGGTCGCCGTGGTCGGTGGCGAGCATGTCCCAGGTGGACACCGGGGCGACGGACCCGGTGCGGGTCGGGGAGGTCATGAGGCGGGTCCATCCGGCGTTGCGCCAGTCCGTCTGGTCGAGGAGACCGTGTCGGTGGCCCTCGGTGTCGTAGCGCAGCAGGGCCCAGTCGTCGTGGCCCTCCCAACCGACCAGCGGCCAGTAGGCGAAGTCCACGTCGTGGTCGGCGAAGTAGTCGGTCGCGTTGCCGAACCAGGTGCGGGCCGCGCTGCCGGTCTCGCCGGCTCCGATGCCGAACTCGCTGATCCACAGCGGCGCGGTGAAGTGCCGGCCCGTCTCCTCGGAGACGAAGAAGGCCTCGTCGTAGAGGGCTTGGTGCAGCTCGTCGCGGTTCAGGTCCTGGTAGCGGGCGTCGTGGGTCTCGCCGATACCGGTCGCACCGCTGTGCCGGGGGCCGGTGTAGCCGTAGAAGTGGGCCGAATACACCAGCTTGCCGGAGGCGACGAGCGTGTGCGAGAGCGTACGCGCGGGGGTGAGTGTGGGCCGGCCGTGCGGCAGACCGTCGACGGGCAGGCCGGTCCAGTTGATGCCCTCGATGACGATGAGCAGGTCGGGGTCGGCCTCGGTGAGGATACGGTCGGCGGCGAGTTGGGCGGCGGCGTACCAGTCGTGGGCGTCGCCCAGGCCCCAGTTGGGATCGTCCAGGATGTTCCGGCGCACCTCGTTGTAGAGGTCGGCGCCCACCACGCGGGGGTCGGAGGCGTAGCGGCGGGCCATGAAGACCCAGTCGTCGGCCCAGCGTTGCGTGTCCTGGCTGGTGTTCCACCGCTCGTTGCCGTCGATGCCACAGCACCACCGTGAGGTGTTGGTGTGGTTGTTGAGGATGACCGCGAAGCCGTCCTGGGTGAGAGCGGCCACCACGGAATCGAAGACCTGCAACGGCGTCCTGCCGCGCAACTGCGGGTTGGCGGCCACCGCGGCGTCCGGCACCACGGCCGTGGTGTGGATCATCTCGTTGGAGAACGGCAGGCGGATGCTGTTGATGCCGAGTGCGTGGAAATCGGCGAGCAGTCCGGCCAGGGGGACTCGGTCCAGGCCGAGGGGTATACCGTAGGAGTTCTGGCCGGCGTGGTGATTGGCGGGATCGGCGATGTCGCCACTGCCCGACCAGGAGCCCTGCGCGCCGTCCCAGTTGGCCGACTTCAGCCGGAAGCGGTTGCCCGCCGCGTCGACGATGTACCGGCCGCGCGTCGACAGTGGCGGCTGCCAGGCGGCGTTCGCCGCGGCGGCGGCGGTGGTCCGTGCGGTGGGGGCCTCGGGGACCGGGACGGCGGCGACCGCTCCGGGGGCCGTGGCCAGCAGGAGCACGGCCGACGCCACCCCTGTCAGGTACTGAACAATTCTATGGTTCGGCATGGGTCCTCTGCGTGCGAGCGGTGGTGCGCGGGTGGGGGGTGGCGCGGTCGGCGATCGGTGCGGTGCGCTGCGCCGCCCGGCGGTCTCCCGCAGGGCGGTCCGGCACGGCCGTCCACGGACGGTGCCCGTCAGTCCATGAAGCAACAGCCGTCACTTCAGCAGTACTTGGGGGCGGATACTAACTGTCGCGGGCGAACGCGTCGACCGGAACCGGTGACGGTCCGACGTCGATGCGGACGCGGTTCCGCCGCGTGGGCGGACATGTGTTCCTCGGGGCGAGGCACTGTCTCGGTGGCGAGGTCTGTGACGGAGGCCAGGAGCGTGCCGCGTGTGCCATGTATGCCCTGTGTGCCGCGTCTGTGCGGGGCGCGGCGTATGGCTGGGGCGCGTGGCCGGGAGCGCGTGGCGGGGAGCACATGGCGGGGGTGATGTGTCCCGGTGCCGCGCACCTGGGACCGCCGGGAGCCTGGGATCGGCAGGCACCTGGGATCGGCAGGCGCTGGGCGACAGGTCTCCGGATCGGGCGCATGGCCGGGTTCGGCGTGTCTCCGGTCGCGTCGGGACGCGCGGACGCCTCCGCTGTGGGAGCACCTGTCGGACACGTGGCCGGCGGATGCGAAGGGCTCCCCGCCGTTCTCCCCCGGTCCGGTTAGCTTGAGCGGACGGCAGGTCACCGGCCCGCCGCCCGCCCCCGACATCCATGAGGTGCGCCGACATGAGCCTGAGCATCCGCAACCAGATCCCCGGCACCGTCACCGCGATCAACCCCGGCGCGGTCATGGCGACGGTCAAGGTACGTCTCGACGGCGGTCAGGATCTCACCGCGGCCGTCACGCTCGAGTCCGTGACGGAGTTGGGTCTCGTCGAGGGCTCCGTCGTGCGTGCCCTGGTGAAGTCCACCGAGGTCGCCCTCGCCACCGGCCCGGTGCAGGGCCTGTCCATCCGCAATCAGCTGCCCGGCACGGTCACCGATGTCTCCACCGGCGGCGCCATGGCGTCGGTGAAGGTCACGGTCGACGGGGGTGAGCTGACCGCCGCGATCACCATGGAGGCCGTCACCGAACTCGGGCTCCGGGCCGGATCCTCGGTCGTCGCGCTGATGAAGTCGACCGAGGTCGCCCTCGCGACGGTGTGAGCCGCTGCCGGGGGCGACGGGTCCGCACACTCCGGCGGTGTCCGGCTCCCGTGCGGCGGGGACCTAAGCGCAGGCGGCGCGGGGCATCCGTGAATGGCCTGGTCAGCATGGTCGCCCCAGACCGTCGCGCCCGGCGGTCAGCCGGACGGTGACCGGCGCGCCCCATGCCCTGGGCCATCCGGAGCCCCGCCCGCGGCACCACACGACGTGAACAGTGGGCCTTCGACGATCCGGTCTCACTCCCGCGTACGACGGTCGTCGCCGACCTTCACTGCCGAGCGTGGCCGGTCATGCGGTCGGCCACTGCTGCTGTCGGCGGCGCGACGCGGGTTCAGGACTCTCGTGCCACGCCACCATGAGCACCGCGTTGCCGGCCCGAACGACATCCGGGGGTACCGCGAACCGCAGTTCAGCGCCCGGCGGGACCTCGGGCCAAGCCTTGGCGCGATGGGTGACGCGGTAGCGCCCGCTCTGGGAGACCCAACCGACGGTCACCCCCACCTTGTGAGCACCGGCGTAGCCGAGGTTGTTGAGCAGATAGCCCCCTTCCTGGCCGACCGCACGCACCGTGAGGCGGATCGCGGGATTCTCGATGCGTGCGCGCCGGACATGCACGACCTCCGTCGCGGCGACGCCCACCAGCACCCCCACGACGGCTGTCATGAGCTCTCCCCATCCCATGGGAGCACGCTACCGCCCTGCCCGTGACCTCCATCGGTGACCGCGGTCATCAAGGTCAGAGGATCAGCACGACGGCCGCGCCGATACCGCCGAGGAACAGCGCCACGGCGGCCTCGAGCCAGCCGCCCTTGCCCCAGCGGAAGGGGCGGTCCAGGGCCAGTCTTCCGGGGCCGATGGCGGCGATGGCGAAGGCGACGACGGTGATGCACAGGTTGTACTCGATGCCTCCCTGGGTTTCCCACAATCCGTGGGCCCCGGTGACGGTCGCCATGGCATTGATCATCACGCCGATCAAGGCGGCCGCCGCCAGCGGCGTGAACAGTCCGAGAGCCAGGCCCAGACCTCCCAGGAGTTCGGAAGCCCCGCCGATGGCGGCATAGACCTTGCCGGGCCGGTACCCCAGCGCGGCGAAGCCCTTGCCCGTGGCGGTGAGGCCGTCGCCGCCGAACAGACCGAAGACTTTCTGGGCGCCGTGCCCTGCCATCAGCAGACCGAAAGCGAGTCGGACGAGAAGCAGACCGAAGTCTGCGGCAAAGGCGGTGGACCGCGTCGGAGCACGGGCCGCCGCGTCGGGTGAGGCGCGCAGTCGCCGTACGAAGTCATTCATAAGGGCTCTCCTCCGCTCCGGGTCCGGGGGCGGTGACCCGCCCAGGAGGCCGCATAGTCGCTGGTCACCCGGTCCTCCGGGTACCGCGGAGGCACCCCGCCGAGACAACCGTGTTCTTCCATCTTCACTCCTGTCGGCCTTCATGGCCGCCAGCCGGGAATGCCACACACTCGCGTGCCGACGGAACGCACATCACGCCCGGCACTCGCCGCGAACTGACCTCGGCACGCTATGGTCCAGACCACCATCCGCGCCTTTGGCGACATCGGCCGGCTCTTCCCGAAGTGGTGTTTCGGCGGGACGCTGCTGTGGTCCGGAATCGTCGTCGACGAGACGAGTTGTTTCCCGGCCATGCCGAAAGCGAACAACACACAGCTGTCTTCCGTAGTATCGCTACAACACGGCTGTGCTTCAGTAATTGCTGCCGCCTTTACCGCACCAGCCGAGATGGCACACGCATTTGGTTCCGCATACGCCTGCGGGCCTGCCTCGCGCGGCCTCCAGGCACACGAAGGGTTGTGAGCATCATCAGCATCATGTCCGAAACCAGCGCCGGGACCACCGGATTGACATCGCAGTACGCCACTCAGGTGGCAGGTGACCTTGAGCGCAACCTCAAGGAGCAGGAGCGCGTCGAAAGTGAAATCGCCGCGCTGCAGGAGCAGTTGACCACCCTTCAGCAGGATCACTCCGTCCTGGTGAACGTCCGCCAGGCCCTGGGTGTCTCGGCGGCGGCCGTGGAGCCGGTGTCCGAGCCCGCCGCCGCGGTGCCCGCTCCCCGCACGAAGACCGTCGCGAAGTCGGCCACGGTCAAGTCGGGCACGACCAAGGCAGGCACGGCCAAGGCGGGCACGACCAAGACGGCCGCGGCCAAGGCGAGCGCGACCAAGACGGCCACCACCACGGCCAAGGCGCCCGCGGCCAAGACACCGCGGACCAAGAAGTCCACCGTCGCCGACGACAGCAAGCCGAGCGCCAAGAAGACCGAGGCCACGACCGAGGCCGAGGCGGAGACCGCGGTCGCGCAGACCGCGCGGCCCACCCTCGTCGACATCGTCCGCGAGCACCTCAACGCACAGAGCGAACCTCGCTCCGCGGCCGAGATCACCAACGCCCTGGGGAAGGCACACCCCGAGCGCTCCATCAAGGCGACCGTCGTGCGCACCACGCTCGAAGGCCTCGTCGCCAAGAACCAGGCCCACCGCAGCAAGCAGGGCACGTCCGTCTTCTACACCGCACCCGAAGCACCGAAGCCGATCGCGCAGGCCGACCAGGACAAGGAACAGTCCGCCTGACGGCAGCACCGCCGACCGGCACTTGGGCAGAGTGGGGTGGCTGCCGTCCTGTGGGGCCTGCCCGCGCGTCGCGGGCAGCAAGTGCCCTTTTCCGCAACGACCACTACAACGACTCCCGCATCATCCGTGCCAGCCTCTCCCGCTGTTCGTTGAAGGCGGCACGGGCCTGCTGGACCTGCTCGTTCTCGATGAGCAGGCCCTGGGCGACCACATCACGGTACGTTCGCAGCAGAGCGATCATGCGGGTGACCTCGTCCAGCACCGAGTCGTCGGCGACCAGGGTGAGTTCCAGCCGGCGGGAGAGCACACTGCTGTCCCGCAGCACCGTGCCGGCTCGGGCGGACGCGGTCACGTCGTCGTCATGGCCCCGGGCTATGTTGATCAGCGTCTCGCTCGCCGCCGCCGTGGCGGCGAGGAACGCGACGTAGGCGGACCGGCGGTCCTCCCTCGCCCGCTGCGCGCTCTCCCGCAGCCAGCGGCGCCGCTCGAAGAAGGCGGACGCGGTCAAGGCGATCAGCGCACCGAGCGCGGTGTTGAAGATGCCTGTCCACTCCACACTCCCTACCTTGCTCACCACGGTGCCACTCCAACCCCCGGACCACGGACCGGCGACAAGCGCGTCGGCGGCCACACAGCTCCCGAAGCACCCCTCACCCCCTTTGGCACACTTCGGGAGTTCCGCCGGATTCTGAAGATCATTCCGGCTTCCGGACCACCGTGGTTAACCCCGTGTCGCACCGTCACCCTTCAAACCGGCAAACGATTCCAGCCATGACCCACATGACACGTGTCAAGGCGGCATCCGTCCTCTCGGCCGCCATGCTGCTCCCCTGCCTGACGGCCACGGCCGCCGGCGCGGTGCCGGCCCACGCCGGACCGAGCAGCCACGCCGCACGGCACATCCCGTTCACCGCGGCCGAGGTGACCGCGCGGAACGACGGCTCGTACCGGATCACCTGGACGGCGCCCGGGATCCGGCACGTGGCCGTCCGCGCGAACGGCCGCACCGTCGCCTCGGGCGGCTCCACCGGCTCGGTCACGGTGACCGGACTCCCGGCCACGGACCGGCAGTGGTTCGACCTCGTCCCCGCCCAGGGCCGCGGCCTCCACCTCGCCGACCGGCTGATCGAGCTGGACGGCACGGTCAACTTCCGTGACGCGGGCGGATACCGCACCGCCGACGGCAGCTGGGTGAAGATGGGCGTCGTCTACCGCTCGGACGCCCTCGACAAGCTCACCGGCGCCGACCTGGCCAAGCTCAGGCGGCTCGGCATCTCCGTCGACTACGACCTGCGCAGCACCGCCGAGCGCACCGCCGCGCCGGACCGGGTTCCCTCCGGCGCGCGGTATGTCGTCGCCAACGTGATCGGTGACGACTCCCCCGTCTTCTCGATGCCGACCACGGCCGAGGGCGCCGCGCAGATGATGGTCGACGGCGAGAAGTCGATGGTCAGCGGTGAGACGGCGAAGGCCGCCTACTCCAAGGTCTTCGCCGGAGTCGTCGTGGACGCCGACGGTTCCCTCTACCACTGCACGGCCGGCAAGGACCGTACGGGATGGGCGAGTGCCGCCCTGCTCACGGCTCTCGGCGTGCCGCGCGACACGGTGATGAGGGACTACCTGGCCTCCGACGACTACCGTGCCGCGGCCAACGCCGCCGCCCTCGCGGCCATGCCCGCGGCGCAGGCCGCGGTCTACAAGCCGATGCTCGACGTACGCGCCGAGTACCTCAACTCGGGCTTCGCCGAGGTCAAGGACACGTACGGCTCCTTCGCCTCGTACGAGAGGAAGGCCCTGGGCGTCGACCCGATCGAGGTGCGCCGGCTCAAGGCACAGCTGCTCGTCGGCTGACCTGTGCCCCTCCGCGCGCCCGGCGGTCGTCGCGACTGCCGGGCGGCGGACGGCTGTTCGCCTACTCCCCTCAACTCCCCTCACCTCAGGTGGCGTTCACTGTCACCTTCGGGTCTCGAAGATCATCTGTCGGCTGCTGTTCGTCTGCCCGACCCATGACCGCGGCCCTTTGTTGAGTGGCGCGTTGAACTCTGCTCGACGGCATCCGCCGCCGTCCGTGGCCGGATGCGTCAGGACGTGTCACCGAAGGGAACCGACCGTGCGCTCGATACCGCCTGCTTCTCCGCTGTCCGTCCGCAGGGTGGCGCTCGCCACCGCCACCGTGCTGATGTCCGCGGCGGCAACCGCCGCGCCCGTGCACGCGGCGAGCTACGGCACGCCGACGATCAAGCTTTCCGCGTCCTACCTCTCCGGCGCCGTCGGGGCGACCGCCGACCCGACCGTGACCGTGACCGTCGCCCAGAGCGGCGCCGACGCCTCCGCCCTCACCGTGGCCGTGTCCAAGACCAGCAAGTCCGCCGTCGCCGCGGCCACCGACGTCACGGTCACCGGCACCGCGGGCACCCGCTCGCTGACCGTGGCGGCCCGGGGCCAGGGCTACACCGACCTCACGCTGAAGGTCACCGGTCTGGGCGGCAAGACCGCGACCACGACCCTGCACTACGCCGCGTCGCCGGCCGTCCAGCACTCCGCCGACGCCCGCTACCTGACCGGCGCCAGCGACGCCTCCGCCGCGGTCTCCGTGGGCGGCGGCTACCTGCTCGTCGCCAACGACGAGGACAACACCCTCCGGCTGTACAACGGCAGCGTCTCCGGGGCTCCCGTGAAGACCTGGGACCTCGACGACGCGCTCGACGCGGACAAGGAGGTGGACATCGAAGGGGGCACCCTCGTCGGCGGCACCGTGTACTGGACCGGCTCGCTCGGCAACAACAAGGACGGCGAGTACAAGAAGGACCGCAACACGGTCTTCACCACCAAGCTGACGGGCTCGGGCGCCTCCACCGCGCTGACCTTCGGCACCGCGGGTCACACCCTGCGCGACGACTTCGTCAAGTGGGACGAGGCCAACGGCGGCCGCTTCGGCTTCGCGGACGGCACCGAGGACGGTTCGATCCCCAAGGCCGTCGACGGATTCAACGTCGAGGGCCTGGAGTTCGCCGCCGGCAGCACCACCACGGCCTACGTCGGCTTCCGCGCCCCGCTGGTACCGCCGCAGAGCGGCGGCCAGGCGCTCGTCGTGCCGGTGACCAACATGAACAAGGTCGCCGCGGGCACCCACGCCACCTTCGGCACCCCGATCCAGTGGAACCTCGGCGGCCTGTCGGTGCGTGACATCCGAGCCAACTCGCAGGGACAGTTCCTGATCCTGGCCGGTTCATGGGCGGCCGACGACAACACCGACCCGTACGCGCTGTACTCCTGGGACGGCAACACCGCGCACCAGCCGGTGAAGGTCCTGGACCTGCCGACCACGGACGCGGGCGGCTGGGAGTCGATCGTGTCGGTCCCCGACCTCACCCAGTCCGGCGCCCGGGTGCAGCTGATCACCGACGACGGTGACGCCGACCTGTACGGCGACGGGTCCGAGGCGAAGGACCTCGACCACACCGAGTGGCAGAAGTCCCGCAGCACCTGGTTCACGCTGGGCTGACCGGCCGGTGCCGGTCCCGCCACGGGGGCCGGCACCTGTGCGGCCCGTACCGTCGGGACCGGCCCGTGACGGGGGTCCCGACGGCCACCGAACCAGCTCAGGCCGGGTCAGGTCAGCGGCTTCAGCTCAGCCGGATCACGTTCCAGGACAGCGGCTCCAGTACGGCGGTCAGGGTGCCGTCCGTGAGGGCCGCGCCCTGGACCGGGTGCGGTGTGACCCGCTCCGGCTCGTCGAGGGTGTTGCGGGCGTCGGGGTCGGCGTCCGCGAGGGCGCTGTGCTCCACCACCGTGCTCAGGCCGAGCCCGCTCAGGGCGACTTCGAGCGGAAGGGCTTCGGTACGACCGCGGTTGACGGCGAAGACGGTGACCGCGCCGTCGTCGGCGCGGACCGCCGTGGCGTGCAGCAGGTCGGCCTCGCCGTATTTCCTCGTCGTGTACGTCGGTGAGTCGACGCGGACGTCGAGGACCCGTCCACGGCCGTACCGCGAGGCCTGCGCGAAGGGGAAGAACGTCGTCTGGCGCCAGGCCGGGCCGCCCGGCTCGGTCAGGATCGGGGCGATGACGTTGACGAGCTGGGCGAGGCAGGCGACGGTGACGCGGTCGGCGTGCCGGAGCAGGGCGATGAGCAGCGAACCGAACACGACGGCGTCGGTGACGCTGTAGTTGTCCTCCAGCAGCCTGGGCGCCTCGGGCCAGTCGTCCGGCGCGAACGTCGTGGCCCGCTCCTGCCAGCGGGAGAGGTACCAGACGTTCCACTCGTCGAAGGAAAGGTCGATCCTCTTCTTGGACTTGAGCTTCGCGCCGACATGGTCACAGGTCGCCACCACGTTCTCGATGAAGGACTCCATGTCGACGGCGGAGGCGAGGAAGGAGTCCACGTCGCCGTCGACCGGCTCGTAGTAGGCGTGCAGGGAGACGTGGTCGACGAGGTCGTACGTCTCCGCCAGCACCGTCGCCTCCCAGTCGGCGAAGGTGGGCATGGACTGTCCCGAGGAACCGCAGGCGACGAGTTCGACGGCGGGGTCCAGTTGGCGCATGGCGCGGGCGGTCTCGGCGGCGAGGCGACCGTACTCCTCGGCGGTCTTGTGTCCGGTCTGCCAGGGGCCGTCCATCTCGTTGCCCAGGCACCACAGCCGGATGCCGAAGGGGTCCTTGTCGCCGTGCGCGGCCCGCAGGTCCGACAGGGCGGTACCGGCGGGGTGGTTGGCGTACTCCAGGAGTTCGAGGGCCTCGGCGACGCCGCGGGTGCCGAGGTTGAGGGCCATCATGGGCTCGGCCCGCGGCCCGATCTTGCGCAGGAAGGCGATGTACTCGGAGAGGCCGAACCGGTTGGTCTCGGTGGAGTGCCAGGCCAGGTCGAGGCGGCGCGGACGGTTCTCGACCGGGCCGACGGAGTCCTCCCACCGGTAGCCGGAGACGAAGTTGCCGCCGGGATAGCGGACGGCGGTGACGCCGAGTTCACGGACCAGGTCCAGGACGTCGGTGCGGATCCCGGCCTCGTCGGCGGTGGGGTGGTCCGGTTCGAAGATGCCGGTGTGAACACAGCGGCCGAGGTGTTCGACGAAGGATCCGAAGAGCCGGGGGTTGACCTCACCGACGGTGAAGGCGGGGTCGAGGGTGAAGCGGGCGGTGTGCATGGTCGCCTTTCGCAGGGGGCGGTTCGGCTTCGTTGGCGGTTGCGCGTGGCCCGGGCCGCCGGCGCGGCCCGGGCACGGTCAGCGGACGACCGGCCGGCCGTCCGACGTCCAGCGCAGGGTGTTCAGGCCCAGCTTCGGGCTGCCCGCCTCCTCGGCGTCGTAGTAGTGGTAGGCGAGGACGTCCCGGCCCCGGTCCCTGAAGACCGACTCGCCTCCGGTACCGACGTAGCGTCCGTGTCCCGCCAGCAGCAGGTCGCCACCGCCCGCCAGCAGTGGGGTGCCCGCGCTGTCGGCGTACGGCCCGGTGACGTTCGCGGATCGGCCGACCCTGATCTTGTACGTGGAGTTCACGCCGGCGCAGCACGCGTCGTACGAGGCGAAGAGGTAGTAGCAGTGGCTGTGCCGCAGGAGGTACGGGCCTTCGACCGCGTAGGGGGCGTCCGGCCGGGTCGCCAGGTGGTGGACGGTCGCGCCGGGCACGGACTTGCCGGTGGCCGGGTCCAGTTCGACCATGCGGACGCCGGTCCAGTACGACCCGAAGGCCATCCAGAGCCTGCCGTCGGCCCGGATGACCCCCGGGTCGATGGCGTTCCAGGTGTCGGTCGTCCCGGAGGTGAGGGCCTTGACACTGAGGTCGGGGGCCCGGCTGCCGGCCGCCGCCATGGCGCGTTTCGTGTCGTACGGGTTGCCCCACTGGAGGGTGGAGTCCTTCACCGCGATGTCCGGGGTGGCCCCGCGGAAGGCGTCCAGCATCGCGGTCATGTTGTAGCCGTCGCCGCCGCTGAAGAGGTTCCAGTACCGCACGCGGGTCTGTGATCCGGCGGCCAGCGCGTCGGCGCCGGTGCCCAGCGCGGCGAAGCCGAAGCTGCCCGCGACACACAATGCGCGGACTCCGCACAGGAGTTGCCTGCGATTCAGGTCAGGTCGTCCCATGCCCTGCCCCAACTGCGTCCCATGCCCTGCCCCAACTGTTCGAGACGTTCGAGAGAACTTGATCCGAGGAGCTAGGTTCGATATATCGAATTGCGCTCGCAACTTCGAACGCGACCGTAGGATCGAAGCGCTTGCGCGTCAATGGTTCGGACACGACTCACGTGACGGCGTCGGTCAGGGTTCGGGGAACACCAGAGGGACGCCGTAGCGCCGCTCGGCGGTGCGCAGGGCCGGGACGAGGGCCTCGCGCAGTTCGCGGATCTCATCGGCGTGGTCGGCGAGGAACCGGTCACGCAGGCGCAGCCTGGCGGGTTCGCGGACGGCTTCGACGGGCCGCATGCAGGTGGCGTACGTGGCGCCCAACTCGGCCTCGGTCGCGGGGAGATCCTCGGGTGCCGCGCGCTGCTGGCGGGCGTCGGCCGCGGCCATGAAACCCTGCTCGTCACGCGCCGGGACGCCCTGCTCGGCCAGGCAGTCCGGCAGGCCGCGCAGGACGTGGAGCACGGCGGGATCCTCGCGCAGGGTGACGACTTCTCCGAACCACTTCTGCTGGAGGGGGACATAGAGGTCGCGCAGGGCGGCCGAGGCCGTCGTGCCCGCCGCGCGGCAGCGGCCGACCTCCGTCGCGCCACCGGCCCGGACGGCACCCGAGGAGCTCGCGACGGTGGGGGCCGAGGAGTTGACGACCGTGGGGACTGACGAGTTCACCACGGTGGGGACCGAGGCGTTCACGGCGGGGACCTCGGCGCTGGCGCTCATCCCGTGCCGGGCGATGAAGTCCAGGTCGGGGAGCTCGAAGAACCGGATGAACGCGACCGGCACCTGCTCCCGGGGGAGCCTGAAGCCGCCCTGGTCGGCGCAGCCGGCGGCGGCGGCGCGCGTGACCTGCTGGCCGAACACGTCCAGGCCCTGCGTCCACCGGGTCTCGGCACCCGTCGCCGGCAGCACCATGCGCACGGGATCGTCGGGCAGGGCGTGGCCGAGACGGGCGGGGGCCACTGCCCGGGCCGGGGCGCCGGGCGAGCGGCCGGGATCGGCGGAGCACGCGGTGACGAGCAGGACGGCGGCCACGACCGCCGCACGTACCAGGAACCGGGCCCGGCTCATCCGGATCATTCCTCTCTCACGAGGACCCGCGGGGGTGCCGTCGCAGGTCGCACGGCACCCCCGCGGGCCGGGTTCGGGATCAGTGCGTGATGCGGACGGTGTCGCCGCCGTTCGCGGCGCTCGCCACCGTGAACAGGGTGTTGTCGGAGACGTCGGTGCACAGCCAGTACTTCGAGTCGTTGATGCTGTGGCTGCCGTCGAAGGCCCAGACGTAGCCCGCGGTGCAGGTGACCCAGCTGCTGCTGGAGGTGTGGTAGAGGCGGCCGGCGTAACCGTCGTTGGCGTACTGCGTCTTGTCGTCGCTGTAGGTGAGGTTGAGGTCGCCGCAGCTGCTGGTGGACGACTTCCTGACCTGGGTGCCCACACCCTCGCTGGCACCGGTGGTGAGCGTGCTCGTCACACAGGCGGCCGGCGCCGCGGACGCGGCGGGCGCGAGCACGAGACAGGTCGCGGCGGAGACGAGCGCGAGCATGCCCGCGGCGATGGCACTCTTCATGGTTCCCCCTGCTTCGGTCGTGGCGGGTGGGGCGGACCGCCCCACCCGGCGGTGCGTTCGCCGCACACGCTCGCAGAGCCGGACAGAGCGAACCACGACCTTCGACGGGCCTCGAAAGGCGCGGGTCGAGGGCCGGAGGCGGTTACTCCGGTGGTACGCGCAGGACGGGCGGGACGCACGGGATGTGGCGGGCCTCCTGTGGGTGGCCGCGACACCGTGACGCCTGACTAGAACTCGACGCGGGCCACCGGCTCGGCGCGCTCGGCCGACGGCCTCCGCCGGAGCATCGCCGCGCCGAGCGGCGTCAGTGTGTGGAGCACGGTGTTGTGGCGCCGGTTGCTGACGATCAGGCCCGCCTCGCGCAGCACGGCGGTGTGGTGGGTGACGGTGGCGGGTGAGACGCCCAGGGAGCGGGCCAGTTCCGAGGTGGTCGCGCCGAGGGCGAGCGAGCGCAGCGCGGCGGCACGGGTGCGGCCCAGCAGGGCGGCGAGGGGACGGTCGGAGGGATCCGCCGGGCTCGGGAGCCGGGTGCCGTGCACGGGATAGATCAGCACCGGTCGCAGGGTCTCGTCCGCCAGGGAGATCGGCTGGTGCCAGCAGAAATAGGAGGGGACCAGACGCAGCCCGCGTCCGTTCAGATGCAGGTCACGGTCCACGACGTAGTCGACGTGGAGGACGGGCGGCCGCCAGCGCATGGCGGGGGACAGCCCGGCGAGCAGACCGTCGACGCCGGCGTCGAGGTTCTCGCGGGCGCGCAGGGCGCGTTCTCCGGCGATGGCGGCCCAGATGCGGTCCTGGTGGGGTGCGATGACCGTCTCGTGGTAGGCGCGCAGGAGTTTGACGAGTTCCTCGCGGGTCGCGCGTTCCACCAGCCGGGGCGCCCAGGCGGGGGCGCCGCTGAGTTCGTCCAGCAACCTCATCTCGTGGGCGACCCGGGCGGGCGGGGTGTCGATGATCGCCGCGAAGCCCCGCTCCAGGCCGTCGGAGGCCTCGGACGGCGTCAGGAAGTCCGGGAGGTAGGGCGCCCTGGGCAGGACGGGGACGAGCAGCCGGCGTACGGCGTCCCCGAGGGGGGTGCCCGCGAGACCGGCCCGCGTCTCGCGATGCCACTCGGCGAACGCCCAGCGCCCTCGCGTGGTCTGAAGGCGGTGCAGGCTGCAGGTGATCTCCCAGAGGGGGTCGGGCGCGCTCGCCACCCGGACCCGAGCGAGGTCCTCGGGGGTGAAGTGGACACGCAGCACGAAACCCAACCCCTCCCGTGAAACGACCGTGGTCGTCCTCGGGAAGCAGCCTGGGCGACGACCACCACACGGGCAATGCACCGATTCAGCCGCTCCACCGCGTCACAGCCGCCGCACGACCACAAGCCGGCGGCGCCCCGGACGCGTCCGGTCCTCCCGGGTGCGGCGGGGGATGATGGCCGGCATGCGTATCCGCATCGACGCCGTCGACCTCCCCGGTCTCACCTGCCCGCCCGGCGCACCCGCCGACGGATCCGACCGCTACCGGAACGTCCACGTCGCCGTACAGCGCCGGGACCGCCGGGACGAGCTCCTGGACCCGCGTCCCGGCGACGCCGCGTCCGCGACCTGGACCCTGGAGTGCACGACGACCACCACGCCGACCGGCATCGATGTGCGGGGTCCCTACGTACAGGGCCGCCCGGGCGGGCGGTTCGTCTACCTGACCTGGGGAACGGTCGACGAATCGGGTGTCTTCGCGATGTTCCGCCGCGCCAAGCTTCTGCTCGACGCCGTCCCCGCCGGGGTGCTCGACGCCGCGGCGCGCGGGGGGCTACTGGTCGGCCGCCTCGGCCTGACCGACGGGTGCGGCATGCCCCTGTGCGCGCGGGTCGTGCCCCCGGCCATCACGTGGACCGCCGAATCCGCCCGGTCGACGGAAGCCGCCCGAGGCACGGACGCCGCCCGGGCCGCGGACGCCACGGACGCCCTCGGCGAGGACACCCGTACGTCCGAGGAGGGCGGCCGCGAGTAGTGCCGCGAGGGCGGTGAGGGACACGCCCCGCCAGCCGGCGGCTTCGAGCAGGGGTGCGGCGAGCGCGGTGCCGATGGCACCGGCGACGAAGTACAGCACCAGGTACACGCCGCTGAGGCTGCCGCCGCGGTCGGGGGCGATGGCGATGACCCGGCTCTGGTTGGCGGCCTGGGCGGCGAAGCAGCCGGCATCGAAGAGGGCCAGTCCCAGCGCCGTGACCGGCGGGGTGTCCAGGCCCGTGGCGAGCAGCGCGGTTCCGGCCGCGGCGACCAGCATGCAGGCAGTGATCACGGTGCCGGGAGTGTGCCGGTCGCTGAGCCTCCCCGTGACCGGCAGAGCGGCGAAGCCGAGCAGTCCCGCCAGGCTGTACAGGCCGATGGCGGTCGGGCTGAGCAGGTGCGGAGGCCGGCCCAGGGCGAGGGTGAGGGCGACCCAGACAAGGCTGAAGGCGAAGTACCACAGGCCGCCGACGGCCACCGCGCGGCGCAGCACCGGGTGCTGCCGCGGCAGGCGCGGGAGCGAGCCGAGGGCGGCGAGGTACCCGCCGGGGTGTGACGCCGGCCGTCGCACGGGCAGCAGCAGCGCGGCCGCGAGCGCGCCGGTCAGAGCGAGGGCGGCGAAGACGAGCAGCATCCGCCGCCATCCGAGGGCGTCGGCGAGGGTGCCTCCGGCCAGCCGGCTCAGCAGGATGCCGGCCGACATTCCGGCGGCCACGGTGGCCACGGCGGTGGCTCGGCGTTCGGGCGGGGCGTGGCGGCCGGCGAGAGTGCCCGCCTGCGCCGCGACACTCGCCGTCGCGCCGATGAGCAGATAGGCGACCAGCAGCACGCCCGCGCCGGGGGCTGACGCGGCCAGGACGAGGGCGGCGGCCAGAGCGGTGAGCTGGGCGGCGATCAGGCGGTGGGGGGCCAGGCGGTCCGCCAGCGGAAGCAGCAGGGCGAATCCGCTCACACAGCCGATGAGAGCGGCGGTCGGCACGAGGCCGATCACGGAGAGCGGCACGTCGAGCTGGGCGGCGACGTCGGTGAGCGCGGGCTGGAGGGCGTAGTTGTTCGCTGTCGCCGTACCCGCGACAGCGGCGAGAAGGAACGTGCCGCCTCGGTGCGTCGCACGGGTCACGGCCGCGGCACCCGGGTCAGGACGACGGCGTAGCGGCACTCGGCGTCGCTGTCGTTGACGAAGGTGCGAGGGGCGGGCCGGCCCAGTTCGATGGTGTCGCCCGCGGCGAGTTCGTACACCGTCTCCCCCTCGTGGAAGGTCAGACGCCCGTCGAGCACCCAGACGACCTGCCGGAGGAACGCGAAGGCCGCGGCCGGATACGGCACCCGGGCGCCGACGGGCAGGCGGACCTCGGCGATCTCCACCGGAAAACGCGGCCCGGTGATCTGGCGGCGCCGGTAGCCGGTGGCGGGATCGCGCCACTCGGCCGCGTCGGCCAGGCGGCCCACGACGGTGGTTCCCTGCGCGCCGAGGTCGCCGCCCTCGGTACCGGTCCCACCCACGGTCCCGCCGTCGGTATCGGCTCCGGTCGCGCCTTCCGTCTCGTCCCCGCCGCTGTCGTACGCCCCCTCGGCGAGGGCCAGCAGGGAGGAGACGCTGAGCTGGAAGGCCGCGGACAGCTTGCCCAGCACGACAGCGGTGGGGCTGCTCTCACCGCGTTCGATCCGGCTGATCATGGCCGGGGAGACACCGGAGGCGTCCGCGAGCCGCGCCAGCGTCCACCGACGGCGTTCCCGCTCGCTGCGGACGCGGGCGGCGATCCGCCCGACCAGGGGATCTACTATGTTGGACATGAATCCAATATACGAGAGCGGGACGGTCACGGTACGGCCGGCGTGCTCCGGCGACCTGGAGGCCGTCCTCGCCATCCGCAACCACGCGATCGAGCACTCGACGGCCCTGTGGACGCAGACCCGGCAGACACCCGCCGAGGGAGCCGCCTGGTTCGCCCCTCATCTGGCGCGCGGGTCGGCGTTCGTGGCCGACCTGGCGGGCGAGGTCGCCGGTTTCGCCGTCTACGGCCCGTGGCGCGAACTGGACGGATACCGCCACACCGTGGAGAACTCGGTCTACACCCGCGAGGGGCGGCACGGGCTCGGTGTCGGCACGGCGTTGATGACCACACTGGTCGCCTCGGCGCGCGAGGCCGGTCATCACGTCATGATCGCGGGCATCGAGGCCGGGAACACCGCGTCCATCCGTCTGCACGAGCGATTCGGATTCCGGCACGCGGGCACGGTGCCGGAAGTCGGCGTGAAGTTCGGCCGCTGGCTGGACCTGCGGATCATGCAGTTGCCGCTCGCCTGAGTGCCGCGCCCTCGTCCGACCGGGGCGCGGCGGTTCATCCGTTGTCCGCGTCGGATGCGCGGGATGCGCGGTGTCGAACGCTCAACGGCAC
Organism: Streptomyces sp. NPDC002306; assembly: GCF_053593435.1. NCBI lineage: Bacteria > Bacillati > Actinomycetota > Actinomycetes > Kitasatosporales > Streptomycetaceae > Streptomyces > Streptomyces sp. NPDC002306. Next base: position 214,504 of record NZ_JBSFCK010000004.1, read on the forward strand.
GCGGCGACTTCGGGGATCGCCGATCCCCGACACCCGTGCGCGGCGAGAGGGCAACCAAATCCAGGCACCGCGGGTCACCTGTGTGTCGTCCAATGAACCGCGACTTGCCTCTTGGAGGCCCTGCAATGCCCTCTCAGTTCATCCATCGCCGGGGTTTACGCGCCGCTTCGACCCTGGCACTGGTATTCGGCACAGGACTGGCCGGCCCGATCGCCCTGGCGGGCACGGCCGGCGCCACGACACCGTCGGCGACCGCCGCTGTCAACGCATACGGCTGGCAGCTCACTTACACGGCCGCCGCCGGCCAGACCAACAAGGTGGCCGTCACCGAGTCGTACACCGGCGACAGGACCGGGATCGTCTATGTGATCGACGACGTCCTCCCGGTCAGCGCGGGAAGCGGCTGCGTCCACCCGGTCGCCGCCGACCGTACGAGGGTGCGCTGCACGGTCGCCCTGGTGGACAGCCAGGACCCGTACATCGCCCTCCAGATGACCCTCGGCGACGGCAACGACACCGTCACCTCCAAGAACAACACCGGCCAGGTCTACAGCTACAACAGGATCGACCTGGGCACCGGCAACGACAAGGCGACCGACAACCTCGGACTCGACGGCAACGCCATCAGCGGCGGACCGGGCAACGACACGATATCCGTGGGCAAGTTGGCCATAGTCGGCGGCGGCGACGGCAACGACACCCTCTACGCCTCCGGCGACTACATCATCGCGCAGGGCGGCAAGGGCAACGACGTCATCCACGGCGGCGCGGACCACCAGGACCTGACCGGGGACGACGGCAACGACACCCTCTACGGCGGCCCCGCCGCCGACACGCTGTACGGCGGCAAGGGCAACGACGTCCTGTACGGCAACAGCGGAAACGACACGCTCTACGGCAACAGCGGCAACGACAGGCTGTACGGCGGCCCCGGCAGGGACAAGCTTTCCGGCGGTCCCGGCAGAAACGTCGTCCACCAGGGCTGACCACCCTGCCGTCCGGGGAACCGCCCGCGTACCCGCGCGGTTTCCCGGACGCGTCGGTGAACTCCCCCGCGGTGGAGGCCGACGAGCCCGAGCGGGTTCCGGTCGCCGGTCCGCGGCTCCACGACGCGAGTCCGCGTGTTCCGTCCCGCTCGGCGCGGTCCCGCCGACTGGCCCGCACCGCGTGGGAGAGGTTCCATGGACACGTGGTGTCCTCGCGTATCGACGTGCACGCCCACCTCTGGAGTGCGGCGTACCTCGACCGGATCGAGCGGTCGGGGAAGTCGGACACCGCCACCCAGCGCGGCATCGGCGCGGACGCGACCGACGCCGAGCTGGACCGCCGTTTCGCGCTGATGGACCGAGCGGGCGTCGACCTTCAGGTCCTGTCGGTCGCGCCGCAGTCCCCGCATCTGGCGGACGAATCCGACGCCGTGGCGCTGGCCGCCACGGCGAACGAGTCGTACGCGGAGCTGGTGTCCCGTTTCCCCGGACGTTTCCGCGCCTTCGCCGCACTGCCCCTCCCCCACATCGACGCGGCCCTCCGCGAGCTCACCCATGCCCTCGACGACCTCGGCGCGGTCGGTGCAGGCGTCACCACGACCGTGCTCGGCCGCACCCTCGCCGATCCGCTCTTCCACCCCTTGTACGAGGAGCTCGACCGACGCGGCGCCGTCCTCTACATCCATCCGGCGGGCGAGGGCGCCGCCAGCCCGCTGATCACCGAACACCACATGACGTGGATGGTCGGGGCGCCCGTCGAGGACACGGTGGCGCTCATGCATCTGGTCCTCGCGGGCCTGCCCGCGCGCTATCCGCGGATGCGTGTCCTGGCCTCGCACCTGGGCGGGGCGCTGCCGCTGCTGCCACCCAGGCTCGACGCGCACCTCGCCTTCGAGTCCCCCGAGACGACCGAGCTCCCGTCCGTGGCCGTCAACCGCTTCTGGTACGACACGGTCAGCCACGTGCACCCGCCTGCGCTGCTCGCCGCGGCGGCGTCGTTCGGCGCGGACCGCCTCGTGCTCGGCACGGACTTCCCGTACGAGGACGGTGAGGCCTTCCTGCGGGCGGTGGACTACATCGCCGGCTCGGGGCTGCCCCAGGAGGAGGCCACGATGATCCTCGACACCAACGCGGCCGACCTGCTCGGGCTGCGGCGGCCATGAACCGGCCGCGACTCGTCGCGCACCACACTGCCCTGTCGAACGGATGGGCGGTCCGCGGCGGCCGGTCATACCCTGGAGGAACACCGGCTTCATCTCAGCGGGGCCAGGTCCGTCGGCCGAGATGTGCCGCCCTCCGTGTCCTCGCACTCGGCGGTACGCGCGGCGCATCGGCCCAGTCGTCAGGAGCAGCCATGCCCACCCCTCCCCTGCCGCCCTTCACCCGCGAGTCCGCTGTCGAGAAGGTCCGCAAAGCCGAGAACGGCTGGAACTCCCGCGACCCGCACCAGGTGTCCCTCGCCTACACCGAGGACTCACGCTGGCGGAACCGGAGCGAGTGGGCCACCGGCCGCGACGAGATCGTCGCCTTCCTGACCCGCAAGTGGAACCGGGAACTGGACTACCGGCTCATCAAGGAGTTGTGGGCGTTCGAGGGCAACCGCATCGCGGTGCGCTTCGCCTATGAGTGGCACGACGACGGCGGCCACTGGTACCGCTCCTACGGCAACGAGAACTGGGAGTTCAGGGACGACGGTCTGATGGCGGTGCGCCACGCCAGCATCAACGACGTCCCGATCGCGGAGTCCGACCGCAAGTACCACTGGCCGCTCGGCCCCCGTCCGGATGACCACCCCGGGCTGAGCGACTTCGGCTTCTAGCGACTTCGGCTTCCGGCGGCTTCGACCGCCGACGGCCGCGTGCTCCCCGGTCGCCCGACTGCTGAGCACACCAACCGATGAAGTGCCGATGACGCCATCGGCGTGATGTCTCGCGCCCACCGCAACCGGAGCGGGCGCCCGGCGACTCCTGTCCAGCAGAACCGGCACCCACGAGAAGGAGATCTGCGTGACCGCCACTGCTTACGAACACGGATCGTCCCGCGCCTACGTCGACCCCTACGCGGTCGACGACACCGCGCACCCGAAGTGGGACCGGGCCGGTCGGCGCGAGGGGGAGGCGGCCCGCCGCCTGCCCGCACCCGACCCGGCCCAGCGCCTCGCCATCACGATCGATCCGCGCGACCTCCGGCGGCTGGAACTCCAGGCGGCCCTGACCACGGCCGGCATCCCGCCCCTGCCCGACGACCGGGAGGCCATCGACCAACTCAGCGCGCTGCCCGGCAGCATCAACGCCACCCTTCAGCGCTGGCTGCACCACACCATCTGACCGGCCGCCTGCCGACCGGCCCAGGCACTCACGCCTCGTCGGCCGAAAGGGCGTACAGCTGGGGAAGGTTGACCACGATCGCCTCCTGCGTGCTGCGGGCGATGACGACCACGGCTTCCGCGTCGGGGGCGGGGTTCTCCTCCCGGTGCGGCACGAAGGGCGGGACGAAGATGTAGTCGCCGGGGGACGTACGCAGGCGTACTTCCTCCGGCTCCGCCCCCGAGTCGTCCAGGAAGACGAACTCGGGGTGGCCGCTCACCACGTAGATGGCCGTCTCGGACTCGCCGTGGTGATGGTCGGAGGAACAAGTGGAGGGGGCCACATGGGTCTGGCCCATCCACAGTTTCTCGGAACCGACGTTCTTTCCGCTGACGGCGGCGAACCTGCGCATGCCGCCGGTCTGGGCGGTGTCGCCGTCCAGGGAACCGGCTCGGACATGGTGCAGGCGGCTGCGCAGGGGGGCGGCCGAGTGCCCCGCGGTGTCGTGGAGATGGGGGTGGAAGCCTTGCCCGGGGGTCGTCGACGGCTCGCTCATGGCGGGGACGCTAGGGCCGGGGCGAAAAGGATGTCAAGAGGTGTCCTTTGGCCTTCACCTGCGGCAATGTTCCCGCAATGTAGGCGGCCGGCCGCCCGGAACCTGGTCACGGCGGAGTTCTCGGGCATGATGTGCGCATGCATATTTCCGCGAAGGCGGACTACGCCATGCGGGCGCTGTTGGAGCTCGCCCGGGAGCCGGCCCGCCCGCTCACCTGCGAGGCCGTCGCCTCCTCGCAAGGGATCCCGTTCCGCTTCCTGAAGTCCGTGGTCGGCGAGTTGCGCAGAGCGGGCCTGGTGCGCAGTCAGCGCGGCTGCGAGGGCGGGTACTGGCTCGGCAGACCCGCCGGGGAGATCACCCTGCTGGACGTCGCGCGCGCCGTCGACGGCGAGTTGATCACGCTGCGCGGCGAGTCACTGGCCGGACTGGACTATCCCGGTCCCGCGGCGGGACTGCCGGGCGTGTGGCGAGAGGTCGAGGCGGGCGCGGCGGCGGTTCTGGGCGCGGTGACCCTGGCAGCGCTGCTGCCCGGGGTGACCGCTGAAGGGCCGGCCCGGACGGACGCCGCGTGACCGGGGGGCCACGACCGCGGCCGGAGGTCGAAGTGGTGGAGTACACCGACCCGTTGTGTCCCTGGGCCTGGGGGTCGGAGCCCGTCTTCCGCGCCCTGCGCGCCGCACTGTCGGACCGGGTCCGCTGGCGCCGGGCCTACGCCATCCTCTTCGACCACGACGACGACCCGGCGCCCGACCCGGTGGCCGAGACCGCCTGGTACGCGCGCTACGTCGAGGAGATCAGCTCGCACAGCCGGGCCCCCCGGGCTGCGCGGCTCAGCCGGATGCCGGCAAGTTCCTGGCCCTCCTCCCTGGTCGCCAAGGCCGCCGAACTCCAGGGCAACGACGTGACCGAGCGGGTCGTACGGCGGCTGCGGGAGAGCGTGTTCGTCGTCGGCGAACCGGCGGACACCCTCGCGCTGGCGCTGTCCGCGGTACGGGGGACGCCGGGTCTCGACCCGGACCGGCTGGCCGCCGACTCCGCGTCCCGGGCCGTGCTGGAGCGGGTGCGCACCGATCGTGACGAGGCTCGCCGGCCGGTCGCCGAGGTGTTCCGCGCGAGCGGGCGGCCGCCGCACCCCGGCACCGCCAAGGAGACCGCCGACGGCGGGCACCGGTACGCGCTGCCGACGCTGCTCGTCCGCACGGTCTCGGGGCATCGGGCGGTGCCCGGCTGGCGCCCCTTCGAGGAGTACGTCGCAGCCGTCGAGGGGCTCCGCCCCGGGCTGTCGGCACCCCCCGCGCGGCTCGACCCGGCACAGGCGCTGGAGCGCTACCGGAGCCTGACCGATCCGGAGCGGCTCCTGCTGACGAACGGCACGTGGCCGCCCTCGCGAGCCGTCCGGCTGGACACCGGGAACGGCCCTCTCTGGCTGCATCCCGACGAGGCCGCCACACACCCCGCCGTGGCCCGCTGAGCCGTCTCCCCTGCCCTTGCAGGTCTCTGATCTGCGGTCAGACACCGTCCCGCCGAATGAGACACCTCCAGGTGTCCATTGACAGCCGTCGACGACAGCGCCCAGGATGTGCAGCATGCTCACGACGCACCCCGGCGTGGTGTGCCGCTACGTGGACCTGCGGCGCACCAGCAGCGCACTCTGTCGCTGACCTCCCGCCGCTCCCGGCCCGCAGGCGCCTGACCGCTGCTCCGCAGCGAGCGCTGCCCGGCCCGAGCCGCGTCCGGTCCCGGCGCTTCTCCCGGTGCCCCGTCGTACTCCTCCGCGCCTTTCCGGCTCCTCCCGTCGAACCCGCCGAACTCCCGTCGCCCTGAGCGCCGCGCCTCCTGGAGGGGCCGGGCAGGGGCCGGGGTCGGCTGCCCGTTCACGCACCTCGACGACACGGAACCGGACCGAGCCGCCGGGGAGGCGTCGGTACGCACGGCTCCGCCACCCGACACCTCAGCCCTGCCCGCCTTCTCGCGCATCGGCCCCACCGCCCCCGCCGGCGCTCCACCGCGCCGCTTCGCCGCGCTCCCCCGCCTCATGTCTCCGCCGCGCTCCCCCGCCCTGTTCCGTCGTCGCGGCTCAGTGCGGGGCCCACCACAGGAAGATTGAGATGCCCTCTCGACTCAGCACCCGTCGCCCCGGACCGGACCTGCCCTCGCTCCGACGCACCGGCGGCCGTCGCGCCGCGGCCCTTGCGGCCGCCTGCGCCGCCCTCCTCACCCCGGCCCTGAGCGCCTGCGCCGGTGACACCGCCGCCGCCAGTGGCAACGCCACGCTGAAGTGGACCTCTTCGTACTTTCCGACCCACTGGGACCCGGTGGTCGGCGGAAGCGGCGCCCAGTTCCGGGAACTCGCCCTGACGTACGCCTCGTTGACCCGTACCGACGAGAGCGGGAAGGCCGTCCCCGATCTCGCCGAGAGCTGGAAGTACAACGCGAAGGGCGACGAGATCACCTTTCACCTGCGCCCCGGCCTGAAGTTCAGCGACGGCGAGCCGGTCGACGCGTCCGCCGTCAAGGCGGCCATCGAGCGGGCACAGAAGCAGAAGAACTCCGCGCTCTTCGGCGACCTGACCTCGATCGGGTCGGTCGACGCGGACGGCTTGGACGCGGTCCTGCACCTCACCCAGGTCGACTACCAGATACCCCAGTTGCTCGGCGAGCGGGTGCTGCAGATCGCCAGCCCCAAGGCGGCGAGGAACCCCGAGAAACTGGACCAGAACCCGGTCGGCGCCGGCCCGTTCATCGTCACGCAGCTGATCCCGGGCACCAAGGCGGTCCTGAAGAAGAACCCGGACTACTGGGACGCGAAGAACATCCACATCGACAACGTCGAGCTGACCTCGGCCCCCGACGCCTCCACGGTCGTCTCCGGACTCCAGACCGGCGTCTACAACTTCGCCGACCTCGACCCACGTCAGGCCGCCGCCGCCAAGAAGGCGGGTCTCGATGTCTTCGTACAGCCGGGCTTCAACGCCTCCAACATCAGCCTCAACGTCAACAAGGCACCGTTCGACGACGACAGGGTCGTCGACGCCGTCCGCTACGCGATCGACCGTCAGGAATTCGTCGACAAACTGACCTTCGGCTACGGCGAGGTGACCAACCAGCCCTTCCCCAAGGGGTACGTGGCCTTCGACCCGAAGTCGGAGAACACCTATCCCTACGACCCGGCGAAGTCGAAGAAGCTCCTCGCCGAGGCGGGCCACCGGGCCGGAGCCATCAAGCTCGACCTGGTCATCCCGGCGGAGGACCCGCAGGCCGAGATCGTCCAGTCGCAGCTGGCCAAGGTCGGCATCACGGTCACCATCAAGATCGACAAGAACTGGGCCACCCCGTTCTTCGCGAAGGACCTGACGTTCTCCCTCTACGGGACCACGGGCCGTGACTCCGCGGCACAGACCCTCACCGCCCACTTCGGTCCGCACGGCCCGCTGAACCTCGGCTCCCCCTACGAGCCGGCCGGATTCGAGGCGGCCATCGCCAAGGTCCGCCGGACCCCGCTGGACGCACCCGACTACCCGCGGGTGCTCCAGGCGGCGACCCGGGCCGGCCTGGAGAGCCGGGCGCTGATCTTCACGTACTCGCAGCCCAACCTCATCGCCAAGAGCAAGACGATCTCCGGCCTGCCGAAGAACCCGGCCCACATCGACTGGACCGGCGTGACCGTCTCCGGCGGCAACTGACCTCCGCCCACCACACAGAGAGGGGGCAATCCCATGACGACAACCGCGGTACCGGCCGAGCACGCCCGCCGTCGCGGGGTCGCCGTGACCAGGGCGCGGCACACGCTGACGCGCGTGCTGGTCACCCTCGCCCGGTCGATCACGATCTTCGTGCCGGTCTTCCTGGTCGCGACGTTCGTGACGTTCGCGCTGCGGTCGCTGAGCGGACTCAGCCCGGCGCGGATCCAGCTGGGCGAGGAGGCGACTCCCGAAGCGGTCCACCGGGTCGAGGCCCAGTGGGGGCTCGACAGGCCCTTTCTGGTCCAGTACGGGGACTGGTTCACCGACGTCCTGCACGGTCAGCTCGGAGCGAGCTGGACCAACGGCGCCGACATCTCCACGCTCATCGGCCTCGGCCTCGGAGTGAGCCTGTCCGTCGCCACGTTCGCGCTGCTCATCGGCGTAGTCCTCGGCTTCGCCCTGGGCACGGTGGCGGCGGTGCGGCGCACCACCTGGATCGACCGGGCGATCACCGGCTTCGTCACCGTGATCTCGGTGATGCCGGCCTTCGTCGTCGGCATCCTGCTGGTGGCCGTCCTCGCCGTCGGACTCCATCTGTTCCCCTCGGCCGGTTACATCCCGGCCGAGCAGGGGTTCGGGCCGTGGCTCGCGCACATCACACTCCCGGCGATCGCGCTGAGCTTCGACATCGTCGCCGATGTCGCCCGCCAGCTCCGCAGCAGCCTGATCGCGGCCTACCGCGAGAACTATGTGACGGGCGCGGTGGTGCGTGGACTGAGCCCCCGTCGGATCTTCCTCGTGCACGTCCTGCGCAACGGCATCGGGCCGGCCCTCGCCACCCTCGGCCTGAAGTTCCCCGCCCTGGTCGGCGCCTCCGTCGTGACCGAGTGGATCTTCGGCCTCCAGGGCTTCGGCAGATTCGCCAACGAGTCCGCGCAGGCCGGTGATGTGCCGGCCGTGCAGGGAGTGCTCGTGGTGTCGATCGTCCTGGTCGTCCTGTTCAACCTGATCGTCAACCTGGTGCTGGCCCGTGTGACGCCGGCATCGCAGCGGGGGGTATGACCATGGTGCGTCGCGTGCTCACCCTTGTGTCCGGCCGGGTCGCCGTCGCGGTCCTCGCCGTGATCGCCGTACTGGCGTTGTTCGGTCCCTTGCTCGCCCCGCAGAACCCCCTGGCCACCAGCGACAACACGCTCGCGGCGGCGTCGAGCGCACACTGGCTGGGCACGGACCACCTCGGCCGGGACGTACTGAGCCGACTGCTCGACGGCTCGCGCGTCAGCGTGCTCGGCTCGCTCGAAGTGGCCCTGATGGCGCTGGTCGTCGGCGCGATCCCCGGCATGCTCTCGGTCTACCTGGGCCGGACCTTCGAATGGATCACCCTGCGTCTGGCCGACACCCTGGTCGCCCTGCCGTTCCTGCTGTTCGCCGTCGCCGTGATCGCGCTGCTCGGCAACGGCATCACCCAAGCCATGCTCGTCACCGGCGCGTTGGTCTCCCCGCTGTTCTACCGGGTGGCCCGCGCCGCCACGTTGGCGGTCGCCCGCTCGCCCTACGTGGAGGCCGCGATCATCTCCGGTGCCTCCGTCGGCTGGGTCGTACGCCGTCACGTCTGGGTCAAGGTGCTCCCGCCGATCGCGGTGGCACTCGCCCAGACCATCGGCACCGGCTTCATCATCGTCTCGAGCCTGACGTTCCTCGGCATCGGCGTCCAGCCGCCCGCGCCCACCTGGGGCGGCCTGCTGGCGTCCGACCTGGGTTACCTCGGCTACCAGCCGTGGGCGCCACTCGCCCCGGCACTGCTGATCATGATCACCGTCTGGGCGGCGAACCTGCTCGCCGACGCGATCCGCGATGTCTCCGGCGAAGCGGGCCGAGCCTTCGTCAACAACCGCAAGGCCCGCGCCAACCGCCTCGACCACTCCGACACCGTGACCGCCAAAGGTGCGTGATGACGACACTGTCCAAGAACGCCGCGCCCGACACAAGCCGGAACACCACCGCCCGTGCGGCCGCCGGAACCGCCACCGACCCGGCCGACTCGGCCCCCGCGCCCACCGGTGCGACCACCGCGCCCCCCGCTTCCTCGGCGACCTCCTCACCGGTGTTGTCCCTGCGGGGGGTCCGCGTCACCGACCACGCCGGCGACCGGGAGATCGTCCACGGGGTGAGCTTCGAACTCACCCCGGGCAAAACGGTCGGCATCGTCGGTGAGTCCGGCAGCGGCAAGACCCTCACCTGCCGGGCCGCCCTGGGCATCCTGCCGTCGCACTTCGAGGTCACCGGCGGCTCGATCGAGATCACCGGCACCGACATCGCGACGCTGACACCTCAGCAGTGGACGGCTCTACGGGGCGCCACGATCAGCGCGGTCTTCCAGGACCCGGCCTCCTACCTCAACCCCTCGATCCGCGTGGGCCGCCAACTGACCGAGGTCATCCAGGTCAAGAAGGGGCTGAAGCGCCGCGAAGCCCGGCACCGCGCCGTCGAGTTGCTCCAGGCCATGCGACTGCGCGACCCGGAACTGGTCTACCGCCAGTACACCCATGAGCTCTCGGGCGGCATGCTCCAACGCGTCCTGATCGCGGCGGCGATCGCCGCCGACCCGAAGATCCTCATCGCCGACGAGGCGACGACGGCGCTCGACGTCACCGTGCAGGCCGAGATCCTCGACCTGCTCGCCGAACTGCGCGAGCGGGCCGGACTGGCCCTCGTGGTCGTCTCGCACGACCTGGCCGTCGTCGCGCAACTCTGCGACGAGGTCCTCGTCATGCGCCGGGGCGAGGTCGTGGAGCACGGTCCGACGCGGCAGGTGCTCCAGCACCCGCGTCACGAGTACACCCGGCTGCTCATCGCCGAGCACGAACAGTACGGCCTGGAGAAGTTCCGCACCTCGCGGGAGGACGCGTCGTGACCACCGAGTTCCCTCAGGACACCACCGCTCCCGCGCGTACCGTCCTGGACGTCACCGGGCTGGATGTGCACTACGGCCCCCGCCGACGGCGCCGCCGCGCGCTGCACGGCGTCTCGCTGAGCGTCGCGCCCGGCGAGACGGTCGGGATCATCGGCGAGACCGGGTCGGGCAAGTCCACCTTCGCCCGTACCGTGCTGGGCCTGGTACGGGCCTCGGCGGGCCGGATCGTCATCGGCGACGAGGATGTCAGCGACCACGGCCGGCGGCAGTGGCGCGCCCTGCGCCGCCGCGGCACGGTGCAGTACGTCTTCCAGGACCCGCTGCGCAGCCTCGACCCGGACCTCACCGTGGCGGAGTCCCTGACCGAGCCGTTGCTCGTCCAGGGCGTCCCACGAGAGGAGGCCACCGGCCGGGCCCGCGCGTTCCTCGCCCGCGTGCACCTCACCGACGAACTGTTCGACCGGCTGCCCGGGGAGCTCTCCGGCGGGCAGCGGCAGCGGGTCGCGGTGGCCCGGGCGCTGGTCACCGAGCCGCGACTGGTCATCCTCGACGAGCCGGTCAGCGCGCTGGACTCGGCCAACCGGGTCCAGATCCTGCGGATCCTCAAGGAACTCCGCGCCGCCGGTGTGGCCCTCGTCTTCATCTCGCACGACCTCGGATCCGTCGCCGGCATCGCCGATCGCATCGCGGTGCTCTACGAGGGCGAACTCGTCGAGGTCGGCGCCGCACGCGACGTCATCACCCGGCCCCGGCACGCCTACACCCGACTGCTCGTCAGCTCCGCGCCCACGCTGCGCGGCGCTTCGGCCGACCGGACCGAACGCGAGGCGCTGCGCGCGCTGTTGGACGCCTGAGGTCACCACACCCCTCCGAAGCGCCTCGGCCTCGCGAACCCGTCGAACCCCCTGAACCCCCTGAACCCCCTGAACCCCCTGAACCCCCTGAACCCCCTGAACCCCTCGAAAGGAACTCACATGTCCCGCAGGATCCACCTCGCGCTGCACCCCTACGGCGTCGGCGGCCCCGGCCAGCACGGCCTGTGGAAGGACCCGCGCGTCGCGAAGAACGCCAGCATCGACATCAACTACTACATCGCGCAGGCCCAGGCCGCCGAACACGCGCTCTTCGACGCCCTGTTCATCGTCGACAGCCAGTTCATCAACGCCACCTACCCGGCGCACTATCTCAACCGGCTGGAGCCGCTCACGCTGCTGTCGGCGGTCGCCACCCACACCCGGCACATCGGCCTGGTCGGCACGGCGAGTTCGACGTACAACTCGCCGTTCAACCTCGCCCGGCGCTTCGCCTCCCTGGACCACATCAGCGGTGGACGCGCCGGCTGGAACGTGGTCACGAGCTTCGACACCGGCACGTCCAGGAACTTCGGGCTCGACGAACACCTCGACTACACCACCCGCTACGGCCGCGCGCTGGAGTTCGTCCAGGTGGCCCGCGGGCTGTGGGACTCCTACGAGGACGACGCGTTCCCGGCCGACGTGGCGCGGAACGTCTTCCTCGACCCGGCGAAGCTGCACGAACTCCGGCACGACGGCGAACACTTCAAGGTCGCCGGCCCGCTCAACCTGTCCCGCTCGGCACAGGGCCAGCCGGTGATCTTCCAGGCGGGGGTCTCCGAGGAGGGCCGTGACCTCGCCGCGCAGGTCGCCGAGGGCATCTACGCGCCGGGCGGCTCACTCCAGCAGGCGCGGGAGTACTACACCGACATCAAGAAGCGCACCGCGGCCTACGGACGCGACCCCGAGCACATCAAGATCTTCATCCACGGCGGGCCGGTGGTCGCTGCCACCGACGAGGCGGCCAGGCGGCGCGAGCGGGAGATCTTCGAGGAGGACAACGACTTCGGCCGCAACCTCGCGCTCCTCGGCCGGTCCTTCGGCGCGTACGACTTCAGCGTGCACGACCTGGACGCCCCGTTCCCGGATGTCGCGCACCTTGCCGAGAAGGGCGGCCGGACCGGCGCGGCCAAGCTCATCGAGCGCGCCAAGGCCGAGGGACTGACGCTCCGGCAAGTGGCCGACTCTGTCGGTGACTTCCGCCGTTCGCCGTTCGTCGGGTCGCCGAAGACGGTCGCCGACACCATCGAGGAGTGGTTCGACGCCGGCACCTTCGACGGCATCAACCTCGCCTTCCGCAACAACGACGACCTGGGACTCTTCGTCGACGGTGTCGTGCCGCTCCTCCAGCGGCGCGGTCTGTTCAGGACCGAGTACGAGGCCGACACCCTGCGCGGCAACCTCGGGCTGCCGGTCCCGGCCAACCGTCACACCCGCAGGCCCCAGCTCGTGAGCGACTGAGGGCCGGACCCGGCACGGACACGTCGATCCTCATGGCGGCGCCGACCGCGTGGACGGGACGCCCTCGTCGCGGCGGGCACGGCGGGACCGTGTGAACCCTGAAAGGCAGTGATCGCATGACCACCGCACCGATCCCACGCTTCCGACTCGGCTTCCTCACCCATGTCCAGGGCCGGGGCCCCGACCTGGCCCGGACGTACCGCAACGCCCAGGAACTCTTCGTCGCGGCCGACGAACTCGGCTTCGACACCGGCTGGGTGGCCCAGCACCATGTCTCCCTCGGCGGGGGCGGCCTCTCCTCCCCGTGGACGTTCCTCGCCCACGCCGCCGCGCGGACCACCCGGATCCGGCTCGGCACCGCGATCACGATCCTGCCGCTGGAGGACCCGGTCCGCCTCGCCGAGGACATCGCCGTCGTCGACACCCTCAGCGGCGGCCGCGTCGAGATCGGCGTGGGCAGTGGCGGGAGCGAGGTGGAGTACGCGGCGTTCGGCCAGGACGTCTCCCGTAGACGCGAGCTGACCACCGAGCACCTCGCGGTGTTGCGCCAGGCCCTGGCCGGCGAGGAGGTACGAACGCCGGGATTCCGCATCCAGCCGACGGCCGGCGACTTCACCGACCGGATCTGGCAGGGCGTCTTCAGCGCGGCCGGCGCGCGGCACGCCGCCGGCCGAGGGTCGAACCTGCTGCTCAACCGTGCGGCGTACGGTCACGACGCCGCGACCGACGAGGTCCAACGTCCCTGGGCGGACGCGTTCCTCGCCTCCTGGGACGCGCCGCGCCGCCCACGTATCGGGCTGTCGCGGTTCGTGTTCCCGGCCAGGGACACGCGGACGGCCCTCCGGCAGATCGGCGACGACGTCCTCGGGGCGGCGCACCGGATGGCGAAGAACGGCGCCTTCCCGAAGGGTCTGGACGTGGACGAGGCACTGCGCCGCTTCCACTCGTTCCACGGTCATCCCGACGACGTGATCGCCGCGCTCGGCCGGGAGAAGGTCCTGCCCGTGGCGACCGATCTCATCACGCAGTTCAACCCCGCCGTCCCCGACCACGACGCCGCGATCCGGGCCCTGGAGCTCATCGCGACGGAAGTGGCGCCCGCCCTGGGCTGGCAGCCCGCCACCGAACGCGGACGCCACCCCGCACCCGCACCCGCACCCGCACCCGCACCCGCACCCGCAGGAGCCTGACATGACCGAGTACACCGACCACTTCGGCCCCGAGGGGCTCCGTACCCGCGGCACGGTCGTCGTGGTGCCGGGGCGCGGAGAGAGCCGGGCGGCCTACGCCCGATTCGGCAAGCGGCTGGCCGCCGACGCCTACCGTGTCCGGGTCGTCGACGCCCCGCGGATCGACGCCGACGACGTGACCGGTTCGTTGGCCCGGTTCGGCGACCAGCTCACCGCCGCCGTGCGGGGCGCCGTGAGCGGGGACGCGGTCGTGGGCCCCGTGGTGTTCATCGGTGCCGACACCGGCGCCGCGGCCGTCGCGGCGCTCGTCGGGCGGTCGTCGGCCGTCCGGCAGCCGGACGCGGTCGTGCTCGCGGGGCTTCCGGGACGGTCCGCGGCCACCGGCGGCTCGTGGGACGACGAGCTCGACATCCGCACCTCCTGCCCGGCCCACCGCGGTGTCCTGACCGACGACTCCCGGGCCGAGCGCGGTGCGCTCGACGTCGCCGTGCCGGGTGCGCTGCTCGACGCGGCGTACCGCGGTGCGATCACGGTCCCCACCCTGATCCTGGCCGGCGACGCGGACCCGCTCGCGGACCACGACGCCCTGGCCGCCACCGCGAAGTCACTGCCCCGCTCCCGTCTGGCGGTGGTCCGCGACGCGCACCACGACGTCCTCAACGACCTGCAGCACCGCTCGGTGGCGGCCGAGGTCGTGACGTTCCTGGAAGCGCTGCGCACCTCGCTGGTACCCGCCGTCGCGGTGGAGTCGAGTGCCTGGTGAGCCGGTTCCACCGCTCGAAGCAGCCGAGAAGCTCTCGAAAGGACAGGGCATGACCGCTCCCCTCCAGCGGAACCCGGCACCCTCCCGCCCGGCCCCCGACGGTGCGGGCGTCCTCCGCGATACCCTGCGCCGTCACGCGGCCGGCGTCACGGTGATCACCTTCCCGGGTCCCGTCGGCTTCACCGCGACCTCCTTCACCTCCGTCTCCCTGCGGCCGGCCCTGGTGTCGTTCTGCGTCGGCCTCGAAGCGTCCAGCACCCCGGCCGCGCGCCGCGCGGACCGCTTCGCCGTCCATGTCCTCGGCACCCCCAACGCGGGTCTCGCCGGCCGGTTCGCCCGCAGCGGTGTGGACCGCTTCGCCGGTGTCGCGTGGCACCCTCAGCAGGACGGTCTGCCGATCCTCGACGGGGTGACGGCCTGGCTCTCGGCCCGCGTCACGCTCCGTCAGACCGTCGGTGACCACCTCCTGGTCGTCGGCGAGATCGACTCGGGCGCCCTCGTGGAGGAGGCCAGGCCGCTCGTCCACCACAACGGATCCTTCGCGTCGGCCCACCCGCTGGTCTAGGGCCTGCCTTCGGGGTCAGCCCGGTGTCGCGCTCATGGGGCGGTACCGGGCCCGCGTCGGGCGAGGGCCGCGTCGATCAGTGTCTCCGCGATGGAGCGCGCGCACGGGCCGGTGTGCGCGCTGTCGAGTGCCGTACCCCGGGCCGCCGCACCGTCGAACAGCAGCGCGAGCTGTTCGCCGAGGGTTTCCGGGCCGGGGATCCCGGCCTGCCGTGCGACGGCCGCGAGGCGGCGGGCGAACTCCCGCTTGTACTCCGCGGCCAGCCGGTGGGCGGGGTGGTCGGGGTCGGGCATCTCGACACTGACGTTCAGGAACGGACAGCCCCGAAGCGGAGCGCTCGGGTCGGGCGGCTGTCCGTCGAAGATCGCGAGGAGCCGCTCGCGAGGGTCCGGCGCCGGTCGGCCAGCAGGCGTGAGAACGGGCAGCAGGTCGCCCTCCAGCGACCGGAGATACGCCTGGACCAGCTCGTCCTTGCTGGGGAAGTGCACGTAGAGGGTGCGTTTCGACACGCCGGCGACGGTCGAGAGCTGGTCCATGCCGGTCGCGTTGATCCCCTGCGCCGTGAACAGCTCGGCCGCCGCCGCGAGGATCCGCTCCCGGGCGCCACGCCCACGACGTCGACGTACGGGGTCAGGTTCGGTCACCGCTCTAGGATACCGATCGTTTTACATAGGCCGGACGACCCGCTACGGTGGACCCTTAAGTAGACCGATTGTCTTACTTTAGCGGTCCGGGATGTCGCCCCATCCGGCCGCGGGCGGTTCGCGACGACGCCACGACACCCGTCCGTCGAAACGCGCCGATACCGACGCCCCCTCTCCCCTCCCCCCACGAACGTCGATGCGCGATCGGCACCAAGGAGATCCCATGCGTTACACCACCTTCGGACGACGGACAGGACTGCGCGTATCCGCGTACGCGCTCGGCACCGGGAACTTCGGCACCGGCTGGGGCGCCGGCGCCGACCCGGACGAGTCGCGCCGGATGTTCGACCGGTTCGCCGAGGCCGGCGGAACCTTCGTCGACACCGCCGACACCTACCAGTTCGGCGAGTCGGAGGAGCTGGTGGGCAAGTTCATCGCCGCGGACCGGGACCACTTCGTCCTGGCCACCAAGTTCACCAACGGGGCCGGCCCGCGGCCCGGCGTCTCCAGTACGGGCAACAGCCGGAAGAACATGGTCGCCTCACTGGAGGCGAGCCTCAAGCGCCTCGGCACCGACTACGTCGACCTGTACTGGGTGCACTTCCCCGACGACCTCACGCCGATGGAGGAGATCCTGCGCGGGCTTGACGACCTGGTGCGGTCCGGCAAGATCCTGCACGTCGGCCTGTCGAACTTCCCGGCCTGGCGCGTCTCGCGGGCCGCGACCCTCGCGGACCTGAAGAACTGGGCACCCGTCGCCGGGATCCAGATCGAGTACAGCCTCGTCGAGAGGACCGGCGACCGCGAGCTGCTGCCGATGGCCGAGAGCCTCGGGCTCGGCGCCGCGCTGTGGTCACCGCTCGGCGGCGGACTCCTGACCGGCAAGTACCGCCGCGGCACCGACGGACGGCTGTCCGATCTGAAGACGCTCGTGCACACGGAGAGCACCGACCAGAAGACCGCGGTCGTCGACGCCGTCCTGGCAATCGCCGAGGAGACCGGCGCGACGCCCGCCCAGGTGTCGGTCGCCTGGCTCCGGGAGCGCGGGGCTCGGGCGTCGACCTCCTTCACCCCGATCATCGGCCCGCGCAGTCTCACCCAGCTCGACGACTACCTGGGCGCCCTGGATGTCCGGCTCACCCCTGAGCAGTTCGCCCGCCTCTCCGAGGTCAGCTCGGTCCCCCTCGGAGTGCCGCACGAGGCGACCGCCGGTGTCCGCGACGCCGTCAGGGGCGGCGACGCCGATCTCGTGGCCGACCCGGCCGTACCGGTGGCCTGACGGCGTGAACGAGCGTCCGGTGCCGCACCGGCGTAGAAAGGAGAGGGGGACGCCGGTACGACTCAGGGAGTGACTGGCCATGCAGGTCGTTGTGGATCTCACGCGCTGCCAGGGCTACGCGCAGTGCGTCTTCCTCGCTCCAGAGGTGTTCGAGCTGCACGGCCAGGAGGGGTTGCTCTACGCCCCGGCCGTCCCGAACGGCCAGGACGAACGCGTGCGTCAGGCCGCGGCCGCGTGCCCGGTCCAGGCCATCCTGATCGGCGAGGGGGTGACCGCGCGTGCCCGGTGATCTGCTGGACGGCCGCATCGTCGTCGTCGGCGCCTCGCTGGCCGGCCTGCGGGCCGCGGAATCGCTCCGCGAGGAAGGTTTCCGCGGCTCGCTGACCGTCGTGGGCGACGAACCCTATCCGCCCTACGACCGGCCCCCGCTGTCCAAGCAGGTGCTGCTCGGCAAGGTACCCGCGGACTCCACGGCGCTGCCGACACGCCGGGACCCGGACGCCGAGTGGCGGCTCGGGGTACGCGCCGTCGGCCTGGACACGCTCGGCAAGCGGGTACTGCTGGACGACGGCGAGTCACTGCCGTTCGACCGCCTGCTGATCGCGACCGGGACCCGGGCACGGCCCTGGCCCCACCCGCAGGAAGCGGCCCTGGACGGGGTGTTCACCCTGCGCACCCGCGACGAGGCCGCGGGCCTGTCCGAGCGGCTGGCCGCAGGGCCGAGCCGGGTGCTGGTGATCGGCGGTGGCTTCACCGGCTCGGAGATCGCCTCGGCCTGCCGGGAACGGGGACTTGAGGTCACCGTCGCCGAACGCGGCCCCGCGCCCCTGGTGGGCGCGCTCGGCGGGACCCTGTCGAAACTCGCCGCCGCCATGCAGCGCAACCATGGCGTGGACCTGCGCTGCGGGGTGACGGTCGTCGCCCTGCGCGCCGACCGGAGCGGCCGGTTCACCGGTGCGGACCTGTCCGACGGCAGCCGCGTCGACGCGGACGTGTGCGTCGTGGCGCTGGGGGCGGTGCGCAACGTCGAGTGGCTGGCGCGGTCCGGGCTGGCGGCCGACCCGCGCGGCATCGCCTGCGACGCCGGCTGCCGGGCCTTCGACATGTACGGCATCGTCACCGACGACGTCTTCGTGGCCGGTGACGTCTCACGGTTCCCGCACCCGCTGTTCGGGTACCAGATGCTGTCCCTGGAGCACTGGGGCAACGCGGTCGCGCAGGCCGAGGTCGCGGCGCACAACATGGTCAATCCAGGGCCCCTGCGGCGCCCGCACCTGACGCTCCCCACGTTCTGGTCGAGCCAGTTCGGGTTCAACATCAAGTCGGTGGGCGTGCCCACCTACTCCGACCATGTGGTCATCGCCCAGGGCTCGCTGGAGGAACGCCGTCTGGCGATGGTCTACGGCTACCAGGGGCGGGTCACCGCGGCGGTCACCGTCGACATGGCCAAGGCGCTCGAGTACTACACGCACCTGATCGAGACGGCCGCGCCGTTCCCGCCCCCGCCCGGCGCGGCGGACCGCGCGCTCGCGGCCGTCATCCCGATCCCGTCCGACGTACCGGATCCGAAGGGGCTGTCGCACGGCCCCACCGTGGCGCTCACCGGTCACCTGCCGGACCGCCGGCTGACGCTGGTGCAGCCCGGCTGACCCACGTCCCGCCCCACGACGAGGAGCCACCATGGCCTCCGACACCCTGCTGGCCCGGATCACCGACTACGCGAACCGCCCCGACCCGTACCCGCTGTACGCCGAACTCCGCGAGGCGGGGCCCGCGGTGCGGCAGGCGGACGGCAGCTACCTGATCGGCACCTACCACGAGATCGTCGCGCTGCTGCACGATCCCCGGATGAGCGCCGATCCGCGCTCGCGCACCGCTCCCGCTCCGTACGAGGTGACGCGACAGCCGCCGTTCCTGCGGCTCGACGACCCCGAGCACCACCGGCTGCGCAACTCGGCCATGCGGCCGTTCGGCCCGCCGCACAGCCCCGGCCGGGTCGACTCGATGCGCGGCGAGATCGCCCAGCTGACGAAGGAACTGGCGGAAGTGTTCCAGGAGGGCAGGCAGATCGACGTCGTCGACGACTTCGCCTACCCCCTGCCCGTGACCGTGATCTGCCGCCTGCTTGGCATCCCGGACAAGGACGAGCAGTTGTTCCAGGCCTGGACCGACACGCTCGTCGCGTCCGCCGACATCGGACCCGAGGGTGACACCACCGAACGGGACCAGGCGGCCGGCCAGGCGCGGCAGGAGATGGGCACCTACCTGGTCCAGCTCGCCGAACAGCGCCGTGGCCGGCCCACCGGCGACATGCTCTCCGACTTCATCAACGAACCGGACCCCGCCATGCGCCTCACCGAGGAGGAACTGGCGGTCACCACCATCTTGTTGTTCATCGCCGGACACGAGACCACGGTCAACCTGATCGCCAACGGCGTCCTCACCCTGCTGCGCCGGCCCGACCAGCTGGACCGCCTGCGTGACGACCCGGGCCTGCTGCCCCAGGCGGTGGAGGAACTGCTGCGCTACGAGCCCCCGGTCCACATGCGGGAGAGGGTTCCGCTCGTCGACATCGACGTCGCCGGCACCACGATCCCCGGCGGCACGTCCGTCATCCTCGCGCTGGCCTCGGGCAGCCGCGACCCCATGCGGTTCAACGAACCCGACCGGTTCGATCCCACCCGCCCGGACAACCAGCACGTCGGATTCGGCAGCGGTATCCATCTGTGCTTCGGCGCGCCGCTCGCCCGGATCGAAGCCGAGGCAGCGCTCGGCGCGCTGATCCCCCACCTCGGCACGGCACAGCTCGTCCAGGACCCGCCCCCCTACCGGCAGAACGCCATGCTGCGCGGCCCCCGCCATCTGCCGCTCCAGTTGTGACGGACCGGGCGGCCGACGACGTACAGGTCACGTGGGATGAGACGGTCAGGGTGGGAATTGGATGAGTTCAGGCGGGAATCGTCCGCTGGACCGATCGCGGGAGGCCGTCGGACCCTGGTCAGGTGTTCGAGACCCCCGCACCCGGCCCCGCCGCGCCGCCGTGGTCCGTGCGGCCGCACGCCCGCGCCTGGCGATGTGCGTCCGCGCCTGCCGAGGTACGGGCCTTCCACAGCTCACTGACCGACTACTCCCCCACTCCTCTGACGGAACTACCGCCGCTGGCCGCTGAGTTGGGAGTGGGCCGAGTCTTCGTCAAGGACGAGTCGTACCGTCTGGGACTGCCCGCGTTCAAGGCGCTGGGCGCGTCCTGGGCGGTGCATCGCGCCCTGGCCGAGCTGGCCGTGAACGGCGAAGTGCCGGGCCCCGTCACCCTGGTGACCGCCACCGACGGCAACCACGGCCGTGCGGTGGCCCGCGTGGCGCGGCTGGCGGGGCAGCGCGCCCACGTGTTCGTACCGAGGGGTGTGCATCCGCGGGCCGTGGCGGCCATCGTCGCCGAGCGGACCGAGGTCACCGTGGTCGCGGGGCCCTACGACGAGGCCGTACGCCGTGCGGCCGAGGCGGCCGCCGAACCGGACGCCGTCCTGATTCAGGACACCGCTTGGGCGGGCTACGAGCGCATCCCGGGATGGATCGTCGAGGGCTACTCCACCCTCTGCGCCGAGATCGACGAGCAACTGGCGGACGTGGGAGTCGTCGAGGGGCCGGACCTCGTCTCCATACCGGTGGGTGTGGGGTCGCTGGCCCAGGCCGTGGTCACCCACTACCGCAGCAGACCGTCGGGCCGGGCTCCGGCGCTGCTGTCGGTGGAACCCGAGACCGCCGCCTGCGTCCTGCGGAGCGTCCTGCTCGGCGAACCCGTCACCGTGATCACCGGGGACACCGTCATGGCCGGGCTGAACTGCGGCACTCCGTCCAGCATCGCCTGGCCCTACCTGCACGGCGGGCTGGACGCGGCGATCGCCGTCTCCGACACCGACGGCTGCCACGCCGCCGCCCGCCTGGCGGCTCTGGGGGTGTCCTCGGGTCCCTGCGGGGCCGCCGCGCTCGCCGGGCTGCGCGCGGCGCTCACCGGCATGGACGCCGAGGCGCGCCGGGCGGACCTGGGGCTCGGCCCGACCTCGGTGGTCGTCCTGCTGAGCACCGAGGGCCCGGCCGCCAACCCGCACTCCTCCACCGACCACAGCGGGCACTGCGTCACGTCGCCCTGACACCCTTCGTTCCCCCCATCAGGGCACCCTGGCGACACGGGCCGGCCGAAGGGGCGTCACCCGGCCACGGCGGCTCCCGTGCCGCCCTTCACGGCCTGCTGCGCCCAGATCGTCTTGCCGTCGCGGCCGTGGCGGGTGCCCCAGCGGTCGACGAGCTGAGCGACGATCAGCAGCCCTCGGCCGCCCTCGTCCATGATCCTCGCGCGCCGCGCGTGAGGCGCGGTGGAACTGCCGTCCGAGACCTCGCAGATCAGGCTGTCGTTCTCCCGGATGAGCTGGAGCCGGACCGGCGGGGTCGCGTAGCGGATCGCGTTGGTCACCAGTTCGCTGACGACCAGCTCGGTGGTGAAGATCGCGTCCTCCAGTCCCCAGGAGGCCAGGCGGTCCGCCACCCGCGCACGGGCGTCGGCCACGGCGGCGGATTCCGGGGGGAGTTCCCATACGGCCACGTGATCCGTGTCCAGGACGCGGGTACGGGCGACGAGCAGGGCCGCGTCGGCCTCGGGCCGGCCGTCGCCCAGGGTGTCGAGGACGGAGGCGCAGTACTCGTCGGCGGTGAGCTCCTCGCGGGCCGGACCGGCCAGAGCCGTCAGCAGTTCCCGCGGTCCGCCGTCGGGACCGCGCGGGCGGGACCGGACGAGACCGTCGGTGTAGAGGGCCAGCAGGCTCCCCCGCGGAACGTCCGTCTCCGTGGCCTCGAAGGGGAGGTGTCCCCCGCCCAGGGCGGGCCCGACGGGCAGTTCGACGGTCCGCGCGCCGCCGTCGGCCGCCACCAGGACGGGCGGTCGGTGACCGGCGCTGGCCAGTGTCAGGCGGCCGGCGATCGGATCGTAGACCGCGTACAGGCAGGTGGCGCTCGCCTCGCCCGCGGTGTCGGCCGCTTCGGTGGGCGCCCGGTTCGCGCCGTCGGCGGAGAGCGTGCCGACGAACACGTCGTCGAGGTGGGTGAGGAGCTCGTCGGGGGGCAGGTCGATGTGGGACAGGGTGCGGACGGCGGCGCGCAGCCGGGTCATGGTCGCCGAGGCGTGGAGGCCGTCGCCCGCCACCTCGCCGACGACGAGCGCGACCCGGGCGCCGGAGAGCGGGATCACGTCGAACCAGTCACCGCCGACGGCTGCCCGGGAGCCCGCGCGCAGATGGCGGCCGGCCACCTCCACCGCCGCCGGCTCGGGCAGCCGCCCGGGGCACAGGCCGCCGCGCATACGCAGCGCGGTTTCGTGCTCCCGCTTGTGGCGCCGGGCGTTGTCCAGGGACACCGCGGCCCGCTCGGCGAACGCTCCGGCGACGACGAGATCGTCGCTGTCGTACGGCGCGCGGCACCGGTCCCGCAGGAACGTCACCACGCCGAGGGTGACCCCCTGGGCGCACAGCGGGGCGAGGATCGCCGCCCGGGGACCGTGGTGGGTGTACGACGCCGTGGACCGGCCCCGTGCCGGCCGGGCCTGCGTGTCGGCGTCGTCCGGGTACCCGGCCCCGCCGGGCCGGGCCGTCCCCAGCCACCGAGCCGGCAGCGTCACCCGAGGGTGGTCGTCACGGTCGTGCCTCTCCGCGGCCTCCCCGGCGTCGCTGTCCCTCGTCCGCGGCGCCTCGGCGGGAGCCGTCTGCGAACGGACGGGCCGCTGGGCGGCGCGGCGCAGGGTGACCGCGCCCGTGAAAGGCCCGGCCGGGGGTTCCGCGCCGTCCAGAACGGCGTCGAAGAGGTCGACCGTGACGGCGTCGGCGAACCGGGGGACGGCGGCCTCCGCCAGCTCCCCGGCGGTCCGCGTCATCTCCAGGGTGGTGCCCACCCGTTCGCTCGCCGTGGTCAGCAGTGCCAGCCGGTCCCCGGCGGTCCCGAGCCGCCTCAGCTGCCTGTCCCGGTGCGCGCGGACCCGGCCCGCCACAGAGGCGGCACAGCACGACAACCCCACTGCCGACGCGGCGAGGGCGACCACGAGCGGGGCGTGCCACATCCGCAGCAGGGACGCGGCGTCCGATGGCGTGAGAACCGCGTAGTCGGACCACCTGACGAGTCCGCTGCCCGTGGTCTCCAGCTCCTTGGCCACGATCAGCGCGACACAGCCCACGAGCACCGCGACGACGGCCCGCCCGGGGTCACCCGCGTCGACAGCCGCGAGGCGCGAAGCACGGGTACGGCGGTCCGCGCCTCGCGGACCACCGGCACGGCCGCGTTCCGGACGGGAAGCCCGGGCCGCCGCCGGACGGGCGCGGCAGGACAGGGCGGTGATCGGGTTGCGCGGTGGGGAAAAAGCGGTCACGACGGAGTCCTTTGGGGGATATATGCCGTTCTGAACCCTTCTCGCCCACTGTCGAACGGCAGCCGCCACCGCGTCCAAGGCTTGTCGGCGACCGACCGATAAACGACGGCTATCAAGGGACGTGACACGGTGTGCCGCCCTGCTCGCGACACCGGAACACATCGGCACGTCACATACGCGGGGCGTCCCTCGGTGCGGCCCGCGTCAGCCGACGGGGTGCTCGGTGGGCAGCGGCTGGCCGAAGAACTCGTCCAGCGACAGGCCCGTCGCCACCTCCACGAACGCCCGGGCGACGCGCGATCCTGGAGCCACCGCGCTGATCCCCACCAGCATCTGCGCGCTCGCCTCCGGATCGACCAGCCGTACCGCTCTCATCCGGCCGATCACCGGCATCGCGCGCAGCCAGGTGTGCGGCACGATGCTCGCCCACCCTCCGGCGCCCACGTGCGCGTAGAGGGAGGCGACGGAGTCCGCTTCCACCTGGGCGTGCGGCACCACATCGGCGGCGGCGAACGCGTCGTCGATGACCTGCCGGATCTGCATGTCCTGCGGCAGCAGCGCGAGCGGCAGCTGTGCCGCCTCCGCCCACGTCATCGTGTCGGAGTCGGAGGTCAGCCGGTCGCCGGTGGCGAGCAGCAGGTAGTGCTCCTCGTACAGCGGCACCGTCTCCAGCCCCTCCCGCTCCTCCGCCGGGAAGGGGGCGATCGCCGCGTCCAGCTCGAATTCGCGCAGCTGCCGGGCCAGCTCCGCCGTCGGCAGCCGGGTGCTGATCTGCACCCTGGCCAGCGGGTGCAGCGCGCACAGGGCGGCCACGGGCAGGGCCGCGGTGGTCGACGCGGTGGGCGCGGTCCCGAGCCGCAGTGTGCCGGTGACGCCCGACTGGACCGCGGCCACCTCGGCCTTGAACGCGTCGTGCTCGGCCAGGATCCGCTTGGCCCACACCACCAGCCGCTCACCCTCGGGGGTCAGGCCCTGGTAGGTGTGGCCGCGGTTGATCAGGGTGACGTTCAGCTCCCGCTCCAGCTTGGCGATGGCGGCCGACAGGGCAGGTTGCGACACATAGCAGGCCTCCGCGGCCCGGGCGAAGTGCTTCTCCCGGGCCACCGCCACGAAGTACTCCAGCTGTCGGAACAGCATGCGCGCGACCTCCTGTCTCGGGCACGTCCCGCGGCGGGACGGACTCCGAGCCGGGACGGATCCGTACCGTCGGGCTCGACGGATCCCCGAGCGGGGGGGACGGTTTCGTCCCGCCCTCCACCCTCCATCATCCTGCGGACCCGCCGCCGGTGTCGGCCCCGCGCGCGGCCGGTGCGGGGCGGTCGGACTTGCGCGGTCGGAGTCGGCCGTGGTGGCGGTGGTGGAAATGCCGGTCCCACCGCCACGCGGCCGTGGGACCGAGGAGGCCGACAGGTCAGCCGGCGGCGAGGAGTTCGAGCGTGTCGATCACGCGGTTCGAGAAGCCCCACTCGTTGTCGTACCAGGCGACCACCTTCACGTGCCGGCCGTCGACCCTGGTGAGGGCCGAGTCGAAGATCGACGAGGCCGGGTTGCCCGTGATGTCGGAGGACACGAGCGGGAAGTCGGAGTACTCCAGGATGCCGGCCAGCGGCCCCTCCGCGGCAGTCCGGTAGGCCGCAAGGACGTCCTCGCGCGTCACGTCCCGGGCGACGGTGGTGTTGAGCTCGACGATCGAGCCCACCGGAACCGGTACCCGGATCGAGTCGCCCGACAGCTTGCCCTCCAGGTTCGGCAGGACCAGGCCGATGGCCTTCGCGGCGCCCGTCGTGGTCGGCACGATGTTGACGCCGGCGGCCCGGGCCCGGCGGGGGTCACGGTGCGGCCCGTCCTGGAGGTTCTGCTCCTGGGTGTAGGCGTGCACCGTCGTCATGAAGCCGTGCTCGATCCCGGCGAGCTCGTCGAGCACCGCGGCCAGCGGCGCGAGCGCGTTGGTCGTGCACGAGGCGTTCGAGACGATCGTGTGCACGGCCGGGTCGTAGCTGTCGGTGTTGACGCCGAAGGCGAGCGTGACGTCGGCGCCGTCCGACGGGGCGCTGACGAGGACCCTCTTGGCGCCCGCGTCGAGGTGGGCGCGGGCCGCCTTCGCCGACGTGAAGCGTCCGGTCGCCTCCAGGACGAGGTCGACACCGAGTTCGGCCCACGGCAGCTGGGCGGGTTCACGCTCGGCGAGCACGGTGATACGGCGGCCGTCCACGACCAGCGCGTCCCCGTCGGCGGTGACCGGGCGGCCGAGCCGGCCGGCCGTGGAGTCGTAGGCGAGCAACCGCGCGAGGGTGGTGGGCTCCGTGAGGTCGTTGACGGCGACGATCTCCAGTGAGCTGTCGCGTTCGAGCAGCGCGCGCAGCACGTTGCGTCCGATACGGCCGAATCCGTTGATGGCGATGCGAGTCATGAATGGTGTCCCTTCCGTTCGCCACCAGGCTCGCTCGCGGCACGGGGCGGGGACAGTGGCGAGATCGCCATGGTTCAAAAGGATCGCGCCAGGCGCCAGGATCGGACCGGCGGGGCTACTCGCCCTGGGCGAAGGTGCGCCGGTACTCGCTCGGTGTGGTGCCGAGGATGCGGTGGAAGTGCAGTCGCAGATTCGCGCCGGTACCGAGACCGACGTCCGCGGCGATCCGCTCCACGCCGCGCTCCGAACGTTCCAGCAGTTCGCGGGCCCTGTCGATGCGGGCACGCATGACCCACTGCATCGGCGTGTACCCCGTCTCCTCGACGAAGCGCCGCGAGAACGTGCGTGGCGAGACCGCCGCCTGCCGGGCCAGGACGTCGAGGGTGAGGGGCTCGTCGAGCCGGTGCAGCGCCCACTCGCGGGTGGCGGCGAACCGTTCGCCGAGCGGTTCGGGCACGCTGCGCGGCACGTACTGCGCCTGACCGCCGCTGCGGTAGGGGGCCGCGACCAGGCGCCGGGCCGCGTGGTTCGACGCGGCCACCCCGAGGTCGCCGCGCAGGATGTGCAGGCACAGATCGATGCCGGAGGCGGCGCCCGCCGAGGTCAGCACGCTGCCCTCGTCGACGAACAGCACGTTCTCGTCGACCCGAACCAGCGGATGCTTCGCCGCCAGCGCCCGGGTGTAGTGCCAGTGCGTCGTGGCGCGCCTGTCGTCGAGCAGGCCCGTGGCGGCCAGCGCGAAGGCACCCGTCGAGATGGCGGCGAGCCGTGCGCCCCGGCTGTGGGCGGCGATCAGCGCGTCGATGACGGTCCGCGGCGGATCGTCGCGGTCGGGGAAGCGGTAGCCGGGGAGGAAGACGATGTCGGCCCAGGCGAGCGTGTCGAGGCCGTGGGCGACGTGGTACGAGAGGCCGTCGCCGCCGGTCACGAGGCCGGGTGCCGCACCGCACAGCCGCACCTCGTACGGCATGCTCGCGCGCGTGGTGAACACCTGCGCGGGGATGCCCACATCGAGCGGCTTCGCCCCTTCGAGCACGAGAACGGCGACGCGCCGCAGACGGGAGGCTGACACGGGGACAGGGTACGCAGCTGAGCCCGTCGCGCTTTCAGGCCCACGGGCCGCGTCGCCACCCGACCACCTCACGCACCCGCCACCCAGACCGACCCCTTCGCCCACGCGCCGGTCGCGCCTACGTCCACGTCCCACTGCATCCGCCCACCTCCACGTCCGTCCGCCTCCGTCTACGTCTACGTCTACGTCTACGTCACGACGGTCCGGCGTCGGGCGCGGGTCGCCGCCAGGTCCGCGGCCGCCCGGCGCGCGCCAGCCACCAGATGCGGCGAGTCCCAGGCGCGCGCGATCCGTTCGGCCGGCGCGTAGTGCTCGGCCGCGGCCTGTTCCGCGCCGACGAGCCGGTACAGGTCGCCGAGGCCGTGGGCGAGGGGGCGGCTCGCGCAGGCCGCGCCGGCGAGCTGCTCCCGTACGGGCAGGAGGTGTTGGACCAGCGCGGCCGCGGCGTCCATGTCCCGGTGCAGGACGGCGAGTTCGCAGCGGTAGTCCAACTCCAGCCCGTAGAGGTGGTCGGTCACCGGTCGCGGACGACGGCCTCGATGTCGGCGGTCTGTCGCTGGGCCGGCCGGATGGTGATCAGGCCCAGCGTGCGCGGCCCCGTGGCGTGGTGCGCCCCGGCGCGTCGCAGCAGACCGTCGGCCTCGGCGTAGCCCGCCTCCGCCTCGTCGAAACGGGGTCCAGTGGCAGGCGTTCCGCGCCCTCGCCGCGTCCACCCCTCGGCGACGCGACACCTGACGGGGGTGCACGGAGGCGGGTGCGGCGGGGTGAGGCGGGCACGGCCGGGAGTCGCCCGCGGGCCGCGTCGAGCCGTTGTGCCGTCGTCGGCCGTCTAGTCGTCGTCGGCCGTCTCGCCCCCTGCGGGTAACCCGTTCCACGCGACCCCCTGGATCACGTCTCCCCGAATCCTGCGGTGCCGTCCGAGGAGCACGAGTTTGTGTACCGTGGCCGCCACGCACAAGTCGCCGGGACCGTCCATCGGCACGCACCAATAGGAGCGGGCGCCGGCGCTGGAAGCGTCGAGGCAGGGGTTCGGCACGCCGAGGTAGGACTCGCGGCCGAGGCAGGCCGCGTCGACGCTCGTCCACCACCGCTGGGCACTCGCCGGCACCAGGCAGTAGTAGCAGCCGCTGATGGTGTCGACGAAGACGGGACCGCCGTGCAGCGCGTCGGCCAGGAACGCGTCGACGCCGTCGCGGTCGTCCGTGCCGGCGGCCGCGAAGACGATCGCCGCCGGGATGCGCACGGCGGAGAAGAGTCCTCCGCAGCGCAACAGGGCGACGCCCTGGTCCTCCCACTGCTCCTGGGCCGCCCGCAGATCGTCCGCGGCACACACGAGCCAGTGCGAGACGGCCAACTCCCGCTCGGCCCGGGTGTGTACGACCGCGTCGGAGCCTCCCAGCGTCGAGAGCCCCTCCTCCTCGCTCATCGCTCGCCTTCCGTGAGAGCCCGGAAGGCAGGCGTGGTGCCCGTCCGGTGAAGTGTTCGCCATCACGGGGGACTTCCGGGCGAACCACGCGTTCGGATGCGGCGGGGACAGGATTCTTCACGAACCACTCGGCCGGCGGCGTACGAGATCACGACGAGCGGACCGCCGTCGGCGACGACACGACCCTCCTCGCACCACGCGCGGTCGGTCGGTGCGTCAGGCGTCGCCCTGCACCACGCCCCGGGTGGAGAACGTGACCGGTGCGCCCGGCATCAGGTCTCCCGGCGGGATGCCGGGATGGTGGCCGTCCTGCGGTGCGGGGCGGGCTCCGGTGCGCGGGCCGAGTGTCAGCCGGGACACGATGCGATAGCGGTCGCCGCGGTAGAGCGAGTGGACGTATTCCACCGGCCGGTTCTCGGTGTCGTAGGTGAGCCGCTCGAAGAGGAGCGCCGGTGACAGCTCCGGCACGGCCAGGAGTTCCGCCTCGGCCCGGGTCACCACAGTGGGCTCGATCGACTGGACGGCCTCGCTGACCTGGACGCGGTGCCGTTCGCCCAGGTGCTCGTACAGGTCGCCGTTCTCCAGTTCGTCGCTGGTCAGGTCCGTCACCAGGTCCGCGGGCACGTGCAGGTACTCGATGGCCATGGGAGCGCCGTCGACGAGGCGCAGCCGGGCGGCGTAGCGGATCGGGGCAGCCGGCGAGAGACGCAGCTTGCGGCCGACGCGGGCGCCGGCCGGCAGCGTGCTGAGTTCGAGGAGCCGGCTGGTCCAGGTGCCGGCGGCCCGCGGGAGACTGAAGCTGCGCCGGTCCGACACCAGTTCCTGGGTGATCTTCTCGGCGGCGACGAACATCCCCCGGCCGTGCTCCCGTACGAGGAGTCCCGCCACGACGAGCTGGTCGATCCCGGCCCGCAGGGTGGGGCGGGACACGCCGAGCCGGGCGCAGAGGGCTCGTTCGGAGGGGATGGCGTCGCCGGGGCCGCGCTCGTCGATGAGTTCGAGGATCGCCTCGCGAACCCTCTCGCGTTTGAGTACCGCGCGGGTGGCGGCGGAGTCGATCTCCATGCGGGCTCTCGTTCGTCGGCGGGACGAGACGCTGGTACGCGTCTGACCCTAACTGGTCCTCTGGTAAAGCACATTCAACCGGTCGGGCGGTGGTCCGGGCATCGGTCACGTCGCGAGACGGTCGGTCAATTCCCTTACCTGCGGCGGGTCTTGACGCCTCGATTGGTCTATGCCACCTTCAGGCAACACCAACTGGTAAACCGGCAGTGGGTCAACTGGTAAAGCGCGTCCGTCCCGGCCTCCCGGACCCGCGCACGCCGTCCGCGCACTCCGCCCACCGCCGCCGAGGTCTCGCGCAGCGCACTCCCCCACTCCTCCCATGCCAATCGGGAGCCCCCCACCCGAAAGGAATCCTGATGAGCACCCGTCCTCTCGTCGGCCGCCGCCGCGTGGCCCTGGCCCTGTCGGCGCTCCTGGCCGGTTCCGCCCTGGCCGCCGTCCCGATGACCGCGTCCGCCGCCGGTGACGCCCTCGCGGTCCAGTACCGCACCAGTGCCACCGGGGCCACCGCGGACCAGAGCGAGCCCTGGTTCAAGGTCCGCAACACCGGTTCGACGACAGTCCAGTTGAGCCAGGTCAGGATCCGCTACTACTTCAAGGCCGACTCGCCGAGCGCCTCGTACCGCTTCGCCTGTTCCTGGGCGGTCAGGGGATGCGCCAACGTCACCGGCACGTTCGGCACCCTGAGCCGTCCCACCGCGACCGCGGACCGTTACCTGGAGATCGGCTTCACCTCGTCGGCCGGCACCCTGAGCGCCGGCACCGACACCGGCGACCTCCAACTGCGCTTCTACCAGGCGAGCTGGCAGCCCCTGAACCAGGCGGACGACTACTCCTTCAACGCGTCCACCACCGCGTACGCCGACTGGACGAAGGTCACCGCGCAGCTCGCCGGAGCCACCGTCTGGGGCACGCCCCCGGAGGGCAACACCCCCACGGACCCGACCGACCCGCCGGACCCGACCGACCCGCCCGGTGGCGGCGCGACGCTGTTCGACGACTTCACCTACACCTCGTACACCGACCCCGCGCTCACGTCCCACGGCTGGAACGTCCGTTCCAACTCCGGTGGTCCGGGGGTGCCGGGCGCCACCTGGGACCCGTCGAAGGTCACCTTCTCCAGCACCGCCGGCAACTCGGTGATGAACCTGCAGACCTCCACCGCGGGCACCGCCGCGTCCACGGTCCAGACCGAAGTCGTCTCCCGGAGCACGAAGTTCAAGAACGGCACCTACGCGGCCCGGGTGAAGTTCGCCGACACCCCCCGGTCCGGACCCGATGGCGACCACCTCGTGCAGACCTTCTTCACCATCAACGACCTCAAGGCCCCGATGGCGGACGACTACGCCGAGTACGACTTCGAGTACCTGCCCAACGGCGGCTGGGGCGAGGCCGGCGACATCCTGTACACCACGTCCTGGGAGACCTACAACCCCGACCCCTGGCAGGCGGTCAACCAGCACACCGAGAGCCGGCGGAGTTACGCCGGATGGCACGACCTGGTCCTCACGATCGACAACACCGCCATCAAGTACTACATCGACGGACAGTTGTTCGGGACCCATGACGCCCAGTACCTGCCCGAGCGTCCCATGTCGATCAACTTCAACCAGTGGCTGATCGACCTGGCCGGCCAGACCTCGACGACACCGCGCGCCTACGACGAACAGGTCGACTACGTCCTCCACGTCAAGGACCAGGTGCTCAGCCCGGCCCAGGTGTCGGCCAAGGTGAACGCCTACCGCGGGGCGGGAACCACCTTCGTAGACGAGGTCCCGGCACCCTGAGACCCCGACGCACAGCGCGGCGCGGCACTCCCAGACCCCCACGGCACAGCGCGGCGCGGCACCCTCCGGTGCCGCGCCGTCCGCGCGAATTGGTTCGACTCCGCCGTGGCCCGCAGAGCACTGCCGTATGCCCCCGCCACACCCATCACACGTACAACATCCGAGGTCAGAACGCCTGAGCGGCCCCCACCAGGGAGTTCGACGGAAGTCCGCGCGCACGGTCCGACACCCGCATAGCGTGCGGAGACCCGAACCGCTCCCCCCACGTTCTCGCGGTCCGCGTCTCGTGGGGCCCACGACCCGGCAGGAGACCTTGGGATGTCCTTCGACAGCTCGGAGTTACACCCGGCTCAGCACCGGCCCGGACGGCACGCCTTCCCGGCCTGGGCCCCGGACCCGCTGA
The DNA here is from genome assembly GCF_053593435.1 of Streptomyces sp. NPDC002306. Taxonomy (NCBI): domain Bacteria; kingdom Bacillati; phylum Actinomycetota; class Actinomycetes; order Kitasatosporales; family Streptomycetaceae; genus Streptomyces; species Streptomyces sp. NPDC002306. Next base: position 246,277 of record NZ_JBSFCK010000004.1, read on the forward strand.
CCGCGCGGGACGGCGACCCACCGGCGGTCCGGCCCCGTTCGTGGACCAGCCGGCACCGCGACTTCCGTCTCCTGCGCCGGGCCTGTCGCTGGCAGCGGCGCGTCGCCACGTTCGCCGCGCTCGGCTACTTCGCCGCGTTCCTCACCCTCACCGTCGAAGCCCCCTCGATCATGACCCGCCCCGCCCCCGGCGGTCTTCCCCTCGGTCTTGTCCTGGCACTGGTACAACTCCCCGTCACCTGGCTGGCCGTGATCCTCTACGAGTACACCGCACGCCGGTACGTGGACCCCCTGGCCCGCCGTGTGCACCGGCAGACCTACCGCGCCGACGGGGAGCAGCAGCCGTGACGGACTTCGACGGCTCCGCGCAGTCCTGGTCCCTCGTGGCGTTCTGCAGCGTCGTGAGTCTCACGCTCCTGCTGTGCGTGCTCACGGGTCCCGACCGTGACGACCTCGACGAGTTCTACACCGGGTACCGGTACCTGTCCCCCCTGCGCAACGGCCTGGCCATCGCCGGTGACTACATCTCCGCCGCCACCGTCCTCACCATCGGCGGTGTCATCGCGCTGTGCGGCTACGACGGTGTCGTCCTGGCGCTGAGCACCCTGCTGTCCCTGCTGCTGCTGATGTTCCTGCTGGCCGAACCCCTGCATCACACCGGCCGGTTCACCATGGGCGACGTGCTCGGCCGCCGGCTGCCCGGCCGTGCGGTACGTATCACCGCGTGCGCCGTCACCCTGGCCGCGCTGGTGCCGATGATGGTCGTACAGCTCGCGGGCGTGGGCCAGTTGCTGGCGTTCGTCCTCGGCTTCTCCGACAGCGCGATGCGGACGGGCTGCGTCGTCGGGGCGGGAACCCTGATGATCGGTTACGCCGCCATCGGGGGGATGCGGGGCACGGCCCTGATCCAGATCCTCAAGACGGTCATCCTTCTCGGGTCCGGGCTGGTCATCTCCGGGCTGATCCTGCACACCTTCGGGTGGAGTCCGCAGAACCTGTTCCGGACCGCCGCCCGAAACAGCGGGACCGGCGACGGCTTCCTGCGCTACGGCCTGCAGTTCGCGGACGGCCCGCACCGCGGCCTCGACATGGTCAGCACCCAGTGCGCCATCGTGCTGGGCGGCGCCTGCCTGCCGCACGTCACCATGCGAATGTACACCGCGGGCAACGCGCGCCAGGTACGCCGAGCGATGTCCTGGGCGGTCTCGACGGTCGCCCTCTTCATCGCCGTCATCACCGTCATCGGCGTCGGCGCCACGGCTCTCATCGGCCGCACCGGCATCGTCAGCGCGGATGCTCGCGGGAACACCGCCTACCTCCTCGGCTCACGAGCCGCGTTCGGGCTGCACCTCTCCCGCGCGGAGAGTCTGCTGTTCGCCACCGTGACCACGGCGATCTTCCTGACGCTGCTGGCCTCCGTGGCCAGCATGACGCTGGCCTGCGCCAACTCCCTGGCCCACGACGTCGCCGCCCGCCCGGGCATGTCCCCCCTGCGCGAGACGACCCTGGCCCGCCTGGCCGCCCTCGCCGTGGGCATCCCCGTGATCCTGCTCGCCGTGACCGCGCAGCACCGCAGCCTTCAGCCGCTCGCCACCCTCTCCTTCTGCCTGGGCGCCTCGGCCATCGCGCCCGCGCTCGTCTACAGCCTCTTCTGGCGGCGCTACACGCGGGCCGGCCTTCTGTGCACACTCATCGGCGGCACCCTCAGCGTCCTCGTCCTCATCACCGGCACCAACCTCGTCTCGGGATCCCCCCGATCGGCCTTCCCCGAGGTCGACTTCAACTGGTTCCCCTTCACGACCACGGCTCTCGTCTCCGTGCCCGTGGGCTTCCTCTGCGGTCTGCTCGGCACCCTCCTGTCCGGCAGAGCCGCGGCCGCCCGGGAACGTGAGCGCTACGAGTCCATCGAACGCGTCCTCCTCGTGGGACCGTCCCGTTCCAGGAGCCGGTGAGGCCACGCCCGACCGGTTCGTCATCCGTACAGGACCGGTTCCGTCATCCGTACGGAACCGGTGCCGCCGTGTCCCAGGGCCGCCCCTCGCGACCGCCGCCCCGCGCGTCCCGCGGGAGATCCGCACCGGGCCGTGACCCCGGGACGAGCATGATCGTTACTCCCGGCGCCGCACCCTGCCGCGAGGCCGGCGCCGGCGTCCGCCGCCCGGCCGTGCCGCGGACCGAGGCGCGCGGACCGTCGGAGCAGCCGTGAGCGGACTTCGACGGACCATCAGCAGAGAGGAACACCACTGGTGAGCGGCTGGATCACACTCGGCCTGGGCGCCGCTGCCGCGTTCTGCCCCCTGCCGTGCCCGACCGGAGCGGCCGTCGCCGTCGAGGCCGGCCCCGCCACGGCACACCTGCTGGTGTGCGCGGCCGACGACTGGGCCGAGCCCGACGCCGCCGCGCCGCGGGAGACACCGCAGGCGTGGCGGCCGCCGGCCGCGCCCCCTGTCGCGTCCCCGGCCAGGCCCGCTCCGCTCGCGACGGCACCCTCCGGCGTGCGCGGCCGGCCGGCTCCGGTCCCGTCGGCGGCCCCGCTGCCCACGCCCGCCGAACGGCCGGTACCCGCGCGGGAGGCCGCCGCGGCCCCATCCCGCGCACCACGCGCCGTACCGCGGACCGCCGCCTTCACGTGGGTCCCCCGCTTCCACTACGGCGGCCGCTCCGCGCGTCCGGCGGTGGCCCGCATGTCCACGACGATGACCACGCTCGTGGTCACCACCCCGGCCATCCTGGCCGCCGCAGCACTGCGCCCGGGCTCCCGCCGCCGCGGCAGCCGCTGAGCCGTTCCCTGGCCGCCGCACGTCTCGCCCGTTCGCCCTCTGCCCGTCCGTTCGCCCGTCCGTTCGCCCGTTCGTCCTGGAGTCCTGCTGTGCCGGAATGGCTGATCTACACCCTGGCCTGCGCGCTGGTCTGCGCCTTCGTCATCGCCGCCACCGTGATGCGCCATCGCCGCGTCGCGGACGACGAGGACACCTCACAGACTCCGGACGTCCTGGAGTACATGGTGATGATGGTCGGCGTCGTCTACGCCATCGTCCTCGGCCTGGCGATCGCGGGCGTCTGGGAGGCGCGCGGCGCCGCGGAGGGGACCGTCCAGCGCGAGGCCCAGGCGCTGTACGAGATCGACCAGCGCCTGGACGTCTACCCGGCCGCCTTCCACACCCAGGTCCAGGAGCACATCGACGCCTACGCCCGGCACGCCGTCACCACCGAGTGGCCGGCCATGGAGGACGACAGGGCGCTCGATGCCACCGGCGGCGAGCTGCTGGCCCGGATCCGCAGCGACATCGCCCATCACCGGCCCTCCGACGAACTGCAGGCCCAGGCCTACCAACCGCTGCTCGACCAGGTCGCCACCGCCGACGACGCGCGTCACCAGCGTCTCGACAGCGCCGGCACCACGCTGCCCGGCGTGGTCTGGTTCGGCCTGATCGCCGGTGCGATCGTCACGCTCGGGCTGCTCTACGCCCTCCAGATCCGCCGCTCCGCCCGCGAGCTGATGCTGGCCACCGCGTTCAGCGCCCTGGTGGTCTTCCTGCTCTTCATGGTCTGGAGCTTCGACGCGCCGTTCGGCCACTCCGGTACGGACTCGGCACAGCCACTGCGAGAGCTGTACGCGAGCACCGCCTGACCCCGGGCGTCGCCCCAGCCGTCGTGCCCGCGCCCCCGGTTCTACGACGGCGGGCGGAGCGGCGAGGGCACCAGAGCAGTCCCTACGCGAGACGCTTGGCTGGGATACTCCCCTGAAGTCCGCTGCCGCCCCTTACGACAGTACGCACGTACAGCAGTTTCGACTGTTGCCCGTCTCGCACCCTGAAGCCTGGGCGGCCGCCTCGGATGCGCTCAATTTGCCAGCCTCCCCGCTCAAGGAAAGGCCAACATGCCCAAGTGGATAATCACCGCACACACGTTTGACCCACCGCCCGCGATGCGCAAGGTTTCGGATATCGAAGGAAATGAGGCGGAAGCCCTCAAGGAGCTCCAGGCAGTCATAAGTACATACAGTCCCGGCATCACTAAAGTTACTCGTCGCGAGATATACAGATACTCCGAACGCCAATATTTGGTGTGCATTTATGGGAATTGGAACTCAGCTGAATACTTCATTCAATTGGGCGAACTGATCGCCGATCCGGAATGACCACACGTGTCAAGTTCGCTTCAGTGGGCACGTCTACTCATAAGCGGTTGTCCGTAAATGATCTCCGGCGTGCTGGATGACCTGCCTGACTCCCGTTATTCGGCGAGGGCGAGGTTGTGCAGGCGGGCGATTCCGAGCAAACGGTAGTCGAAGGATCTCCTAGCCCTTCATTCGGGCGGATCCATGCTCGACGCGGGCGCGGACCTTGGGATGGGAAGCGTTGTGTTCCTCTTCCGGTCCGGGAGTTCGGTGTGGCCGCGCTCGCGCCGGGCGAAATAGCCGGGCCGGCACCCCGGTGGCCGCGATCAGTGGTCACGGTCGTCCTGCCGAAGGCGTCCTTTGCGCCGGGCAGTCCCGGGCAGCCCCACGCCTTGCAGTTGTTGTGGTCTGCCGGCCGCTGCCCGGCAGACCACAACGACGAGCCGGGTGCCGTTGTCCATGACGACCTGGTGGCTGGTGGAGTACCGGCCAGTCTCCGACTGCCCGGCGATGCGTGGTCGCGGCTGGGGACCAGGGTCCCGTCTGCGATCAGCACGGCGTCCTTCCGAAGCCGCTTGCACTGCCGGAGCGCGAGAAGCGGCCCGAGATGGTCGACAATGCGGTCGGCGCCCGGCTTCGACACCCCGAACAATGGGGCCAGTTGGCGCAAGGTCAGGTTCGTCCGCCAGTACGCGGCGACCACGAGCACTCGGTCCTCCAGCGGCAGGCAGCAGTGCCGGCCCATGCGGACCGATCCGCGCCCTCACGCCGCAACGCGCTGATCAGCCTGCCGAACTGACGCGGGCCCAGCCCGGAGAGGGGGGCTGTCCACGACGGCTCCGACACCGTGATCACACCAGCCACAGCAAGATCATGTCACCCGTGACCAGCAGTTATGGGACAACCCTCGGGCTCCGTCACGGCCTTCGCCATTGCGCGCCCCTTGTCGGAGGGTGCGATCGTGGAGCGGGGCTGCGACACGAGTGGCGGGCCGCCGGGCAGGAGCCGGTGACCCGCCAAGGTCCGCCTGCACCGGACCCGGTGCCCGGTCGGATCAGGACGCGAGCCAGTCGCGGTAGTGCGTGGGAGCGATACGGGAGCCCTCGGGCGTGGTCAGGACGTCGCCCTTGGGTACGGCGAACATCCCGGCGGTGTCGTCGACGACGACCTGGCGTCCGTCGCCCTTGATCTCGATGGTGACGCGCCCCAGCTCTTCGAGGGTGAAGACATCGGGGCCACCGACGTTCAGGGTGCCGTTGAGGGGGGCGCCCGCGGCGACGTCGGCGACAGCGGCCGCGACGTCGGCGGCGGCGATCGGCTGCAAGGGGGTGCTCGGCAGCCGGACGGTGTCGCCTTCGGTGGTCCAGGACATGACCGCGTCGACGAACTCCATGAACTGGGTGGCCCGTACGACGGAGTACGGCAGGCCTCCGGCCTTGAGCAGGTCCTCCTGGAGGGTCTTCGCCCGGTAGTAGTCCAGCTCGGGCACGCCGTCCACACCGACGATGGAGAGGATGACCACGTGCCCGACGTCCGCCGCGCGGCTCGCCTCCAGCAGGTTGTCCATCGACGTCTGGAAGAACGCGAGCGAGGCCTCGTCGAACGTGGGCGAGTTCGTCAGGTTGACGACCACCTCCGCGCCGGCCAGCGCCTCGTCCAGACCCGCTCCGGTGAGGACGTTCACCCCCGTCGACAGCGAGAGCGCCGTCACCTCGTGCCCCTGCTCCTTCAGACGGCCGACCACCTGCGAGCCGATCAGTCCCGTACCGCCGACAACCGCGATCTTCATGGCTGTTCCTTTCGTCCCGTTTACACCGTATGTTCGCGCAACTCACCCGACCGGCGCGCGCCGAACACAAACTCGGACACTTTCTGTCCGGGATAATACTCGGATAGAAAGTGTCCGAGTCAAGCTGCTGGGTAAGGTGAGAGGCGTGAAGATGTCGGGCGGAGTCGAGTGGGCGCTGCACTGCTGTGTCGTCCTGACGTCGGTGAGTGAGCCGGTGCCGGCCGCCCGGCTCGCCGAACTGCACGACGTCTCACCCACCTACCTCGCCAAGCAGCTCCAGGCCCTCTCCCGTGCCGGGCTGATCCATTCGACGCAGGGCAAGTCGGGGGGCTACGCACTCACCCGGTCGCCCGACCGGATCACCGTCCTGGACGTGGTGGACGCCGTGGACGGCCCGAGCCCCGCCTTCGTGTGCACGGAGATTCGCCGACGCGGCCCGCTGGCCACTCCGGCCGAGGCGTGCGTGACGCCGTGCGCGATCTCGCGCGCCATGGCCACCGCCGAGACCGCGCGCCGTGCGGCCCTCGGGGCGGTCACCGTCGCCGACCTGGCGAGGGACGTGGAGTCCGACTACAAGGCGGGCGCGCTCAGCGGCGTCGGCGCCTGGCTGCGCGGCCAGGCCGGCTGACCCGCTCGAGGCCCCGCGGGCCGTGACGGGGCACGCACGAACTGCCCGACATCCGTATCGCGACACTCCTCGCCGGACCGACGGCCGCCCCGGAACGAGGCACACGCCGTCGCGCCCGGCCGGCGCGGCTAGCGCCGGGTGCGGACCAGCAGGTACAGGAAATAGGGCGTGCCGATGACCGCCGTCACCAGTCCGGCGCCGAGTTGGGCGGGCGCGATCACGGTGCGGCCCAGCACGTCGGCGGCGCACACGAGGACGGCGCCCAGCAGGATCGCCACCGGTACGACCCGTACATGGCGGCGGCCGACGAGGGCGCGCGCCGCGTGCGGGGCGACCAGGCCCACGAAGCCGATCGTGCCCGCGGCGGCCACGGCCGTGGCGCTCAGCAGCACGCCGAGAGCCAGGAAGCCGAGCCGGGCGGGCGGCAGCCGCAGGCCGAGCAGCGCGGGCGTGTCGTCGTCGAGGGACACCAGGTCGAGTTCGGCGCGCCGCACCACGGCCACCACGACGCCCAGCAGGAGGGCGCCCGCCACCGGCAGCGTGTCGGGCGGTGTCCGTCCGTAGGTGGACCCGGACAGCCAGGTGAGCGCCTTCGTGGCGTTGAACGGGTCCGTGAGGACGATGAACAGACTGATGAGCGCGGTCGTCGCGGAGGAGACGCCGACGCCCGCGAGCACCAGGCGCTGGTGTCCGAACCCGCCGCGTGCCGCCAGGCCGAACACGACGGCGGCGGTGACCGCCGCACCCGCGAAGGCCGCGCCGGCCACGCCCCAGGAACCGGCCGCCGGGACCGACGTCACGCACAGGACCGCGCCGAGCGCCGCGCCGCCGGAGACCCCGAGGATGCCGGGTTCGGCGAGCGGGTTGCGGGTGACGGCCTGCACCAGGGTGCCGGACAGGGCCAGCGCCGCACCGGCGAGCAGTGCCGTCAGCACGCGGGGCACCCGGGTGTCCAGGACGAAGGAGACGGACTGCCCGGCCCTGCCCTGGGCCCAGTTCGCCACATCGCCCAGCAGGAGCTTGGTGTCGCCCAGCAGCACCGCGGCGACGGCCACCGCGACCAGGACGACGACGAGTACCGCCACGGTCAGCAGGAACACCGCCCGGGTCGGGATGCGCAGCCGGTCCGGTGGTCCCGCGGTCGTGGTGTCCCGTACCCGCAGGGCCATGGCGACCAGGAACACGGCGCCGAGGATGCTGGTGACGACGCCGGTGGGCACGGCCACCGCCGACTGCGCCGACACCGTCGCACGCAGCAGGACGTCCGCGCCGAGCACCAGCCCGGCACCGGTCAGTCCGGCCACGGGCAGGCTCGGCCGGAGACGCACCAGCGGCCGGACGCGGCGGCCGAGCGGCCGTATCAGGGCCGGTGCGCACAGACCGACGAATCCGATGGGTCCGGCGAGGGTGACCGCCGCCGCCGACAGCAGGGAGGCGAGCACCACGACCGTGACGCGGGTGGCCCGGACCGGGACGCCGAGTCCGCGGGCGGCTTCGTCGCCGAGGGCCAGGGCGTCCACGCGCCGGGCCACCAGCAGCAGCCCGACGACTCCGGCGAGCGCGACGGGGGCCATCTGGGCCACGCCGTCGAAGCCGTTCTGGCCGATGCTGCCCTGGCTCCACTGGTAGAGCCCCCGCGTCCGCTCGGGGAACAGCAGGAGCAGTCCCTCGGTGACGGAGAACAGTCCGAGCGTCAGGGCGCTCCCGGCGAGGACGAGACGTACGGTCCCCGCGCCCAGGCCGGACAGGGACAACACGACGGCCGCGGCGGCGAGTCCGCCGAGGAACGCCACGCCGGAGGAGGCGAGCAGCGGAAGCGAGGCGCCGGTGACGGTGAGCAGTCCCAGGGCGAAGTAGGAACCGGCGTTCACGGCGAGGGTGTCGGGGGCGGCGAGCACGTTGCGGCTGACGGCCTGGAGGGCCGCGCCCGCCATGCCGAGCGCGGCGCCGACGAGGACTCCGGCGCTCATGCGGGGCAGACGTGAGGCGATCACGACGGACGCGTCGCCGGGATCGGCACTGCCGGTGAGGGCCTTCCACACCTCGGACGGGCCGACGGCGGCCGTGCCCTGGGTGATGTCGGCGACCGCGAGGGCGGCGACCAGGAGCACGAGCGCGGCCGTCACCGCGATCGCGGCCGTCCGGCCGGCGACGGCCGGTGAGCCGGTGGTGGGAACGGTTGCGGTGACGGCCATGGCGCGCTACTTCGTCAGGGCGTCGACGACGGCGTCGATGTACGCCTCCATCGACCGCGGGCCGCCGAACATCCAGATGCCGTCGGGCAGCCGGTGCACCTTGTCCTTCTTCACGAACGGCAGTCCCTTCCAGACCGCGTTCTTCGCGAGGTCGTCCGCGAAGGGGTCGCTGGACTCGCTGTCGCTGCCGATGTAGGCGAACTCGACGTCGCCCAGGCTCGTCAGGCCCTCGACGTCGGTGGTGGCCAGGCCGTAGCTCTCGTCGCCCTTGACGGTCCAGGCGTTCTTCAGGCCTATCGCCTCGTTGACGTCGCCGATCAGCGAACCGCCGGTGTAGGGGCGTACGGAGACCTGGTTGGAGGCGACCCACCCGTCGGCGAAGGCGATCTCGTGACCGGCCAGTCCGGCGTCGGCGAGGGCCTTGCGGCCGTCGGCGACCTTGGCGTCGTAGGCCTTCTTCACCTTCGTCGCCTCGCCGGTGGTGCCGGTCGCCTCGGCGATGAGGTCGAGGTTCTGCTCCATCTGCCCGATCTGGTCGGCGGCCTTGGCGGAGCGGACCTCCAGGACGGGGGCGATCTTCCGCAGCTGCTTGACGGCGGCGGCGGGCAGGTCGGTGGTGGCGACGATCAGGTCCGGGGAGAGCGAGGCGATGGTGTCCATGCTGGGCTCGCCACGGGTACCGATGTCCTTGGGCGTGTTCGTCAGCGGAGCCGCGGTGTCCCAGGTCCGGTAACCCTTGACGTCGGCGACGCCGACCGGGTCGACGCCGAGCGAGACGAGGCTCTCGACGACGTTCCACTCGGTGCCGACGACCTTCTTGGCGGGCCCGTCGAGCGTGACCTTCACACCGCCGGCATCGGTCAGGGTGATGCTCTTCGAGTTCGGCTCGGACGTGGCGGCGGGCTCGGTCGTACCGCAACCGGCCAGGGCGACGACGGCGGACGCGGCGGCGAGGGCGAGGAGGGGGCGTCTCATGAGGTGGTGCTGAGCCTTTCGGTACGTGCGTGATGACGGCCGATCGCGCGGGTGCGCAGCCGGCCGGTGCGGGGGTCGGTGTCGACGTCGATGCGGATGCCGTACGTGTCGGTCAGGCGTTCGGCGGTCAGGACGTCTTCGGGCGTTCCGTCGGCGACGATGCGCCCCTCGTGCAACAGGGCGATCCGGTCGGCGACGGCGGCCGCCTGGTCCAGGTCGTGCAGGACGACGCCGACCGCGATGCCGTGGTCGTCCGCGAGGTCGCGTACGAGGTCGAGCAGTTCGACCTGGTAGCGGAGGTCGAGATAGGTCGTGGGTTCGTCGAGGAGGAGGACGCCGGTGTCCTGGGCGAGGCAGCCGGCGAGCCATACCCGCTGGAGCTGACCGCCCGAGAGGTGTTCGGCTCCGCGTTCGGCGAGGTCTTCGAGGTCGGTCATGGCCAGTGCGCGGCGCACGGCCGCCGCGCCGTCGGGGTCCGCTCCGCCCCAGCGTCCGCGGTACGGGAAGCGGCCGAACTCCACGACGTCCCGCACCGTCAGACCGCTCGGCGTGGGGCGCCCCTGGGTCAGCAGCGCCACGCGGCGCGCGAACGCCCGGGCGGTCAGGGCGAGTCCGTCGGCCGTGCCGCCGTCGCCGGTGCCCAGGGTGAGGGTGGCGGCGCGGGCCCGCTGGAGGCGGGCCAGGGTGCGCAGCAGGGTGGACTTGCCGCTGCCGTTCGGACCCACCAGGGCCGTCACCTGCGCGGGCCGGAGCGTGATCGCCGCGCCGTGCACGACGTCCGTTCCGTCGTACGACACGGTCACGTCCCGTGCGGTCAGCGCGTGGCCGCGCCGACGGGAGGGATCGCTTGTTGCTTCACCAGAACCAGAACTCACGAACGAAGGTTAGCCTAACCTAACTACACTTCCAGCCATCAGAGGGAGCTCGCGGAGAGTCGAACTAAAGTTAGGCTAACCTTCCTTCATGGCGAAGATCCACAGGCTGATGCCGCAACACCCCAGGATGTTCCGCGCCGAGGTCGTGCGCACCGAGCGTGTCTCCCCCTCGCTGCACCGCGTGACCGTCACCGGTCCGGAGCTCTCCGAGTTCCCGTGGCAGGGCTACGACCACTGGTTCCGCCTGTTCCTGCGACTTCCCCACCAACAGCGCCTGCGCCTGCCCGAGTTCACCGGGTCCCGCTGGTGGCAGCCCTACCTTGCGATCCCCGAGCGGGAACGGCCCCACTGCGCGAACTACACCGTGGCCGACTTCCGCCCCGAGGCCGCCGAGATGGACATCGACTTCGTCGTCCACCGCGGACCCACCGGCGAGGTCGAGGGCGGAGCGGCCGTCTGGGCCTGCCGGGCCCGCCCCGGGGACGCGCTCGCCCTGCTGGATCAGGGCCTGCTGTTCGACTGCCCGCCCGACGCGTCCGAGGTGCTCGTCGTGGCCGACGAGACCGGTCTGCCGGCGACCACCAACATTCTGCGCTCCCTGCCGCGTGACACCGTGGGCCGAGTCATCCAGGAAGTGCCCACCGCCGGCGACCGGCGCGTCGTCGACGCCCCGCCCGGAGTGAGCGTGACCTGGATCGTCCGCGAGGACCCCACGTCCGTGCCCGGCACCGCCGCACTCGGCGAACTCCTCCGCCACACCCGGGTCGACGCGGCCGGATACGCCTTCGTCGTCGGCGAGTCGACGCTGGCCACCGAGGGCCGCCGGCATCTGCACCAGGCGGGGCTGCCGAAGGACCGCATCTTCTTCTCCGGCTTCTGGAAGCACGAGGCCCGTCAGGCCGCGTGACCGCCGACTCCGGGCCGCGGACGCGGCCGCCGGGCAGGCGCGCCCCCGCTCACCCCGACCGCGCGGAATCCAGGGCCGGCCGAACGTCCGGGTGACGCCGGGGCCTTACGCAACGGCCCACGGCCTGGCCCGGGTCGGCGTTCGCCCCGCCGGACGGGCCCGTCCCGGCACCCACGGGCAGGGCACGGAGCAGGCGTGCGGGCGGACGGAACGATCAGGGCGCGGATCTCGGGAAGACCGGGGCCGCGCCTGACGTTGATCACTGGGACACCGGTTCTCCGGCGTCACCGATCACCGTGAAGATCCTCGCTTTTTCCAGAACGGGAAAGAAGAGCCCATGTTCCAGCGCATCCTGGTCGCCGTCGATCCCAGCCCCTCCCGGCTCTCCGCAGTACGCGCGGCCGGCGATCTGGCCCGGCTGACGGACGCCGAGGTCCGGGTCCTGCACGTCGTGGCCTCCGCCGCGACGCTCGCCGCCGTCGTCCCGCTCGAGGACGACGCCGAGGCGAAGGCCATCGTCGACGAGGCCCTGGCCGTCCTGAGCGACAAGGGCGTCAAGGCCGAGGCGGCTCTCGCCAAGGGACTGACCACGCAGATCGCCGCGACCATCTCCGAGGCGGCCGTGGAGTTCGGCGCCGACCTCGTCGTCCTGAGCCCTCATCACCGGGGATCCATCGAGGCGTTGTTCAACCCGCGGGTCAGCGACGCCGTCGCGCACGCGAGCCGCGCGGCGGTCCTGCTGGCTCCGGAGGACGACACCGAGGCCTGAGCACTGCCCCGGGGTCCGTACGGCCGCCGCACCCCGGCCGTGCCGACGGCGCCCGTCCCGGACACGACGTCCAGGACGGGCCGTCGCCGGTCACCTCGCTCGGTCAGCGTCCCGCCGACCGGACGACCGGGCACGCCCGGCGCGGTCGCGGTCGTGGCGCCCGGCGTCGTGAGCCGCTCGGTGCCATGAGGCGCCGGCGGTGTGAGGCGCCCGGCGTCCCCGGTGAGCACCGCGGCGATCCGGCGCGGGTCATGACCGGCGACCGTCTTCCACACTTCCCCGACGACGGTCCGGGTCCGCGACGCCTTGCCGTGCACCAGGGCGAGGCCGGGTGTCGCGTCGGCGTCGGCCGGTCAACCGGCCGCGGAGCGGCGGGCCGCGCGGGCGACGGGCAGATAACGCAGACGCTCCGGCAGCAGCGGGACGACACGGCGTACGACGGCGCCGAATCGCCGCAGCCGGCGTTCGTCGCGGGGCGTCCAGGCCAGGCCGAGCTGTTCGCGGACGGCGGGCGGGAGCAAGCCGGTCGTCACGAAGACATGCAGCCGCGCCAGGGCCGGGCGGAGCACCGGCCAGAGCCCACGCAGCAGCGCGGGCGCGCCGGACGGGAGCGGGATCGGCCGGCGCGGGTCGAGAAGCTCCGTCACGACGACCGTGTTCTCCAGTTCCTCGCGGACCACGGTCTCGAAATAGGGCCAGTAGGCCTCAGGGGTTCGCGGCATGTCCCGGCGGTTGATGCCGAGGATGTCGCCGAGCTGGAGCAACTCGTCGTAGAGCCGGCGCTCGTCGCGCTCGTCGAGCGGGTCGGACAGATACCGCGCGGCCCGCAGCATGACCGGGTAGGCGGTGGCGTGCACCCAGGCGTAATGGGTGGGCGTCAGCGCGTGGTAGGCGCGGCCACGGGTGTCGGTGCCGCTGATGGCGCTGTGCAGCCGGCGGAGTCTGCGGCCCTCCTCGACCGCGTCCTCACCGCCGTAGACCCACAGTTGCAGGGACTCCAGGGAGCGTCGGGCGCGGCCCCAGGGGTCGGTACGGAACACCGAGTGGTCGTCCACACCGGCGCCGACCGCGGGATGCGCGACCTGGAGGACCAGCGCGGCCGGCAGGGAGAGCAGGGTCCGCACGTCGCCGACCGTGTCCCAGAGGAGGGAGCCCGGCGCGAACGGGACCGGTCCGGGCCGGGTGCCGAGGTCGCGCTTCTCGGACTTGGCGTCCATGTCACCACGCTCCCATGGGTCGCCGTGCGGCGGAGTCGGTGCGGGGACGGCGGGTGGCCCCGCAGCCCCGTAGGCGATGGCCGGTGAAAAGGTGATCGGCACGTGGACATGCTGGTCAGCGAGGCCCCGGACGCCGTCGGGCAGCGTACCAGCCGGGTGACGCGCCCCAGGGGACACGTCCTGTGGTCCGCCGCGGCCCGGTGAGAGCCGCGCGCGGTGGCACTCCCGCCCTCCGTCGGCTGCCATGCCGCGCACCGGGAGCGGTCGCCGGCCCGGGTCACCCCAGCGGCACACCGGTCGGCGAGCCGCCGCCTTCGAGTTCCCGGCGCATCCCGGGCAGCCCGCTGTCCTCTCCGCCCGGGACGTCACGCCCGTCGGGGGTCGAGGTCAGGACGAGTACCTCGTCCTCGGCGCTCCACACACGCCGGTCGGCCTTACGGGGACAGAGCCGGAAGCCGTCGTCGCGGCGCGCGGTGTCCGGACCGTGCGCGCGGTAGCCGATCGCGCACTGGCCGCGCTCCAGCGCCGCCGCCACGACCGTCGCGAAGGACGTCTCACTGCCGGGCAGCACGTAGTCCGCGGCCGGACGCAGGGCGAGCGCTCCGCCCCGGGCGACGAAGATCTCTTCGAACACCGCGGCCAGCGACGGGTGGTGGGAGATCTGCGCCATCAGCAGACCGGTGAGCTCTCCCCGTACCACCGCGTCGGCCGCCGGGCCCAAGGGGGCCAGGGCCCGGCTGCGGTGGTCGCACAGTTCGGCCAGTACCGGCAGCGCGCGGCCCGCCTCCTCCTCCAGCGACCGCAGGACCAGCAGGGTCAGCAGGGTCCGGTCGTCGGGCAGCTCGGGACCGGCGCCCGCGTCCGGCCCCAGCACGATGACGCTGTCGTACCCGAACAGGTCGAGAGCGCGCAGCGCCTCGGGACGCACCGGGTCCCCGGCGTGCCACACGACGTCGAGCCGCCCGGGGGCGATGACGCCGACGGACGGCGTCGGCGCGGGACCGGGACCGGCAGCGGGGCCCGCACCGGGACCGGCACCGGGACCGGCCAGCACGTCGAGGACGGATCCGGGCCGGACGGTCCGGCGCAGGGTCTCGACGACCATCGGCGCACGGCGGTTCCAGCCCAGCAGCAGCATCCGTGACGGGCTGTCGGGCCGCGGTCCGGGGGCGGCGACGACCACGGGGTCGACGTGCTTCCGGCAGTCGACGGGCAGGGGGACCGTGTCGTCGTGGGCGACGACGACCAGCCGGTCCGTGGAGCCGAGGACCGTCTCCGGCCCCGGCGTGAGCAGGGGCAGCCCGTCGGCCGACAGCAGACCGACGACGCAGGACTCCTCGAAGCGCAGCGCGACCTCCTTGAAGGTCAGCCCCGCCAGGTCCCCCGCGTCCCGCACATGGAACTCGGCCCCCGCGAAGTCCAGGAGATCGCGCAGTGCCGCCGGCAGCCCGGGTCGCCGGGCCGCCTGCACGAGCAGCCGTGCCGTGGTCAGATCGGTCTCCAGGACCGTGCCCCGGGGCCCGGCCGCCAGCCGCGCGGTCGGGAGATAGCGCGCGTCGCGCACCGCGGCCACCACCGTCGGTGCCGCGTGCGGGGCGACCAGCGTCCGCAGCGCCAGCAGGACCCGCAGGACCTGGAGGTCCGCGTCGGTGTCGTCGGTGGGCAGCACCAGCACCGAGCCGGCCGTCGTCGGCGCGACCAGCGCGAGGGCCCGGGGGTCCGCCGGGGCTCCGGTACGGCACACCAGCCTGGCCCTGCCGGTGATGCTCAGCGAGGCCCTGAGCGCCTCCTCCATCTCGGCCGTGTCCCGGTCGGCCAGCACGGCGACCACGCCCCGCCCCCGGCCGGCCCGGGCTGCGATCAGTTCACAGACCACCGTGAACACCTGGTCCGACCAGCCGAGCACGACGGCGTGGTCCCGCTCCAGCACCGTCGAACGCCCCCGTCGCAGCTCCGTGAGCCGGTCCCCGAGTCCCGTGGTGATCACACCCACCAGGGTCGACACGCACAGCAGCGCGATCGCGCCGAGCAGCGCGGACAACAGCATCCGCAGCGGCGCACCCGACACCCCGCCCAGGCGCAGGGTCTCCGCGCTGGTGCGCCACACGACCGTGAGCCGGCCCGACAGCGACCGCGGGGCGTGCGGGTCCGTCCAGACCAGCAGGGCGCTGACGGGCACGACGATCGCCAGACAGCAGACGGTCAGCCAGCCCAGCAACGCGCCCGTACTGCGGGCCAGTGTGCTGTCGAACACGTAGCGTGCCCGGTCCCCCCACGACGTCAGCCGCTGCCGCCCTGCCACATCCGCCCCCTGCCGTCCGCTCCGCCGCACTGCCCTGGAGTCGAAGGGTGCTGGGCCGACGTCCGCGACACGCCATGCCATCCGGGTCATTCATCCTTTAGAGCAGGCGAATTCAGCCTCGCCCGGGCGGACTTGCCCATGCGACCTGACCATCGGATTTACCTGACGGCCCGGTTGTGCCGGCCTAGTCCTGTCGGCTTCGACCTGCCGGCTTCGTCCTGGCGGCCTCGTCCTGCCGGCTTCGCCCTGTCGACCCGACCCACCGGACCGGACCTGCCATCGGCCCTCCGCCCGGGTACGTCCCACCGGTCAAAGGCCCACGACCACAAGGGCGATGTCGTCCCGCGCCCCGTGGCTGACCTCCAGGCGGGCCAGCAGGGTGTCCGCGAGCTGTTCCGGGTCCAGCCCCGCGCAGTGCTCCGTGAGGGTGTCGGTGAGGCGGGTCAGACCGACGTCGATGTCCTCGTCATGGCGCTCGATGAGCCCGTCGGTGTACAGGACGAGCGTGGCTCCTGACCGGTAGGCGGTACCCGCCTGGGGGCGCGGAACGTGTTCGGGCCGGGCGCCGAGCGGCGGATCGGTGGCCTGGTCGAGCAGTTCGCAGACGCCGTCCGGCTGCATGAGCACCGGCGGGGGATGCCCGGCACTGGAGTAGATGATCAGGCGGGACCGGGTGTCGACCAGCGCGGTCACCGCCGTGGCGGCCAAGGCTCCCTCCACGGAACGGGCGTACAGCCCGAGCACCTCCAGGGCCTGTGCGGGCCCGGCGACCGCGCGGCTGGCCGCGGAGAGGGCACTGCGGAGCATGCCCATGATCGTGGCGGCCTCCAGGCCATGACCGACCACGTCACCGACCGCGACGGTGAACCGGCCGTTCGCCAGGTCCACGGTGTCGTACCAGTCTCCGCACACGTTCAGCGAGCCGATGGCGGGCAGGTAGCGCACCGCGACGTCCCGGTGCCGGGTCAGGTCCGGGGAGTGGAGCATCGCCTCCTGCAAGGCGATCGCCACCTGACGCTCGCGGGCATGGGCGCGGCGCAGCTCCTCGTTCAGCCGTTGCAGCTCCTTGGTGCGGACGTACAGTTCGGCCTCCATGGCCTCCTGCTCGCTGGAGAAGCCGGCCGACTGCCGGCCGCGCCGGCGGCGGCCCTGCACGAAGGCGGTCACGTCCTCCACCCGGTGGATGATCCACGACAGTCTCTGGTCAGGTCCGAACACGGGCGTGTTGATCGGTGACCACCAGCGTTCCTCGAACTGTCCGGGCCGGGCCACGAGGGGGATGTCGTAGCGTTGCGCCGCCATCGCGTCCGGCTGTTTCGTGGTCAGCACGCGCTCCAGTGAGACCGACAGGTTCCGCACGCCGTCCGCCTCCGGGTCGTCCGGGTTGTCCGGGAAGGCGTCGAACAGATACCGGCCGATCAGGTCGTCACGGGTGCGCAGGGTCGCCCGGCAGTACGCCTCGTTGACGCCGACGATCACCAGCTCCGGCGTGAGCACCAGGTAGGGGCTGGGTGTGGCGGCGAACAGGGCGCGGTAATCAACCTCTTCTGTGGCCGCCTCCGTCTTCTCGGCTGCCGGGATGTCCACTCCTCCAATTTACGAGCCATCGCCGACCTTCGCCGTACGAGTCGCCCCCGGGTCCGCCACCGAGGGCGGCGGGCCCCGGCCTCTGTCCGAGCCCCTGTCCCGGCCCCTGTCCCCAGCCCGCGTCACGGCTCGTGTCCCAGGCCGCGTCCCGGCCCGTGAGGCCCTCCCCGGAGCGCCACTCCGCAAAGGATCTCCCCATTGACTATCGATCGATTTCGATCGACAGTCGACAGGCATCACGCTTCTTCATCGTCGCGCACCGGGGCGGCAGCGCCTGCATGCGAGTCGCCCTCGTCGCCCCGCCGGACGGCCGCTCGCGACGGTCGCACGCGACGCGATCCTCAGCCGGTCGGCCTTCGGTGGGCCGACACCGTGATCGCCGTCGCGACCCCGCCGACCCCAGGGTCATCAGGCATCCGACGCCGGCCGGCATCCCCTCCCCCGACGACGGAACGAAACCGATCGGCGCCCTGGTCGCGGCCACCGCGAGCGTCGGCGCGGGGGGGGCGGCTCCCACGACCCTCTCGCCCGACGCGCGCCCCCGGTCGCCGAGTTCGCCGCCGTCGACGGCGTCCGGCGGGTGAGCGCGAGCCTGCGCCGAACCGCGCGCGCTCCACCCCCGGCAGTACGGATCCGGAGCGCGACTCACGAATCGCCGCACTCGCCATTCCGCACTCCGCGCGCGACTCGTGGCACGCGACGCACGGCACGCGGCACGCGACCCGTGGCACGCGGCACGGACCCCACGCCCGCTCCACCGGCCCGGAGCGCCCGCGGAAATCGGCCCCGCATTGGCATGGACCTGACTTCCAGAGCGGACTAGGCTCTGCCGCGCCACAGATGAGAGCGCTCTCAGGCATCGGCTGTTCCACCCCCACTCTCTGGAACGACGAAGGGCAACTCCCATGAGACGCACCAGGTTCAAGCACATCGGGCTGGCCGCACTCCTGACGCTGGCGGGACTCGGCGGAGCCGGCACGCTCCCCGCCTCCGCCGCCACCCCCACAGCGGACTCCCGGGCCGCCGAGCCCTCCGCCTCCGCCGGACTGCTCGACGCCATGCGGCAGGAGTTCGGGCTGACCGAGGACCAGGCGCAGGCACGCCTGACGGCCGAGCGGACCGCCGCCGGACTCCAGTCCGAGGTGCGCCGCACGGCGGGCGCCGCGTACGGAGGCTCCTGGTTCGACGCCGCCAGCGGTCGGCTGACCGTGGCCGTCACCTCGGACGCGTCACGGGGCACCCGCGAGGAGATCCTCGCCGCGGGGGCCCGCGTCCGTACCGTCGAGCACACCGCGCGGCGGCTGGACGCGACGAAGGCACGCATCGACCGGCTCCCCGCCCCGTCAGGGGTGAGCAGCTGGCACGTCGACCCGGTGGCGAACACGGTCGTCGTGACCGTGGTCCGGAACAAGCGCGCTGACAACGATGTCCAGCGCTTCCTGTCGCGGGCCCGGAACGCCGGCCCCGTCACCGTCGAGGCCTCCGCCACGGCCCCGCGGACCTTCGCCGCCGGCACGGTCGGCGGCGACCCGTACTACACGGGCAACGTCCGCTGCTCCATCGGCTTCTCCGTCTACGGCGGGTTCGTCACCGCCGGGCACTGCGGCCAACCCGGCGCGGGCGTCAGCGGCTGGGACCGCTCGTACATCGGCACGTTCCAGGGGTCCTCGTTCCCGGACAACGACTACGCCTGGGTCAGCGTGGGCAGCGGCTGGTGGACGGTGCCGGTCGTGCTCGGCTGGGGCACGGTGCCCGACCAACTGGTGCGCGGCTCGGCCGAAGCGCCGGTGGGCGCCTCCGTCTGCCGTTCGGGGTCGACGACGCATTGGCACTGCGGCACGGTGCTGGCCAAGAACGAGACCGTCAACTACAGCCAGGGCGCGGTGCGCCAGATGACGAAGACCAGCGTCTGCGCCGAACCCGGCGACTCCGGCGGCTCGTTCATCAGCGGCGACCAGGCGCAAGGGGTCACTTCCGGCGGCTGGGGCAACTGCTCCAGCGGCGGCGAGACCTGGTTCCAGCCGGTCAACGAGATCCTCAACCGCTACGGGCTGACCCTGCACACCTACTGACCGGCGCGATCGCACCACGGGGTTCCGTGCCCACCGCGGGCCGGAACCCCACCCGCGCCCGGCCCACCGTGGCCCGGCGACGCACAGCCCGGTGACCCGCTCGACGACCAGGCCACTCGAACGATCGGGTCTCCATGGGCGCCCCGACGGACTCGCTACCGCGCGGCGAGCAACCGCCAGGCCAGCGCGCGGAGTTCCTCGTCCGGGTGCCGGCCCGGAGCGGAGAGGACCTGTTCGCCGAGCAGGCGCAGCGGGGAGAAGGCGCAGGAGCGCAGGGCGGGGCGGAGTTCCTCGGGGACCTCGCCGATGGCGGCCAGCGCCTTCAGCGCTCCGAGGCCGACCGGGCTGGGTCCGACCAGTTCGGCGAGGACCGGGACGGCGCGGTCCGGTGACCCGGTGATGCTGTGGTGGGCCTCGGCGGCCGCCAGCCGGGTCCAGTCGTAGCGGGCCGTCAGCAGGGCCTCGACCAGGGCGATGGCCTCGTTCCCGGTCGCGCCCGCCGCCAGCTCACGGCGGATCACGGGCATCAGCCGGTCGGCCGCTTCCGGGAAGGACCGGGCCGCCGCTCCGAGCGTGCGGGCTTCGGGACGGCGCGACACCAGTTCCAGGGAGCGGGGGTCACGGCAGCGGACCAGGGCGAGGAGCGCGGGCTCCGCGGTCTCCTCGCCGCTGACGGCGTAGCGGTGCAGCGTGTCCCCGAACTCGGCGCGCGGCTGCGGCAGATGCCCGATCCAGGTGCCGATGGTGCGCAGGACGTGGGCGGCGGCGCGGGCGTCCCGCTGCTCGGGCAGGGCGGCGAACAGGAGGTCCAGGACCTCGGGCTCCCGGTCGCGCCAGGTCTCGGCGATCTCCCGGACCAGCCAGGATCCGCGCGAGCCGAGGTCTCCCACCGCGATCCAACTGGCGGCCACGCCGAGGGCGGCGTCCGGATCCTGGGTGAGCAGGTGGGTGAGGTGTCCGTCCGGGGTGGTGGTGCCCGCCCAGGGGAAGTGGTCGTCCCCGGCGTCGGGGTCGGCGCCGTCCTCGGCGATGATCTCCACCAGTTCGGCCGGGTACGGAGGCCCGGACGCCTCGGCGGCGAGCACGGCCGCCGCCAGCCTGACCTCGGCCCACGGGCTGTCCAGCGGCAGTTGCTCCCGGCCGAACCGGGCCAGGACGACAACGGCGTCCGCCCGGACCACCGCGACGGGATCGGTGGCGTAGACCTCGTCGACCCGAGCCAGCGCGCGAGCGCGGAGCCCGGCGGGCAGGAGCTCGGCCACGGCCGCGACCACCCGGAGCGCCGCCCGGCGCACCCCGCGCTCGTCGTCCTCGATGCAGGGCAGCAACTCCGGGAGCACCCGGCAGAGTTCGGCGCACACGGCGGCGACCGGACTGCCCGGCCAGTGCGGCGAGTCGACGTCGTCCGGGTCGTGGTCGGCGAGCACGGCGAGCAGCATCAGCAACTCGTCGCGCCGGCCCGGGGCGTGCCGCACGGCGTGGGCGAGGAAGGGGACGGCGGGCGCGGAGGCCGGGTAGATCGTGCCCTGATGGTGGATGGTGCCGAAGAGCTCGCGGAGAGCCTCCTCGACCGTGTCCTCGTCCTCCTCGTACAACGCCCTGATCAGATCGGGGACGTCCTCGGCGGATCCGTAGGCATGCGTCAGGGTGTGCCACGGAACGCTGTCCAGTTCGGCCGGAGATCTCATGGTCGGCGCTCCTCAGCTGATCAGGTGCGCCGACCTTATCGATCACCACTGACAACCGGGCCGCCGCGAGAACCGAAGCCCGCGGCGAGCCCGGCCCGTTCTAGGCCGTCTTGGGCGCGGCCTGCTGGACGACCTCGAAGGACCACAGCGTGGACCCGCTCGCGGCCGGCTTCGGGCGCTCGCCGCTCTCCGCGGCGCCGCCCTGGTGGGCGGCCTTCATCGGGCCCTCCATCCATGCCTGGAAGGACTCTTCGTCCCGCCACCGCGTGTAGACGAGGTAGCTGTCGGTGCCTTCGACCGGGCGCAGGAGTTCGAACCACTCGAACCCGTCGGAGCTCTCGACGGCGTGCGCGCGGGAGGCGAAGCGCTTCTCCAGCGTCTCCCGCTGCTCGGCCGGAACGCTCAGTACGTTGATCTTCACGACGCTCATGGCCCCATCCTGCCGCACGGCGTCCGTCGACCGGCGGGCGGCTCGCGCGGTGCCGGCGTCGGCCCCTCAGGTCGGCCCGGTGGTACCGGCCGTCGTTCCGCCTCCGCATCACCGCCACCTCGTCCGTGGCGACGTCTTGGGCGGGGTGGTCCTCCGGGCCGCGACCCCGTCGGCTCAGGGCGCCGTGAACAGTCCCGGGAAGCGCGGGGCCAGCCACGGCTTGCGGCCCCAGACGAGGATCCGGCCGCGGGCGATGGCGCTCGCCTGGTCGCAGCGGCCGAGCGCCATCAGCAGGAAGGTGACCGGTTCGATGAGGATGGTGCAGTCCGGGCGGGGCGGGGTCTGTGAGCCGACGGACACCTCGCCGCCGGACAGCGTCACGCCGAACCGGGCGCCGCCCCACAGCCGGATGGCATAGCGGGCCGTCAGTCCGGCCGTGCGCGCGGGGTCGGTCACCCGGGGCATGACCATGGTCATGAACGGCAGCGTCAGCTCGACCCGGGCACGGTCGATCATGTGGGGGCGGCCCAGCGCGCGGGCGAGGTCGTAACCGTGGCCGAGCATGTGCGTGAGGAGATAGGAGCCGAGAACGCGCCGGCTCATCGTGCCCAGCGGGGTATCGACCGTCTCGTCCGGGGCGCCCTCTTCCAGCGCCTTCAGACAGGCGTCGGCCTGGGCCACGATCATCGCGGCGAGCGGACCCGCCGCGCGCTCGTCGAACTCGGCGAGCGCGCGCTCGTTGGCCGCGGCGAGGCTCCCGGGCGTGCCGTCCCCGTGACCCCGCGGGTGTCCGGCGGCGATCTCCGCCATCAGTTCGTTGGCCTGCGCCAGATGCGCCGCCGCCTCTCCGACGTTCCACTCCGATCGGGGGACCGCGCGGTCCATGTCGGCGCCCCTGCGCAACAGCGCGGCGATCTCGTCGGCGGTTTCGCGGATGGCCGTACCGAGCCCCTGGGGCAGAGCGCCCCGTACGTCCTCATGCCCAGCCAGTGGTTCCACGCCGTTCCCGTCCTCGGTCTTGTGCCGTGCCGTGCGGAGCGCGCGTGCGGTCGAGTGACGAACGCATGTTCCGGATCACCGGGAGTAGAGCAGGTGGCGGAGGCCACGGCAAGACGCTGAACAGGGACGCCACCCCTTCGCCACCCTTCGCGCCTTCAACTCCTCGTGAAAGCAACCCAATTCAGAGCCTCCTTTGCTTCATCTCTTGACGACTTTGGTGCAGACCTTTAGGTTCCCGATCGCCACGGTTCCATGAATGCACTCACCGTTCATGTACGTGAACACTCCCCCACCATCAGCCTCGGACGAAAGGCTGTGATCCCCTTGATGACCAGACCTTCCTTCGCGCGTTCCGCCGTGTTGCGCGGAACCCTCACGACCGCACTGCTCGCCCTCTCGGCGGGTGCCCTGAGCGCCGTCCCCGCCTCCGCCGCCACCGGCACGATCACCGGCCTCGCCGGCAAGTGCCTCGACGTGGCCGGCGCGAGCTCCGCCAACGGCACGGCCGTACAGCTCTACGACTGCAACGGCACCGCCGCCCAACAGTGGACGGTCGGTACCGACGGCACGATCCGGGCCCTCGGCAAGTGCCTCGACGTCACCGGCAATTCGACCGCGAACGGGGCCAAGCTCCAGCTGTGGGACTGCTCCGGCGGCGCCAACCAGAAGTGGACGGTCTCCGCCGCCCGCGATCTCGTCAATCCGCAGTCCGGCAAGTGCGCCGACGTCACCGGCAACACCTCGGCGAACGCCACCCCCATCCAGATCTGGACCTGTACCGGCGCCGCCAACCAGAAGTGGACCGCCCCCACCGGCGGCAACCCGACACCGACCGGGCCGATGGCCGTCGCCCCGTACCTCTACAACGGCTGGGGCGCCCCGCCGAGCCCCACCACCGTCATGAACGCCACCGGCGTCAAGTGGTTCACGCTCGCCTTCGTGCTCAGCAACGGCTACTGCAACCCGCAGTGGGACGGCGGCCGTCCGCTGACCGGCGGTGTCGACCAGCAGACGGTCAACACCGTGCGGGCGAACGGCGGCGACATCATTCCGTCGTTCGGTGGCTACAGCGGCAACAAGCTGGAGAGTTCCTGTTCCAGCGCCGGGGAGCTGGCGACCGCGTACCAGAAGGTCATCAACGCCTACGCGCTCAAGGCGATCGACATCGACATCGAGGCCGACGCGTACAGCAACCCGACCGTGCAGCAGCGCACCGTGGACGCGCTCAAGACGGTCAAGGCCAACAACCCGGGCATCAAGGTGTTCGTCACCATAGGCACCGGGACGAACGGCCCCGACACGAGCCTGATCAACCGCGCCGCGGCGTCCGGCCTGAGCGTGGACAGCTGGACGATCATGCCGTTCGACTTCGGCGGCGCGGGCCAGAACATGGGCACGCTCACCCTGCGGGCCGCGGAGGGCCTCAAGACCGCGCTGAGGAACGCCTACGGCTACAGCGACGACCAGGCGTACCGGGGCATGGGCATCTCCTCCATGAACGGCATCACCGACCAGAACGAGACCGTCACCGTGGCCGACTTCCGGACCATCCTCGGTTACGCGCAACAGCACCACCTGGCACGGCTGACGTTCTGGTCGGTCAACCGTGACCGCCCCTGCACGGGAGGCGTGGCCGACTCCTGCTCCGGAGTGGGCCAGCAGAACTGGGACTACACGCGCGTCTTCGCGCAGTACACCGGCTGACCTTCCCCCAACCCCCCACCAGCGCAGGAGAATCCCCATGTCCCGATTCCCAGGACAGTCCGGCAGACATCGGATACCCAAAGCACTGACCGCGTTCGCCCTCGTGGCGAGCACGGCGTCCGGCGTGGCGTTCGCCGCGCAGGCCGACGCGGTCCCGCAGGACAAGGCGGCCGCCCAGGCCGCCGCGCTGCCCACCGGCTGGGCCACCGTCGTCAACGCGGGCAGCGGCAAGTGCGTCGACGCCCGGGCCGCCTCGACGGCGAACGGCACCGCGGTCCAGCAGTACGCGTGCAACAGCAGCCAGGCCCAGCAGTGGCAGTTCGCGGCCACGTCCGGCGGATACGCGCAGGTCGACAACCGGGCCGACGCCACCAAGGCGTGGGACGTCACCGACGTGTCGACGGCGGACAGCGCCCTGGTGCAGCTGTGGGCGTACGGCGGTGGCACCAACCAGCAGTGGCAGGCGGTGGCGCAGGCCGACGGCGCGTACCACTTCGTCAACCGCAACAGCGGCAAGTGCCTCGATGTGCCGAGCGCCTCGACCGCGGACAGCGTGCAGCTCCAGCAGTACACGTGCAACGGCACGGCCGCCCAGTCCTTCCGTGTCAATCCCGTCGACGCGACGCCGCCGCCCGGGACCCCGGACCTCGGCCCGAACGTCACCGTCTTCGATCCGTCGACACCCGCCGCGACGATCCAGAGCAGCCTCAACGCGGCGTTCTCGCAGCAGGAGACCAACCAGTTCGGCACCGCTCGCAAGGCCTTCCTGTTCAAGCCGGGCACCTACGACGCCAACGCGAACGTCGGCTTCTACACGCAGGTCGCGGGCCTCGGCCTCTCCCCCGACGACGTCACCATCCGCGGCTCGGTGCACGCCGAGGCCGACTGGTTCCAGGGCAACGCCACGCAGAACTTCTGGCGGTCGGCGGAGAACCTGTCGGTGACGCCGACAGGCGGTTCGGACCGCTGGGCGGTGTCGCAGGCGGCTCCGTACCGGCGCATGCACCTGCGCGGCAACCTCGCCCTGGACGACGGCGGTTGGTCGAGTGGCGGCTACATGGCCGACACGAAGATCGACGGTCAGGTCAACTCGGGTTCGCAGCAGCAGTGGCTGTCGCGCAACACCGAGTGGGGCAGCTGGACCGGTTCCAACTGGAACATGGTCTTCGTGGGGTCCAAGAACGCCCCGGCGAACACCTTCCCGAGCCCGCCGTACACCACGGTGGCGCAGGCGCCGGTCACCCGTGAGAAGCCCTTCCTCTACGTCGACTCGGCCGGCGCCTGGAAGGTGTTCGTGCCCTCGGCGCGTACCAACAGCAGCGGCACCACGTGGAGCGCGGGAACCCCGGCCGGCGCGTCCCTGCCCCTGTCCGACTTCTTCGTCGTGAAGCCGGGCGCGACGGCAGCCCAGATGAACGACGCGCTGGCCCAGGGCAAGAACCTCCTGGTGACGCC
The DNA here is from genome assembly GCF_053593435.1 of Streptomyces sp. NPDC002306. Lineage (NCBI taxonomy): Bacteria > Bacillati > Actinomycetota > Actinomycetes > Kitasatosporales > Streptomycetaceae > Streptomyces > Streptomyces sp. NPDC002306. The sequence goes on from NZ_JBSFCK010000004.1 coordinate 271,988, forward strand.
CGGGGTCTACCACCTCGACCAGACACTGCGGGTCACCAGGGCCGACACCGTCGTCCTGGGTCTGGGTCTCGCGACGCTCATCCCCGACAACGGCATCACCGCGATGACCGTCGCGGACGTGGACGGCATCCAGCTCGCGGGTCTGCTCATCGACGCCGGGACCACCAACTCCGCGCAGCTCATGGAGATGGGGCCGAGCGGCTCCTCCGCCGACCACAGCGCCGACCCCAGCTCGCTGCACGACGTGTTCTTCCGTATCGGCGGCGCGGGTGTCGGCAAGGCCACCACCAGCCTGACGATCAACAGTGACGACGTCATCGGCGACCATCTGTGGCTGTGGCGCGCCGACCACGGCAGCGGTGTGGGCTGGAACAGCAACACCGCCGACACGGGACTCGTCGTCAACGGTGACGACGTGACGATGTACGGCCTGTTCGTCGAGCACTACCAGAAGTACCAGACCCTCTGGAACGGCAACGGCGGGCGCACGTACTTCTACCAGAACGAGATGCCGTACGACCCGCCCAACCAGGCGGCCTGGATGAACGGTTCGACGCAGGGTTACGCGGCCTACAAGGTGGCGAACTCCGTGACCAGCCATCAGGTGTACGGCTTCGGCAGCTACTGCTACTTCAACGTCAACCCCGGTGTCGCGGCCGAGCGCGCCATCGAGGCGCCGAACAACGCGAACGTGAGGTTCAGGGACATGGTGACGGTCTCGCTCGGCGGCACGGGCACGATCCGGCACGTCGTCAACGACCGGGGCGGCCCGTCCAACTCCGCCACCAACGTCGCCAACCTCGTCAGCTACCCGTGATCCGCGCGGAGAGGACGGACCAGCCGATGTACACGAACCGATCCGGAACGACACGCGCGGCCCTGCGGGTCTTCCTGCTGCTGGCCACGCTGCTCACCCTGGCCGCACCGCCCGCCGCCCGGGCGAGTTCGGCGGCGGCGCCGTTCAAGGTGCTGGCGCTCTACAGCGGCACCTGGGACGCGGCGCACATCGACTTCGACAAGGAGGCGAACGACTGGTTCCCGCGGCAGGCCGCGGCGAACGGCTTCACCTACACGGCCAGCACCAACTGGGACCTGCTCAGCAACGGTGGCGTCAACGCCTACCAGGTCGTGCTGTTCCTGGACGACCTGCCGCAGACCTCGGCCCAGCGCAGCGGTTTCGAGGCCTACATGCGGGGCGGCGGCGCCTGGATGGGCTTCCATGTGTCGGCCTTCACCACCAACGCGGCGGAGTGGCCGTGGTACCACAACCAGTTCCTCGGCAGCGGCAACTTCCGGTCCAACACCTGGGGTCCGACGACCGCGGTCCTGAAGGTGGAGGACCGGACGCAGCCCGCGACCAAGAACCTGCCCGCCACGTTCACCTCGGCGGTCAGCGAGTGGTACAGCTGGTCCAACGACCTGCGGCAGAACCCCGACATCAAGATCCTGGCGTCCGTCGACTCGAGCAGCTTCCCGCTGGGCACGGATCCCAACCAGACCTGGTACAGCGGCTACTACCCGATCCTGTGGACCAACACGAAGTACAAGATGCTGTACGCGAACTTCGGCCACAACGCGATGAACTACACGACGAACACGCGACTGTCGTCGACGTTCGCGAGTGAGACCCAGAACCGGTTCCTGCTGGACGGGCTGAAGTCGCTGGGCGGGGCCGACAACACGACCCCGCCGACGGACTCGATCTCCGAGACCGCCTGGTACTCGCTGACCAACGCCGGCAACGGCACCTGTGTGGACGCCCGTTCGGCCGCCACGGCGAACGGGACCGCGATCCAGCAGTACGCCTGCAACGGCACGCAGGCGCAGCAGTTCCAGTTCCGTTCGACCGACGGCGGCTACCGGCAGGCGGGCATCCGCGGCAACCCGCAACAGGTCATCGATGTCACCAATGTCTCGACCGCCGACAACGCACCGCTGCAGCTGTGGAGTTACGGCGGCGGGCAGAACCAGCAGTGGCTGCCCGTCAAGGAGAGCACCGGGCGCTACCACTTCACGGCCCGGCACAGCGGGAAGTGCCTGACCGCCGCGAGCGCGGCGACGAACAGTGTGCAGCTCACCCAGCGCGCCTGCGACGGCTCGTCCGCGCAGAGTTTCACGCTCACCGCACAGCCCTGACCGCTCGTCAGCAGGACGGTGCCCCCGCCGCGGAACGCGCGGCGGGGGCACCGTCGTGTCGTCCCCGGACCGACGAGCTCATCGACAACATCACCACCCTGCGCGAACTCGCGAACACCCTCGGCATTCCGGTCGTCTTCAGCGCCGAGCCGGCCGCCCAGCGCCCGGACAGACGGGGCCTGATGACCGACATCTGGGGACCCGGGATCGGCCCCGAACCCGACGCCGCCGGCATCGTCGCCGAGCTCACCCCGCGCGCCGGTGAACACCTGCTCGTCAACCTCCGCCACAACGCCTTCCTGCGCAGTCATCTCGGCAGGCTGCTGCGCTCCGCGGGCCGGGACCAGCTGATCCTGTGCGGGGTGCGGGCCCATCTCGGCATCCTGCTGACCGCCGCGGACGCCTTCATGCACGACATCCAGCCCTTCGTGGTCGCGGACGCCGTCGCCGACTTCAGCGCCGAGGACCACTCCATGGCGCTGCGCTGGGTGGCCCGCACCGGCGTCGTGTGCACCACCAACCAGCTGCTGCGCGAGCTGCTGCACGGCAGTGGCGCGCGGCACCTGTGAGAGCGTCACGGTCACCCGCCACGGCCGGCCCGCCCGTCACCTCGCCGGAACGCCCGCCCCGAACGCCGGCTCCTCGTCGTCGGTCCTGCGGCCGTCGACGTACGTCGCGACCACCTCGATGTCACCGATGCGCGACGTCTCGACGCTCCTCGGGTCGTCTCCCAGGACGACCAGATCGGCGCGCTTGCCCGGCGTGAGGCTGCCGACGTTGTCCTCCCAGTGACAGGCGAAGGCTCCTGCCACGGTGTACGCGCGCAGGGCCGCGTCGACCGTGATGCCCTCGTCCGGCCCGATCACCTGGCCCGACGCGGAGGTACGCTCGACCATGAACTGGACGGCCCGTAGCGGGGATCCGTCCGTGACCGGCCGGTCGGAACTGCCCACCAGGGTGATGCCGTGCTCCAGGAACCCCCTCCCCCGGTACAGCCACGGCGCCCGCTCCGCACCCATGATCGCGGCGTAGTCGTCGCCGAAGTACCGCAGGAAGCTCGGCTGGACCACGGCGAGCACCCCGAGCCGGGCGAAGCGGTCCAGCTGGTCGGGCCGTACGAGACCCGCGTGCTCGACGCGATGCCGTGCGTCCGGACGGGGCCGGAGGCGCTGGGCCCGCTCCAGCGCGTCCAGGGCGACATCGACCGCGCGGTCGCCGATGGCGTGCACGGCGAGCTGCCATCCGGCGAGATGGCCGTCGACGATCGTCTCCGTGAGCGCCTCGGGGTCGTCCTGTAGCCGGCCGGCGTGGTCGAGCCCCTCGTAGGGACCGCTCAGTGCGGCGGTACGGGCCATCATGCCGCCGTCGGTGTAGACCTTCAGCGCGCCCACGGACAGCCACGCGTCGCCGATCCCGGTGCGCAGCCCGAGAGCGAGGGCGCGGGGAATGCCGTCGGCCCGGTGCGCGCCGACCGGACGCAGCCGGTCGGCGGCCACCATCAGCTGCACCCGTAGCGGCAACTGTCCTTGCTCCCGGGCTAGTTGGTAGGCGCCCAGCTCGACCGGGCTGTGGCCGAACAGCGCACCGCCGATGCCGGCCTCGGCGCAGGCCGTCACCCCCTCCGCGAGACAGGCCCGGGCGGCCCGCCCGATCGCGTGCGCCAGGTCCTGCTGGGAGTGCGGCAGCCGCAGCGCCCGCGCCACGCCCATGGCGCCCTCGGCGAGGAAGCCGCTCCGGTGCTCGATGCCGGCGGGCAGCAGTTCCAGGACGGCGGTGTTGACCATGCAGCCGTGTCCGGAGTCGTGCATCAGGAACACCTTGCGCCCGTCGCTCACCTTGTCCAGCTCGGCGGCGGTCAGATGGCGGCCCAGCGCCCGCTGGTCGTACCCCGCGAGGTCCACCCAGCCGCCGTCGGGCGTCCGTGCCGCCGCCCCGGCCACCACCGCGAGCACCTCCTCGACGGTGGCGCACGCGGCGATGCTCGGCCTCGCCGCCTTGAACCCGGTCCAGGCCAGGTGCACGTGCGCGTCGACGAACCCGGGCAGCACCGTGGCGCCCTCCAGGTCCACCACCCTGCGGGCGGGCAGGGACGTCGCCTCCTCGTCCAGGCCCACGATCCGGCCCTGCCAGATGCCGAGGTCGTGGGCGACGGGACGGTCCGGGTCCATGGTGACGAAGCGCGCGTTGGTCAGTCTCGTGCACAGCATCGCGCGGGTCAGCCCGTCCGTTCCATGCGCTCGACCAGGCTCTTGGGGCGCATGTCGGTCCAGTTGGTCTCGATGTGCTCCAGGCAGTCCTGCCGCGCGGCGGGGCCGTGCACGACGGCCCAGCCGGCCGGCACGTCGACGAAGTCGGGCCACAGGCTGTGCTGGCCCTCGTCGTTGACGAGCACGGTGTAGAGGCTGTCGGGGTTCTCGAAGGGGTTCGTCATCAGGTGTTCCGCTCCGTTTTCTGGATGGGTGGACGGGATCGGTCGGGCTCAGTGCGGACGCGGGGTGGACCCGGCCCGGTCGACGAGGGCCCGCAGTGCGCGGAACCAGGTCTGCGCGAGGTCCTGGACCGACTCCTCGGGAAGCACTCCGGGGGCGAAGGTCCAGTGGGCGGTGAGGCGGGGACCTCCGGGGAGGTCCTCGGTGAGGGAGTTCACGGTCAGGGCGTGGGACAGGGGCATGTCCGGATCGCCGTCCAGGTCCGCGGCGTCGTCCTCGGGGGCGTACGACCAGTCGGTGGCCTCGGGGACCCCGAAGCGGCCCATGTAGTTGAACTCGATCTGGGGGCTGTCCAGCCGGGCGAGGCGGGGCCCGGTGACCGGGTTGAGGTGGCGCAGCAGACCGTGGCCGACGCCCGCGGTCGGGAGGGCGGCCAGGTGTTCCCGCACGCGTGCCAGCGCCTCGTCGAGCGCGGGTCCGCCCGCGAAGGCGTCGGCCAGGTCGACGGCGCCGGGGTCGAGCCGGACCGGCACGACGCTGGTGAACCAGCCGACCGTGCGGGACAGGTCGGCGTTGCCCGCGAGTTCCTCCTCGCGGCCGTGGCCCTCCAGGTCCACGAGTACCGCGCCGCCCTCGCCGCCCTCCGTGCGCCGTCCGCGCCAGTCGGCGACGGCCAGCGCCAGCGCGGTCAGCAGCACGTCGTTGACGGTCGCGCCGAACGCGCTCGGCACCCGGCTGAGCAGCGGCGCCGTGTGGTCCGCGGGCAGGGTCAGGGACAGGCTGCGCGAGGTGGCGGTGACGTCGAGCCGCGGGTCGAGCGGCCGGGTCACCGGGAGCGGGGGCGCGTCGGCCAGGATCGCCGTCCACAGCGGCAGTTCGTCCTCGCGGGCCGGTTCCTGGGCCCGCTCGGCGAGCAGGCGCGACCAGCGGCGGAACGAGAGGTCGACCGGGGCCAGGGCCGGGGGCCGGCCGGCGGCGACGTCCTGCCAGGCGGCGGCGAGGTCGGGCAGCAGGACGCGCCAGGAGACACCGTCGACGACCAGGTGGTGGACCAGCAGGAGCAGCCGCCCCGGCGCGTCCCGGCCGGCGTCGAACCAGACGCCCTGCACCATCCGACCGGCGTCGGGGTCGAGCCGGTCCTGCGCGGCGCGGGCGTGCTCGGCGACCGCCGCCCGCAACGCGGGCTCGTCGGCGCCCGCCACATCCACCCGCACCAGCCAGGACGCCGCGTCCACCTGGCCCGGCGGGGGCACCTGGAGCGACCATCCCTCGGCGGGGCCGGTCCGGGCCAGACGCGCCCGCAGCAGATCGTGCCGGTCCGTGACCGCCTGGAGCACGGCGTGCAGTCCGGCCGGGTCGAGAGCCGCGGGCGTCTGGACGAAGGCGACCTGGTGGTAGGCCGCGATCGGGCCGCCCAGCTCCCGCAGCGCGTGCATGATCGGCGTCAGCGGCACGGTCCCCGAGCCGTCGTCGTGCGTCGGGCCGCCCGTGGCCGGGTCCAGCTGGACGGCGACGGCGGCCAGGGCGGCGACCGTGCGGTGCTGGAAGACCTGGCGCGGGGTGACCCGCAGTCCGGCGGCACGTGCCCGGCTGACCAGCTGCATGGCGACGATGCTGTCGCCGCCGAGCGTGAAGAAGTCGTCGTCGGCGCCGATCTCGGGCAGGCCGAGCACGTCGGCGAAGTGCGCGCACAGCGCCCGTTCCAGGTCGCCGACGGGCTCGCGGCCGCCCACCGCGAGGGTGAACTCCGGTACCGGCAGCGCCTTGCGGTCGAGCTTTCCGTTGGGCAGCAGCGGCAGCTCCGCCAGGACCAGTACGGCGGCCGGGACCATGTAGTCCGGCAGCGCGGCGGCCACGAAGGCGCGCAGTTCGGCGGGGTCCGGGGCCGGAGCCCGGTCGGCGGGCACGACGTAGGCGGCCAGCTGCTTGAGCCGGGGCCGGTCCTCACGCGCCACCACCACGACCTGGCCGACCCCTTCGTGCCGGTCCAACGCCGCCTCGATCTCGGCGAGTTCGATCCGGAAGCCGCGGATCTTGACCTGGTCGTCGGCGCGCCCGAGGTAGTCGAGCCGCCCGTCCGCGCTCCAGCGGGCCAGGTCGCCGGTGCGGTACATGCGGGTGCCGGGAGCGCCGTAGGGGTCGGCGACGAACCGCTCGGCGGTGAGGTCGGGCCGGCCGAGGTAGCCGCGGGCCAGCCCCTCGCCCGCGAGGTACAACTCGCCCGTCACGCCCGGCGGTACGGGCCGCAGGGCCGCGTCCAGGACGTAGGCGCGGGTGTTGCCGACCGGGCGGCCGACCAGCGGGCGGTCGCTCTCCCCGACGCGGGCGGCCAGGGCGTCGACGGTGGCCTCGGTGGGGCCGTAGAGGTTGAACGCGGCGGTGGACTCCAGCGCGGCCAGTTCGCTCCACAGGGCGTCCGGTACGGCCTCGCCGCCGACGCCGACCACCGCCAGCGGGCAGCTGCCGTCCTTGATCAGGCCGGTGTCGGCCATCTGGGCCAGGAAGGACGGCGTGACCTCGATGAAGTCCAGCCCCTGGCGCCGGATCGCCTCGGCGGTCAGTTCCGGGTCGCGCCGGGTCTCGTCGTCCAGGATGTGCAGGGCGTGCCCGTCGAGCAGCCACAACTGTGGCTGCCAGGAGGCGTCGAAGGAGAAGGACCAGGCGTGCCCGACCCGCAGCCGGCGCCTTCCGGTGGTCTCCTTGGCGAGGTCGTGCAGCGTGCGCCGGTGGCTGTGGAAGAGGTTGACCACGCTGCGGTGGCAGACCACCACGCCCTTGGGGCGGCCGGTGGAGCCGGAGGTGTAGATGACGTACGCGGGGTGGGACGGGTCGGGTCCGGCGGCCGGGTTCCCGGCGGGCTGGGCGGCCAGCCGTACGGCCGTCTCGTCGGTGTCCAGGAGCAGGCGCGGTACGTCGCTGTCGGGCAGGTCCGCGGCGAGCGCCCCGGTGGTGACGACGAGCCGGGGCCGGGCGTCGTCGAGCATGGCGAGGACGCGCTCGGCGGGCAGGTCGGCGTCGATGGGCAGATAGGCCGCACCCGCCTTCAGCACGGCGAGGATCGCCGGCATGAAGTCCGCCGTGCGCGGCAGCGACAGGGCGACGACGGTCTCGGGCCCCGCGCCATGCCCGACGAGCAGCCCGGCGAGCCGGTTGGCGCGCTCGTTCAGCTCGGCGAAGGTCCAGACGACGGGTCCCGCGACCACGGCGACCGCGTCCGGGGCCTCGGCGACCTGGGCCTCGAAGAGCGCCGGAACGGTCGTCGGCGCGCCGGGGGCGGCGGGCAGGGCGGTGTCGTTCCAGGTCTCCAGGACGGTGTGCCGGTCCTCGGCGGTGAGCAGGTCGACCCGGCCGAGCGGCTGTCCGGCGTCGGCGGTCATCGCCTCGAAGAGCCGGACCATCGCGGCGGAGATCCGCTCGACCATGTCCTGGTCGAACAGGTCCTCGCGGTACTCGGCGGTGAGCGTCAGCCGCTCGGCGGGCTCGACGGCCCAGGTGAACGGGTAGTGCGTCGAGTCCTGGTGGTCGCGCACCTCGGTGCGCAGCCCGTCGTCGGCTCCGAGGCCGGGTCCGCCCGCGTCGGGGTAGGACTCGAACACGATCAGCGTGTCGAACAACTCGCCCAGGCCGGCCTGCCGTTGGATGTCGGACAGTCCGACATGCTGGTGCGCGATCAGCTGGGACTGCTCGTCCTGGAGGCGGTCGAGGAACGCCGACAGCGGTTCCCGGTCGTCGACCCGGACGCGTACGGGCACGGTGTTGATGAACAGGCCGATCATCGACTCGACCCCGTCCAGCTCCGGCGGCCGTCCGGAGACGGTCGCGCCGAAGACGACGTCGGTGCGGCCGGTGAGCCGGGCGAGCACGATGCTCCAGGCGCCCTGGACCAGGGTGTTGACGGTCAGGCCGCGCGCACGCGCGAGGGCCGTCAGCGCCTCGGTGAGGAGCGGGGTCAGCAGCGTGGTGCGGGTCGCGGGCACCGCCGGAGTCCGGCCCGGGTCGGCGGGCACGAGGTGCGTGGGCTCCGCCAGGCCGTCCAGCGCGCCCGCCCAGGCGGCGGCGGAGGCCTCGGCGTCCTGGCGGCCGAGCCAGGCCAGGTAGTCGCGGTACGGCGCCGGGGCGGGGAGTTCCCTGCCCGCGTACAGCTCGGACAGCTCCCGGGTCAGCCGCGGCACCGACCAGCCGTCCAGCAGCAGGTGCTGGTGGGAGAGGACCAGCCGGTGCCGTTCCGGTCCGACCTTGACCAGCATCAGACGCAGCAGCGGCGGCTCGGCCGGATCGAACCGGCGCCGTTCCTGGGTCAGACAGCGGGTCCACCGCTCTTCCCGGGCCGTGTCGTCCAGGTCCGAGAGGTCGACGTGCCGCCAGGGCAGCACGGCCGTACGCGGCACCACGGCGACCGGCCGGCCCGAGGCGAGATAGCGGAAGGCGGCCCGGAGGTTGCCGTGCCGGTCGAGCAGCGCCTGACCGGCCCGGCGCAGCCGCCCGCTGTCGAGCGGGCCGTCGAGGTCGTAGGACACCTGCACGGTGTAGACGTCCGGGCCGTCGGCGCCGGAGTCGAACGAGGCGTGGAACAGCAGTCCCGCCTGGAGCGGCGACAGCGGCAGGACGTCGACGGCGCCGAGGCCGGCGAGCTCGGCGCGCTCCTCGTCGGTCGGCGCGCCGAACAGGTCGGCGCCGGGCGAGGTGTCGGCGCGTGCGTCCAGGTCACCGGCGACGGCCGCCAGTCCGGCCGCCGTCTTGTGCCGGAAGACGTCGCGGGGGCTGACCGCCAGTCCGGCCGCCCGCGTGCGGGCGACGAGTTGCATCGCGACGATGCTGTCGCCGCCGAGGGTGAAGAAGTCGTCCTCGACGCCGACCCGTTCCAGGCCCAGGACGGCCGCGATCAGGCCGCACAGCACCTCCTCGCGCGCGGTGCGGGGCAGGGTGCCGGTGGTCTCGGCGGCGAAGTCGGGGGCGGGCAGGGCCTTGCGGTCGAGCTTGCCGTTCGGGGTGAGCGGCAGCGCGTCGAGCGTGACGAAGGCGGCCGGGACCATGTGTCCGGGCAGTGCGGCCGCCGCGTGGGCGCGCAGCGCGGCGGCCTCGGGCATCGCGCCGGGGGCGGGGACGACGTACGCGACGAGCCGCTGTGCGCGGGCGACGACGCAGACGTGGGCCACCGTCCCGTGCCGGGCGAGGACGGTTTCGATCTCGCCGGGTTCGACGCGGAAGCCGCGGATCTTGACCTGGTCGTCGGTCCGGCCGAGATACTCGACCACACCGGCGCCGGTCCACCGGGCGAGGTCGCCGGTGCGGTACATCCGTGAGCCGGGAGCGCCGTACGGGTCCGCCACGAACCTCTCGGCCGACAACCCGGGCCGGTCGAGGTATCCCCGGGCGAGCTGGACGCCCGCGAGGTAGAGCTCTCCCGCCACCCCCGGGGGAACCGGCCGCAGCGCGCCGTCCAGGACGTACAGCCGGGTGTTCCACACCGGGCGGCCGATCGGGACGGTGTCCACGCCGGGCGTCACCCGGATCGCCGTGACGTCGACGGACGCCTCCGTCGGCCCGTACAGGTTGTGCAGTTCGGCCGGCAGCAGCGCGTGGAAGCGGCTCGCGAGGTCGGCGGGCAGGGCCTCGCCGCTGCACAGCACGCGGCGCAGCTCGGTGCAGCGCGCGGCCGAGGGCTCGTCCAGGAAGGCGCGCAGCATCGACGGGACGAAGTGTGCCGTGGTGATGCCCTGTTCCCGGATCAGCGCGGCCAGATAGGCCGGATCCCGGTGCCCCTCGGGGCGGGCGATCACCAGGGTCGCCCCGGTGATCAGCGGCCAGAAGAACTCCCACACCGACACGTCGAAGCTGGACGGCGTCTTCTGCAACACTCGTTCCCCGGCGCCCAGTCCGTACGTGTCCTGCATCCACAGCAGCCGGTTGACGATGCCCTCGTGCGGCACCACCACACCCTTGGGACGTCCGGTCGAACCCGACGTGTAGATGACGTAGGCGGGGCTCGACGGGTCGTAGGAGGTGGGCGGTTCGTCCTCCGGGCCTGACGGCAGCGCGTCCTCGACGACACACACCGGCTGGGCGTCCGCCAGCATGGACGCGAGGCGTTCCGGCGGATAGTCGGCGTCCAGCGGCAGATAGGCGGCGCCGGCGCGCTGCACCGCGAGCAGGGCGACGACGAGGTCCGTCGAGCGGGGCAGCGCGACGGCCACCGTGCGCTCCGGGCCCGCGCCCAGGCCCGCCAGCACCCGGGCCGTGTGCTCGACCCGCTCGTCCAACTCCGCGTAGGTCAGCCACTGTTCGCCGAAGACCAGGGCGGGTGCGTCGGGGGTGCGCGCCACCTGCGCCCGGAACAGCTCCGGCAGCGTGGTCGGCACCACGTCGTGGGCGGTGTCGTTCCACCGCTCGACGACCAGCTGCCGCTCGGGCTCGTCCAGTACGTCGAGATCGCGCACCGGGCGGGCCGGATCGCCCGCCACCTGTTCCAGCAGCCGCACCAGCCGGCGGGCGAGCAGCTGTGCCGTGCCGTGGTCGAAGAGGTCGGCGCTGTACTCGATCCAGCCCTGGATGCCCTGCCCTTCGCCCTGCTCGATGAAGTCGAAGCTCAGGTCGAACTTGGCGCCGCGCTGTCCGAGCGGCTCGCGCCGTGCCGTCAGGCCCGGGAGGTCGGGGGTGGCGCCGGGGTCGCCGAGGTGGACGACCATCACCTGGAACAGCGGGTGGCGGGCGAGGGAGCGCTCCGGGTTGAGGGCCTCGACCAGCCGCTCGAAGGGCAGGTCCTGGTGGTCGTAGGCCGCGAGGTCGCTCTCGCGGACCCGGCGCAGGAGTTCGGTGAAGCCGGGGGTGCCGGACAGGTCGGTGCGCAGGACCAGCGAGTTGACGAAGAAGCCGACCAGGTCCTCCAGTCCCTCGTCACCGCGTCCGGAGACCGGCGCCCCGAGGGGGATGTCGTCGCCCGCGCCGAGCCGGTGCAGCAGCGCGGCCACGGCGGCCTGGGCCACCATGAACATGCTGGCGCCCTCGTCGCGGGCCAGGTCGCGCAGCGCTCTCTCCAGGTCCGGGGTGACGGTGAAGCCGACGGTGCCGCCCGCGTGGCCGGACTCGCGCGGACGCGGCCGGTCGGTGGGCAGCGTGAGTTCCTCGGGGAGGCCGCGCAGTCGTTCGGTCCAGTGGGCGAGCAGTTCGTCGGCGCGCCCCGCCAGCAGTTCGTCCTGCCACAGGGTGTAGTCGGCGTAGGTCGCGGGCAGCGGTCGCCAGTCGGGGGCGCGGCCGGCCGCGCGGGCCGCGTAGGCGGTGCCCAGGTCGGCGAGGAGCGGCCGGTCGGACCACTCGTCGGTGGCGATGTGGTGGAGCAGGAGCAGCAGGATGTGTTCGTCGGGGCGGCCGGTCTCGAACAGGGTGACCCGCAGGGGGATCTCGCTCGCCAGGTCGAAGCCGTGCGCGGCGGCCTCGGCCAGCCGCTCGGCGGGTTCGGTGGCGATCGTGACCCGGGCCTGCTCCGGTGCCAGGACGTGCTGGTACGGCAGGCCGTCGGCGTCCGCGGGGAAGACCGTGCGCAGGGTGGCGTGCCGGGTGAGCAGGTCGCCCACCGCGGCCTCCAGCGCGGCGCGGTCGAGCGTGCCGGTGAGCCGCCAGGCGGCGGGAATGTTGTAGACGGGGGTGGGTCCCTCGACCTGGTGGAGCAACCACAGCCGGCGCTGGGCGGAGGACAGGGGCAGCCGGGCGGGCCGGGTCCGGTCGGCGGTGAGTGCGGGGCGGGCGGCCGTGCGGGCCTCGCCCAGGCGGGCCGCGAGCCGGGCCACGGTCGGCGCGTCGAAGACCGCGCGCAGGGTCACCTCGGCGTCCAGGGCGGTACGGATACGGCTGACCAGGCGCATCGCGAGCAGCGAGTGGCCGCCGAGGGCGAAGAAGTCGTCGTCGACACCGACGCGGTCGACGCCCAGGACGGCGGCGAACTGCTCGCACAGCACCTCCTCGTGGAGGGTGCGCGGCGGGCGGCCGCCGGGGGTGGCCGCCCGGTCCGGTGCGGGCAGCGCGGCGCGGTCCAGCTTCCCGTTGATCGTGCGGGGCAGCGCGTCGAGCGGTACGAAGGCGGCGGGCAGCATGTGCTCGGGCAGCGTGGCCGCGAGATGGGCCCGCAGCGACGCCGGGTCGATCGTGGCGGACCCGGCGGAAACCGCGTACGCGACGAGCCGGCGTGTGCCGGGGGTGTCCTCGCGCACGACGACGGCCGCGGTGGCGACCGACGGGTGCGCGGTGACGGCGGCCTCGATCTCGCCGAGTTCGACGCGGAAGCCGCGCAGTTTCACCTGTTCGTCGGCGCGGCCGAGGAGGTGCAGGGTGCCGTCGGCGCGGCGCCGGGCGAGGTCGCCGGTGCGGTACATGCGCTCGCCGGGGGCGCCGAACGGGTCGGCGACGAAGCGTTCGGCGGTGAGCGCGGGGCGGCCCAGGTAGCCGCGGGCCAGTCCCTCGCCCGCGAGGTACAGCTCGCCGGGCACGCCGACGGGGGTGGGCCGCAGCCGGTCGTCGAGGACGTGGACGCGGATGTTGTCGACGGGCGCGGCCCAGGCGGGGCGTCCGGTGTCACCGTCGTGCCGGCCGTACGCGTCGACGGCGCACTCGGTGGGCCCGTACAGGTCGTGCGCGGCCGTGCCGGGCAGGTCGGTCAGCCGCTGCCACAGTGCGGCGGGGATGGCTTCGCCGCCCACCGTGATCACGGCGGGGACCGGGCCGCCGGGGGCGAGGAATCCGTGGTGGGTGAGTTCGCCCAGGTAGGTGGGGGTGAGGTCGACGTAGTCGATGCCGCGGTCGGCCAGGAGGGCGAGCAGCGCGGCCGGGTCGAGCATGGTGGCCTCGTCGGCGATGTGCAGTTCGTGTCCGGCGAGCAGCCACAGCAGCGGGTCCCAGGACCCGTCGAAGCTGAACGAGGTGGTGTGGACGGCGCGCAGGACGGGTCGCCCGGCGTCCGCGACGGCGGGTCCGATCAGATCCCGCAGATGGGAGCCGAAGAGGTTGCTCAGGCCGCGGTGGGTGCCGATCACTCCCTTGGGGGTGCCGGTGGAGCCGGAGGTGTAGATGGTGTAGGCGGCGGCCTCGGGGTGGTACGTACGCGACGGCAGGCGGTCCCGGGCCGGCAGCGGTCCGTCGAGGAGCAGCGGTTCGAGGCCGGCCGACGCGGGCAGCCGGCCGGCCGCCGTGGTGGTGGTGAGCAGGCAGACCGGTGTCGCGTCGGCGAGCATGAACTCCAGGCGCTGGGCCGGAAGATCGAGGTCGAGGGGCAGATAGGCGGCGCCCGCGCGGAGCACGCCGAGCAGGGCGGGAACCATCTCCTGCCGGGGCAGGGCCAGGGCCACCACCGTGCCCTCGCCCGCGCCGTGTCCGAGCAGGAGGGCGGCGATGGTGTCGACGCGGGCGGACAGTTCGGCGAAGGTCAGGCTCCCGGCGGCGGTGACCAGGGCGGTGCGTCGCGGGTGCGTGGCGGCCGTGGCGGCGAGGAGCTCGGGCACCGTCCGGGTCTGCACCGGGTGGGCGGTGTCGTTCCAGGCGCCGGTGGCCGCCGCGCGCTCGGCCTCCGTGAGCAGGTCGAGGGCGGCGAGCGGCAGGTCCGGGGCGTCGGCGGCCCGCCGCAGCAGCAGCAGGAGCCGCTCGACCACGAGCGCGGCGGACTCCGGGTCCAGCAGGTCGGTGGCGTACTCCAGAAGCAGGGAGACGCGGCCTCCGACGCCCTGGTCGACGAAGGTGAAGTCGAGGTCGAACTTGGCCTGGCCGGTGTCCATGTCGAACCACTCGGTGGGCAGGCCCAGCAGGTCCGGGTCGCCGTCGGGGCGGTAGTGGTAGCCCAGCATGACCTGGAAGAGGGGGTTGCGGCCCGCCGTGCGCGCCGGGTTGACCGCCTCGACGACCGCGTCGAAGGGCAGGTCCTGGTGCTCGAAGGCCACCAGGTCGGACTCCCTGACCCGGCTCAGGAGCTCGCGGAACGTGAGGTCCGCTCCCGACAGGTCGGTGCGCAGCACCAGGGTGTTGACGAAGAAGCCGACCAGTTCGTCGAGGGCGCTGTCCGTGCGGCCCGCGATGGGCGCGCCGAGCGGGATGTCGTCGCCCGCGCCGAGGCGGTGCAGCAGCGCGGCCGTGGCGGCCTGGAACAGCATGAACATGCTGGTCCCGGTCGCCCCGGACAGCTCGCGCAGCGCCGCTCCCACCTCGGCCGGTAGCTCCCGGCGCAGGACGGCGCCCTGTCCGGTGGGCACAGCGGGACGCGGCCGGTCCAGGGGCAGCGCCAGTTCCTCGGGCAGGCCGCGCAGGGTCTCGGTCCAGTGGGCGAGCTGCTGTTCGCCGACCTGTTCGAGGAGTTGGGCCTGCCAGAGGGTGTAGTCGGCGTACTGCACGGGCAGCGGCGCGCGGTCCGGCTCGGTGCCGGAGATCCGGGCCGCGTACGCCGCGTCCAGGTCGGCCAGGAACGGCCGGTCGGACCACTCGTCGGTGACGATGTGATGCAGGACCAGGGCCACCACCCAGTCGTCCGCCGCCAGCCGGAACACGTCGACACGCAGGGGGAGTTCACGCGCCAGGTCGAACGGGTGGCGCTGGGCGGCCTCGATCAGCGCGGGCAGTTCCGCCCGTGTCCGGTCGGTCACCGTGAACGGGACCTCCGCCTCGTGCACGGGGAGGATGCGCTGGTAGGGCTCACCGTCCTGTTCCGCGAAGACCGTGCGCAGCGACTCGTGGCGCGCGACGACGTCGTGCAGGGCCGTGCGCAGCGCGACCGGGTCCAGTGCGCCGCTCAGCCGGAAGACCAGCGGGAAGTTGTAGGCGACCCCGCCGCCGGTGATCCGCTCCACCAGCCACAGCCGGCGCTGGGCGGCGGAGAGCGGGATGCGCTCGGGCCGGTCGCCGAAGGGGGTCACAGCGGGGCGGGCGGGTCGTCCGCCGTCGGCGCGGGCCGCGAGCAGTTCGGGGGTGGGAGCCTCGAAGAGGTCGCGGATCGCCAGTTCGGCGCCCAGTTCGGTACGGGCCCGGCTGATCAGCCGGGTGGCGAGCAGGGAGTGTCCGCCCAGGTCGAAGAAGCCGTCCTCGGCACCGGCCTCCGGCAGCCCCAGCACCTCGGCGAAGAGTCGGCAGAGCACCTCTTCCTGGGGGGTGCGCGGGCCCCGGCCGGTGCCGAGCGCCACGGCCGGTTCGGCGTCGGGCAGTGCGCGGACGTCCAGCTTGCCGTTGTCGTTCATGGGCAGCCGGTCGAGGGTGACGAAGGCGGCCGGGACCATGTAGTCGGGCAGCCGGGTCTTGAGGTCCTCGCGTACCCGGCGGACCAGCGCGTCCGCGTCACGGGCGGCCGTCGGGGAGTTGGCGTACGGGGGTTCGCCGCCGCCGGTCCGGTAGAGACCGGCGGTCACCCGGGGCTCCTGGTCGGCGCGGCTGAACACGGCTTCGTAGTGGCCGAGTTCGCGCGACCAGGTGGTGTGGACGCGGTACCCGAGCGAGGCGCCGAGCGCGTGCAGCTCCTCCGGGTCCGCTCCCCCGCCGGGCACGTCCGGCCGACCGGTCCGGTCGGCTGTGCCGCCCTCCACGCCGACGGGCCGGCCCTCGTCCAGCGCGCGCTGGGCGGCCAGTTCGCCGGCGGTGCGGGCGTCGGGCACCGAGGTGACACGCAGCAGCGGCGGCCGTTCCTCGCGCAGCCGGGCCCGGAGGTCTTCGCGGGACCAGGCCAGCTCCGGGGCGTCGGTGAGGTCGAAGGGCTCGGCGCCCTCGCGGTAGAGGACGGCGTCGTAGCGGTGCCGGGACAGTTCGTTGTGGTGGTGGCCGCGCTTGGTGCGCAGGTCGACACCGTGGCCGAGGGTGGTGAAGTAGTCGGGGTCGACGAGGAGTTCCTTCTCCAGCCGCAGTCCGCGCCCGGCCGCCTTGCGGACGGCCTCCGGGTCGGCGTCCGCCGTGGCCCGGGCGAGCTGGACGGCAGTGTGGAAGGTGCGGGCGAGCCGCAGGTTGCGCACGTCGCCGACGAACAGCGCGCCGCCGGGCCTCAGCAGCCGCATGGCGCCCTGGACGACCTCGGTGAGGTAGTCGATGCCGGGGAAGTACTGGATGACGGAGTTGATGACGACGGTGTCGAAGTAGTCCTCGGGCAGGCCGTCGGTGTCGTGGGCGGGCCGGCAGCGCAGCTCGACCTTGGCGGCCAGCGCCGGGGCCTGGCGCAGGTCCTCGCCTAGCTTGCGGATCACGGGTGCGGCGAAGTCGGTCGCCCAGTACGCCTCGGTCTCCGGGGCGAGGCGCGACAGCAGCAGGCCGGAGCCGACGCCGATCTCCAGGACGCGGCGCGGGCGCAGTTCGCGGATGCGGGCGACGGTCCGCTCACGCCACTCGCTCATCTCCTCGAAGGGGATGGGCTGTCCGTCGTAACTGCTGTCCCAGCCCGCGTAGTCCTCGGTAAACAGGGCGGTGCTGATCCGCTCGTACTCGTCGGAGTAGACGTCCTGCCATTCGCCGACGTGCTCGCGGGCCACCGACCGCGCTTCCTCGCCGGAGCGTTCGGCGGGGACGACATAGCCGATCAGGCGCTGGGTGCCGGGGGCGGAGGGGTCGTCGCGGGCGATGACGGCGGCCTGGGCGACGCGAGGGTGCTGGGTGAGCGCGGTCTCGATCTCGCCCGGTTCGACGCGGTAGCCGCGGACCTTGACCTGGTCGTCGGTGCGGCCGAGGAAGTCGAGGTTGCCGTCGGGGCCGCGGCGCACGAGGTCGCCGGTGCGGTACATGCGCTCGCCGGGGGCGCCGAACGGGTCGGCGACGAACCGTTCGGCGGTCAGGGCCGGCCGGTCGAGGTAGCCGCGGGCCAGTCCGACACCGGCGATGTACAGCTCGCCCGGCACTCCCTCGGGCACCGGCCGCAGCCACGCGTCCAGGATGTGGGCGCGGGTGCCGCGGATCGGCCGGCCGACGGTCGGGGTGGCGCTGTCGAGGGTGCCCCCGCCGAGGGTGTTGATGGTGTACTCGGTCGGGCCGTAGAGGTTGTAGCCGTACGTGCCCTCGGTGTCCCGCAGCCGGTTCCACACCGTCTCCGAGACGGCCTCGCCGCCGAGCAGGACCAGCGGCGGCCGGTGGCCCTCCAACAGTCCCTGCTCCATGAGGAGATGGGCGTAGGTGGGGGTCACGTTGACGACGTCGACGCGGTGGGTCTCGCAGTACGCGACCAGGGCCTCGGCGTCGCGCCGCAGCTCCTCGTCGCAGATGTGCACCTCATGGCCCTCCACCAGCCAGAGCAGTTCCTCCCACGACATGTCGAAGGCGAAGGACACGGTGTGCGCGATGCGCAGCCGCCGTCCTCCGGCCGCGGCGATGGCCGGGGCGAAGATCTCCTTCTGGTGGTTGAGCTGCATGTTCGTCAGACCGCGGTACGGCGTGACGACGCCCTTGGGGCGGCCGGTGGAGCCGGAGGTGTAGATGACGTACGCCGGGTGCTCCAGGCTGAAGGTCCGGCGCGGCGGATCGGCGGGGAGCGCGAGGAGTTCGGCCGCCACGGCCGGATCGTCGAGGAGGACGCGGGGCGTCGCGCCGGCGGCTCGGCTCAGGCGTGCCGAGACGGCGCGGGTGGAGAGCAGCAGGGCCGGGCGGGCGTCGTCGAGCATCGTCGCGAGCCGGTCGTCCGGGTAGTCCAGTTCGAGCGGCAGATAGGCGGCGCCGGTGCGCAGCACGGCGAACAGGGCGACGACCATGTCCAGGGAGCGGGGCAGGCCGAGGGCGACGATCCGCTCGGGCCCGGCTCCCCGGGCCAGCAGGAGCCTGGCCACGCGGTTGATCCGCGTGTCGAGTTCGGCGTAGGTGAGGGTGGTGTCGCCGAAGACGAGCGCGGTGGCGTCGGGGGTGGCCGCGGCCTGGCCGGTGAGCAGGTCGGCGATGGTGTCCACGGGGTCGGCGACCCGGCTCGCGGCCCGTTCGCGGGCCAGCTCGGCGCGTTCGGCGGGCAGCAGCGGGTCGAGACGGCCCACCGGGGCGGTCAGGTCGTCGCCGAGGCGTTCCAGCAGCAGGGTGAAGCGGTCGAGAAGGGCTTCGGCGCGCGGGCGGGCGACGATGTCGGGCCGGTGGGCCAGCATGACCTGGATGCGCTGCCCCGGGGTGACGACGAGGTTCACCGGGTAGTGCGTGGCGTCGACGTTGGCGACGGCGGTGGCGCCGTGCCGTTCGGCGAGTTCGGCGAGCCGCTCCTCGGTGTCGCTGTTGCGCAGCACGAACAGCGTGTCGAAGAGCCGCCGGTGGCCGGTCTCGGCCTGGAGGACACCGAGACCGAGGTACTCGTACGGCATCACGGCGAGCCGTTCGTCCTGGACCCGGCGCAGCAGGTCGAGGACCGGCTCGGCCGGGTCGTAGGCGATCCGGGCGGGGACGGTGTTGAGGAACATGCCGATGACGTGCTCGATGTCGGGCACCTCGCTCGGCCGGCCCGCGACGGTGGTGCCGAAGACGACGTCGGTACGGCCGGTCGCGCCGGCCAGGGTCAGGCCCCAGGCGGCGGTGAGCACCGAGTTGAGGGTCAGGCCGTGCCGTCGCGCCGTGTCGCGCAGCCGCTCGCCCAGTGCCGCGGGGAGGGTCGCGTCGAGCCGCTCCGGGATGTCCGGTTCAAGGCCCTGGTCGGCGGCGGCCAGGAGGGTGGGCTCCTCCAGACCCGCGAGGGCGGTGCGCCAGGCGCCGGTGGCGACCTCGGTGTCCTGGGCCTCCAGCCAGGTCAGGTAGTCCCGGTAGGAGCCGGGCGCGGGCAGGGCGACGGCGTCGCCGCCGGACTCGTACAGGGCGAAGAGCTGGTCCAGGAAGGTCCAGGCGGACCAGCCGTCCCACAGCAGCAGATGGCGGCCGACGACCAGCCGGTCGCCGCGCTCGGCGCCGAGCCGGACGATCAGCATGCGGAAGAGCAGCGGGCGGGTCAGCTCGAAGCGCCGGGTGCGTTCCGCGTCCATCAACTCGGCGAGCCGTGTGTCCTGTTCGGCGGCGGGCAGCGCCGACAGGTCGGCCTCTTCGATCGGGATCCGCGGGTCGCTGACGATGAACTGGACCGGCTGGCGCAGCCCGTCGCTGGTGAACCCGGCGCGCAGGCTGGGGTTGCGGTCCAGCAGCACCCGGGTGGCCGCGCGCAGCCGGTCCGCGTCGAGCGGGGTGGCGAAGTCGAAGGACTCGTGGACGGTGTAGACGTCCAGGGCGCTGTCGTCGTACGTGGAGTGGAAGAACAGGCCTTCCTGGAGCGGGGCCAGCGGCCAGATGTCCTCGACGGGCCCGGGGCTGAGCCGGTGGACGCGCTCGGTCTCCTCGGCGGTGAGGGCGAAGGCCGAGGTCAGCGGGCGGGCCGGCGCGGCGCTGACGGCGGCGGCGGCGAGGGCTGCCGGGGTGCGGTGCGCGAAGACGTCGCGGGGGTTCAGTTCCAGGCCGGCCCGGCGGGCGCGGCTGGAGACGCCGATGGAGGTGATGCTGTCGCCGCCGAGCATGAAGAAGTCGTCGTCGATGCCGACCTCGTCGAGCCTGAGGACCGCCGCGAAGATCTCGGTGAGGGTCCGCTCGCGCGCGTCACGCGGGGCGCGCGCCTCGGCCCGTACCGTCCGCGGGGCGGGCAGCGCGGCCCGGTCGAGCTTGCCGTTGGGGGTCAGCGGCAGGGCGTCCAGGACGACACAGGCACCGGGCACCATGGGCGCGGGCAGCGACTCGGCCAGCGCGGCCAGGACTTCGCCGGGTTCCGGGGCGGCACCGCGGGCGGGGACGACGTAGGCGACGAGGGCGCCGCCGGTGACGGTGACGGCGGCCTGGGCCACGGCGGGCTGCCGGGTCGTGGCGGCCTCGATCTCGCCGAGTTCGACGCGGTTGCCGCGGATCTTGACCTGGCGGTCGGTGCGGCCCAGGTACTCGATGACACCGTCGGCGCGGCGGAGCACCAGGTCGCCGGTGCGGTACATGCGCGCGCCGGGGGCGCCGTAGGGGTCGGCGACGAACCGTTCGGCGCTCAGGCCGGGGCGGGCGTGGTAGCCGCGGGCCAGCTGGACCCCTGTCAGGTACAGCTCGCCGGGGACCCCTTCGGGGGCCGGACGCAGGCAGGCGTCGAGGACGCGCAGGCCGGTGTTCCAGACCGGGCGCCCGATGGGAACGGTGGCGCCGGCAGTGCTCTGGGCGCCGTCGTAGGGATGGTGGGTGACGTCGACCGCGGCCTCGGTGGGGCCGTACAGGTTGTGCAGGGGTACGCCGGTCAGCTCGTGCCAGCGGGCCGCGGCCGCGGCGGGCAGCGCCTCGCCGCTGCTGAAGGCACGGCGGAGTGACGCCGCCCAGGCGGGGTCGCCGGTGATCTCCTCGGCCTGGAGGAAGGCCTCCAGCATCGAGGGCACGAAGTGCAGTGTGGTGACCCGCCGCGCGCGGATCAGGTCGGCCAGGTAGGCGGGGTCTCGGTGTCCGTCGGGACGGGCGAGCACCACGCCCGCGCCCTCGCACAGGGCCCAGAAGAACTCCCAGACGCTGACGTCGAAGGCGGCCGGGGTCTTCTGGAGCACCCGGTCGTCGGCGGTCAGCCCGTACTGGCCCTGCATCCAGGCGAGCCGGTTGACGATGGCGCGGTGGGTGACGACGACACCCTTGGGGCGGCCGGTGGAGCCGGAGGTGTAGATCAGGTAGGCCGGGTCGTCGGGGTCGGCGGGGACAGACGGGCCGACGGGCCCCGCGTCGGACGGGGTGTCCACGAGGAGCGCGGTGAGGCCCGGCACCGACGGCAGGCGTGGAGCCGTGGCGGTGGTGGTGACGACCGTCGTCGCGCCGGAGTCGGTGAGCATGTGGGTGACCCGGTCGGCGGGGTAGTCCAGGTCGACGGGGAGGTAGGCCGCGCCGGACTTCAGCACGCCGAGCAGGGCGACCATGAGGCCGGCCGAGCGCGGGACGGCGACCGCGACGACCGTGCCCGGGCCGCAGCCCCGGGACCGCAGCCGATGTGCCACCTCGGCGGCTCGCACGTCGAGTTCGCGGTAGGTGAGGGTCTCCTCCTCGTGGACGACCGCGAGTGCGTCGGGGGTGCGGGCGACCTGCGCCTCGATGGCGGCGGCGAGGGTGGTCCGCGGCACCTCGACCCGCGCGCCGGCCGGGTGGGCGTCGGCCAGTTCCTCCGGCGACAGCAGTTCGAGCTCGGCGGCGGTCTGTCCGGGGTCGGCCGCCAGGGCGTTCAGGATGCGGGTGAGCCGGTCGGCGATCCGGTGCACGGCCGGGGCGTCGAGGCGCTGAGTGTGGTGCTTGAGGCGCAGATCCAGCCGGCGGCCGGGCTTCACGATGAGCGCGAGCGGGTAGTGGACGGCGTCGTGGAACTCGTGGCCGGTGAGGCGGACCGTGCCGGAGGCGTCGGCGAGGCCGGTCGCGGCCGGGTAGTTCTCGAAGACGACGAGGGTGTCGAAGAGTTCGCCGCTGCCCGCGAGTCCGGCGACGCGCTGGAGCTCGGCGAGTCCGAGGTGCTGGTGGTCCAAGAGCCGGGCCTGCTGGTCCTGGAGCCGGCCGAGCAGCGCGCCGAGCGTGTCGGCGGGCTCCCAGCGGAACCTGGTGGGCAGGGTGTTGATGAAGAGGCCGATCATCGACTCGATGCCCTCGACCTCGGCGTCCCGGCCGGAGACCGTGGTGCCGAACACCACGTCCTGCCTGGCGGTCAGCCGCCCGAGCAGCAGGCCCCAGGCGCTCTGCACGACCGTGCCGAGGGTGACGCCCAGTTCGCGGGCGCGGGCCGACAGCCGGGCGGTGGTCCGCTCGGACAGCTCGACGCGGACCTGCGCGGGCTCGATCGGTGTGCCGTCGGCGGGCGTCCCGACCAGCCGGGTCGGTTCCTCCAGTCCGGCCAGGGCGCCGCGCCAGGCCTCGCGGGCGGCCTCCCGGTCGGCCGCGGCCAGGCCGCGCAGATAGGAGCGGTACGGCGTGACCTCGGGCAGGGCGGCCGGGGTGTCGCCGTAGCACGCCATCAGCTCGCGGTGCAGCACGGGCAGCGACCAGCCGTCAGCGACGATGTGATGAAAGGTCAGCAGCAGCCGGCTGCGGTTCCCGGGGAGACGCACGAGCGCGCAGCGCATCAGCGGCGGCCTGGCGAGGTCGAAGCGGCGGGCGCGCTCGTCGGCGGCCACGGCGTCGGCGAGCTGCGCCCCGACCTCGGTGTCCTGGGCGGACAGGTCGACCTCGCGCCACGGCAGGTCCACTCCGGCGGCCACGATCTGTACCGGCCGGCCGTCGGAGAGCGGGCGGAAGCAGGAGCGCAGCGGGGCGTGCCGGTCCAGGACGCGCTGGGCGGCGCGGCGCAGGACCTCGGCGTCGACCGGCCCGGACAGCTCCAGTGCCTGCTGGACGACGTAGGCGTCGTGGTCCGCGCCGTCCACCACGGAGTGGAAGTAGAAGCCTTCCTGGAGCGGGCTCAGGGGGGTCAGGTCCTCGACGGTGAGCGGGTGTCCGCCCTGGAGTTCGGCGCGTTCGGCCTCGGTCAGCGTCAGCAGCGGGGTGTCGTCCTCGGCTGCGGACGGCCCGGTCGTCTCGACGGCGGCCTCGGCGAGCGCGGCGACCGTGCGGTGCCGGAACACGTCCCGGGAGCTGAGGCGCAGTCCGGCCCTGCGGGCCCGGACGAGGAGTTGGATGGCGGTGATGCTGTCGCCGCCGAGCGCGAAGAAGTCGTCGTCGATGGTGGCGGAGCGCAGGCCCAGCACTTCGGCGTAGGCCGCGCACAGCAGTTCCTCGCGGGCGTCGCGGGGCGGGCGGCCGGAGCTGAGGGCGGCGTAGTCCGGTGCGGGCAGCGCGGCGGTGTCGAGCTTGCCGCTGGGGGTGACCGGGAGGCGGTCGAGGGGCACGACGGCCGCGGGGACCATGTACTCGGGGAGCCGCTCGGCCGCGTGGGCGCGCAGGGACTTCATCAGGGCGGTCACGTCACGGAAGGGGGCCGGGCGGTTGGCCGTCGGGACGGTTCCGTTCGCCTCGTAGAGTCCGGTGTGCGGCGGCTCGCCGAGGGTGTAGAGCACGTCGAGGCCGCCGTCGTCGGCGGCGCCGTTCCAGGTGACGGCCACCCGGTGCCCGTGCCGGGCGCCGAGCGCGTGGAACGCCTCCGGGTCCGGGGCGTCGGCGGGTGCCGGGGTGCGGCTGCTGTCGTCGAGGGCCGTCAGCGCGGCGAGGTCCTCGGCCAGACGGGCGTTGGGCACGGCCGTGACGCGCAGCGGGGCGTGGCCGTCGGCGAGCAGCGCGCCGAGGGTGTCGAGACCGCCGAGCGCGGTCCAGGGGACGATGTGCGGTACGGCGGTGTCCGGGGCCGGGGCCTCGCGGTCGGTCCGCTTGCGCAGCACCACGTCGTAGCGGTAGCGGGTCAGTTCGTTGTGGTGGGTGCCGCGCTTGACGCGGACGTCGGCGTCGAAACCGTCCAGCGTGGCGAAGAAGTCGGGGTCGAGGAGCAGTTCGCCCTCCCACGCCACCGAGCGCTCCACCGCGGTGCGCAGGGCCTGCTTGTCCTGGGGGTCGGTGGCCCGGCGGGTCTCCACGGCCGTGCGCAGACAGCGCAGCAGGCGGGCGTTGCGCACGTCGCCGACGAACAGGCTGCCGCCGGGGGCGAGCAGCTCTCCGGCGGCGCGCAGCACCTCGGCGAGGTAGTCGGCGCCGGGGAAGTACTGGGCGACGGAGTTGAGGACGACGGTGTCGAAGTGACCTCGGGGCAGGCCGGTGGTGTCGTGGGCGGGCCGGGCGCTGAGCCGGACCCAGTCGGCGAGCCCGTCGACGGTCTCCACCTGGGCCTGGAGCGCGCGTACCGCTTCCTCGGAGAGGTCGGTGCCCCAGTACGTCTCACAGCCGGGTGCGAGGCGGGAGAGGATCAGGCCGCTGCCGACGCCGATCTCCAGGACCCGGCGGGGCGCGAGCTCCTCGATGCGGGCGATCGTGGCCTCGCGCCACTCCCGCATCTCCCGCACGGGGATGGGCAGGCCGTCGTACATGCTGTTCCAGCCCGCGAAGTTCTCCCCGAAGCCGCGGGAGTCCTCCGGGCGGCCTTCGGCGCCCGCGGCGGCGTAGAGCAGTTCGTGGAGGTCCTTCCACTCCTGGACCTGCTCGGTGGCGTCCCGGTCCGCCGCGGTCTCCAGCGAGGGGACGACGTAGGCGGCGAGCCTGCGGTCGCCGGGGCGGTCCTCGCGGATCACGACCGCGGCCTGGTCGACGGCGGGATGGCCGCGCAGGACGGACTCGATCTCGCCGGGCTCGATGCGGAATCCGCGGATCTTCACCTGGGCGTCGGCCCGGCCGAGGAACTCCAGGCGTCCGTCGGCCTTCCAACGCACCAGGTCCCCGGTGCGGTAGAGCCGTTCGCCGGGTTCGCCGAACGGGTCGGCGACGAAGCGCTCGGCGGTCAGGTCGGGGCGCCCGAGGTAGCCGCGGGCCAGTCCGGCGCCGCCGAGGTACAACTCGCCGGGCACGCCCGCCGGTACGGGCTTCAGGCGGGCGTCGAGGACGTAGGCGCGGGTGCCGGGGTCGGGGACGCCGATGGGCACGATGGTGCCCGCGGGGGTGTCGGGGTCGCACAGACCGAGGGTGGAGTTGGTGGTGGCCTCGGTGGGGCCGTAGGCGTTGAACATCATCCGGCCGCGGGCGTAGCGGCCGACCAGTTCGGGCGAGACCCGCTCGGTGCCGGCCAGCAGCGTGGCGGGGGGCAGTTCGACGTCCTCGGGCATCGCGGCGAGCAGGGCCGGCGGGAGGATCATGAAGGTGATGCCGTGCGCGTGGGCGTAGTCGGCGAGCGGGGCGCCGGGCACGCGCAGTTCGGTGGGCACGACGACGAGCCGGCCGCCGGAGAGCAGGCCGAGGCACAGGTCCCAGAAGGCGACGTCGAAGCTCGGCGAGGCGAACTGGAGCACCCTGCTGTGCGGTCCGATCCCGAACCGCTCGGTCTGGGTGGCGACCAGTCCCGCGACACCGGCGTGGGAGAGCACCACGCCCTTGGGGCGGCCGGTGGAGCCGGAGGTGTAGATCACGTAGGCGGCGCCCGCGACCGCCAGCGGGCCGCGGTCGGCGGGGCCCGGGTCGTGGGCGGGGCGGGCCGCCAACTCCCCCACGGTGCCGGGCTCGTCCAGGACCAGCAGGTCCATGCCGTCGCACGGGGGGATGTCGGCGGCCACGTCGGCCGTGGTGATCAGGCAGGCGGGGGCGGCGTCGGCCAGCATGTAGGAGATGCGGTCGGCCGGGTAGTCGGTGTCGACCGGGAGGTAGGCGGCGCCCGACTTCAGCACGGCGACCTCGGCGACGATCAGTTCGGCCGAGCGGGGCACCGCGAGGGCCACGACCCGTTCGGGTCCGGCGCCCCGCGCGATCAGGGCGTGGGCCAGACGGTTGGCGCGCTCGTCGAGTTCGGCGTACGTCAGGCGCGTGTCCTCGAAGACCAGCGCGACGGACTCCGGCCGCAGGCGCACCTGTTCGGCGAACATCTCGGGCCAGGTGCGCGGGGGGACGGCGTGGTCGGTGTCGTTCCACTCGTCCAGGATGCGGTCGCGTTCCTCGGCGCCGAGCAGCTCCAGTTCGCCGACGGGGGCGTGCGGCCGGGCGAGGGCGTCGGCCAGGAGGGTGGCGTAGTGGTCCGCGGTGCGTCGCACGGTCGCGGTCCCGAAAAGATCCTGACGGTACGTCATTTGTATTGCGTACGCTTCGACTTCGAGCGTCAGGTCCAGTGGGGCCTGTGTGCCGGACTCGGAACCGGTGTGCAGCGACGTGTTGAAGAAGAGGCCGCCGCCGCGCGTGGGCTCCGGGCGCAACCGGGCCACCAGCACGTCCGGTCCGACCCGGTGGGCCCGTGCCTCCGCGACGGCCTCGGCGACCCTGCGCACCAGCTCCGTGAATCCGGTACCGCCGTCCAGCGCGACCCGGATCGGCAGCCCCTCGTACCCGACGGTGATGTCGTGGGTGCCCGCGTAGCGGTGCAGCAGCGCCACGTACGCCGCCAGCAGGGTCACCTCGTCGGCCGTGCGGTCCAGCGCGCGGCTCAGGGTCCGCCGCTCTCCGGCCGGCCCGGCGGGATACGGGAAGTCGACCGGCAGGGTGGCCTCTTGGGGCAGCGGATCGAGCCGGCGGCGCCAGTACTCCACCGCCGCGGCCTCGTCGGGACCGGATACACGTTCTTCGATGCCGGACACAGCTGACCGTGCCTCCCGAGTGCGCGGAACCGGCTGAGCCGGAGGACCGCGGTCATACTAAGGTAAGGATTACCTAACCAAAAGCCCCTGGTCTCGGCTCGCGCCATCTCGCCCACTACGATTAAGGTCTGCCTAACCTAAGGGAGTTGGCTGTTGGAGACCGCACGGTGACCGGGGGCGAGCGGTTGCGCCCCGTCCTTCTCGTGGCGCTGCTGAGCGCCGCCCTGATCGGGCTCTGCCTGCTGTCGATCGCGGTGGGCGCGGCCGGGATCCCCCTGGACCAGGTGGTACGGGCGCTGTTCGGCCGTCCGCCGAGCAGGCTCGTGGAGAACATCGTCTGGACGGCGCGCGTGCCCCGCACCACGCTGGGCCTCACCGCCGGGGCGGCGCTCGGCCTGTCGGGCGCGCTCATGCAGGCGCTGACGCGCAACCCGCTCGCCGACCCCGGGGTGCTCGGGGTCAGCGCCGGCGCCTCGTTCGCGATCGTGCTGGCGGTCGGCGTGCTGGGACTGGGCTCCTTCTACGGATACGTCTGGTTCGCCTTCGCGGGCGCCCTCGCGGCGAGCGTGCTCGTCTACCTGCTCGGCAGGCTGGGGCGCTCCGGACTGACCCCGGTCAAACTGGCGCTCGCGGGCGTCGCGGTGACCTCGATGCTGTCCTCCCTCACCAGCGCGATCGCGCTCACCGACCCGGACGCGCTGGACCGCTTCCGCTTCTGGTCGGCGGGCTCGATGGCCGACCAGGACGGGGCCACGGTCCTGCGGATCCTGCCGTTCCTCGCCGTCGGCACCGTGCTGGCCCTGGCCTGCGCCCCCGCGCTCAACAGCCTCGCCCTGGGCGACGACGTGGCGGCCTCGCTCGGCCGGCGGCTGGGCCTGGTCCGGCTCCAGGGCGTCACCGCGATCACCCTGCTGACCGGGGCGGCGGTCGCGGTCATCGGCCCGGTCGTCTTCATCGGGCTGGTCGTCCCGCACATCGCCCGGGTGCTGGCCCGGGCGGCGGGCATCGGCCCGGACCACCGCTGGCTGCTGCCGCTGTCGGCCGCGCTCGCCCCCTGCCTGCTGCTCGCCGCGGACATCGTCGGCCGGGTCGTCGCCCGGCCCACCGAGGTCCAGGCGGGGGTCATCGTCGCCTTCATCGGCGGCCCGTTCTTCATCGCGCTGGTCCGCCGCCAGCGCCTGGCGGAGGTGTAGCCGTGTCCGACTCCCCCGCCACCACGGACACGGCGAAGTCGCCCGCGGACACCGCCGGTTCGCCCGAATCGCCCCTGTCCTCCTCCCTCCGCGCCTACCGGCTGGCCGTGCCGCCCGTCTCCGGGCTGCTGCGGCCGCGGCTGGTGGCGCTGTGCCTGGTGCTCGGCGCGGGCACCTTCCTGCTGTTCTGCTGGGGCCTGACGATCGGCGACTACCCGATCTCGTTCACCGACGTCGTACGGGCCCTCGGCCGCGCCGGCGACCCCGGCACCGTCCTGGTTGTGCAGGACCTGCGGCTGCCGCGCGCCCTGGTCGGACTGCTGGCCGGGATCGCCTTCGGTGTCTCCGGCGCGCTGTTCCAGACCATGACCCGCAATCCGCTGGCCAGTCCGGACATGATCGGCCTCACCCAGGGAGCCGGCACCGCCGTGGTCGCGGGGCTCGTCCTCGGCTGGGACGGGGGCCTGGGCACCCAGACCCTCGGCCTGTTCGGCGCGCTGGCCTCGGCGCTGCTCGTCTACGTCCTGGCCTGGCGGCACGGCACCACCGGCTACCGGATCATCCTGGTGGGCATCGGGGTGTCCTGGATGTGCGCCAGCGCCACCGACTACCTGATGGCCAAGGGCGGACGGTTCGAGGCGCAGGCCGCCCTCGGCTGGCTGGTGGGCAACCTCAACGGCCGTACCTGGGGCGAGACCCGGCCCCTCGCCGTCGCGCTGCTGGTCCTGCTGCCGACGGCGCTGCTGTTCGGCCGGCTGCTGCGCGTCCTCCAGCTGGGCGACGATGTCGCCACCGGCCTCGGCACCCGGGTCCAGCCCGTACGGCTCGCCATCCTGCTCACCGGCGTCGGGCTCATCGCGTTCGCCACCGCGGCGGCCGGTCCGGTCGCCTTCGTGGCGCTCGCCGCCCCCCAGATCGCCCAGCGGCTGGCGCGCACCGCCTGGCCGCCCACCGTCGCCTCGGGGTTCACCGGGGCCGTGGTGGTCCTGGGCGGCGACCTCATCGCCCGCACACTCGTCCCCGGCACGGAACTGCCGGTCGGCATCGTCACCGGCGTCCTCGGCGCGCCGATCCTGCTCTGGCTGCTCGTCCGCGCCAACCGCGCGGGTTCAGGAGGTTGATCCCATGTCGGCTGATCCCCTGTCGGCTGATCCCTTGACGGCCGACCCACTGTCGGGCGACCCGGGAGACCCGGCCGAACCGACCGGCCCCGGCGACCCGGGCGACCCGGCCGACAGCGGCCCGGCGGTCGGCCCGGACCTGCGGGCGAGCGGTCTGCGACTGGCGTACGACAGCCGGCTGGTGGTGGACGGCCTGGACCTGGTCGTCCCGCCGGGCCGGATCACCGCGATCGTCGGCGCCAACGCGTGCGGCAAGTCGACCCTGCTGCGCGCCCTGGCCCGGCTGCTCACCCCCCGGGCCGGCTCCGTCCGGCTGGACGGCCGGGCGCTGCACTCGCTGCCGTCCAGGGAACTCGCCCGGCGCCTGGGCATCCTGCCGCAGAGCCCGGTCGCGCCCGAGGGACTGACCGTCGTCGACCTGGTCAACCGCGGCCGCTCACCGCACCAGACCTGGTGGCGGCAGTGGTCGCGGGCCGACGAGCAGGCCGTGCGGCGGGCCTTGGCCGCCACCGGGATGACCGGCCTCGCGGACCGGCCGGTCGACGAGCTCTCCGGCGGGCAGCGCCAGCGCGCCTGGATCGCCATGGCGGTCGCGCAGGGCACCGAGGTGCTGCTCCTGGACGAACCGACGACGTATCTCGACCTGGCGCACCAGATCGACGTGCTGGACCTGATCACCGACCTCAACCGGCGGGAGAACCGCACTGTCGTGATGGTGCTGCACGACCTCAACCAGGCCTGCCGCTACGCCGACCACGTAGTCGCCATGAAGGCCGGACGGATCGCGGCCCAGGGCACCCCGGCCGAGGTCATCACCGTCGAAACGGTGGAGGACGTCTTCGACCTCACCTGCCGGATCACGACGGACCCGGTCAGCGGCACCCCGCTGGTGATACCGATAGGGCGGCACCACGCCGCTCCCTCCCTGGAGACGGCCACGCGGGCCGCCGACTGAACACCCCGCGCGTCCCGGGTCCCGGGCGGTCGCACGGACACCCGCGCGACCGCCCCCGGGCGAAGGCGGCTAGCCGCTCACGTCGTCCGGCAGGATCGTCGTGCCGGTCCCCGGCGCGCCGGACAGACCGTCGAGGAGGGCGTGCGGGACGCGGCCGTCGAGGACCCGGACCGCGCCCACACCGGCGCGCACGGCCCGCAGACACGCCTCCATCTTGGGAACCATGCCGCCGCCCAGCCGGGGCAGCACTCCGGCCAGCTCGCCCGCGCCGATCCGGTCGACGACCCGCTCGCTGCGCGGCCAGTCCGCGTACAGCCCCGGCACGTCCGTGAGGACCACCAGCGCGTGCGCCGCCAGCGCGGCGGCCACCGCCCCGGCCGCCGTGTCCGCGTTGACGTTGTAGACCTCGCCGTCCTCGCCCCGGCCCACGGAGGAGACCACCGGGATGTGGCCGTGCTCCAGCAGGATGCCGAGGACCGCGGTGTTCACCCGGGCCACGTCACCGACCAGCCCGATGTCCACGCGCTCACCGGCCACTTCGGCGTAGCGCTTGACGGCGGTGAGGGTGCGCGCGTCCTCGCCGCTGAGCCCCACCGCGTACGCGCCGTCCTCGTTGAGCAGCCCGACCAGCTCCTTCTGGACCTTGCCGGACAGCACCATCCGCACCACGTCCATGGTCTCGGGCGTGGTGACCCGCAGTCCGTTCAGGAACACGGACCTCAGTCCGAGCCGGTCGAGCTGGGCGCCGATCTGCGGGCCGCCGCCGTGCACCACGACCGTCCTGACGCCGGCCTCGCGCAGGGCGAGCACGTCCCGGGCGAAGGCACGCCGGAGCGCGTCGTCGGTCATGGCGTGGCCGCCGTACTTGACGACGACCGTACGGCCGCGCAGGGGCGCCAGTGAGGTCACCCGGTCGGTGAGTCCGAGCGCGCCGCTCACGGACGGGCGGTGAGGTAGCCGCCCATGGTGCGGAAGTAGTCGGTCGCCGCGAACTCCGCGCCGTCCTCGGTGCGTACCCGCCGGACCAGCAGTCCGGGCAGCCGGCCGCTCCTGGCCCGGGCACCGGCGACCACGACGATGCCGTCGCCCTCGCGGATGAAGATCCGGCCCGGGGTGCCCCCGTAACGGCCCTGCGACACCGAGGCCTCGACGATGCGGATCCGCTGCCCGCGGTGGTGGGTGAAGGCGTTGGGGTACGGGTCGCACTGGGCACGCACCAGGCGTTCCAGGTCCTCGGCCGGCCAGGTCCAGTCGATCCGGCTGTCCTCCAGGGACCGCTTGTGGAAGAAGCTCGCCCGGCTGCGGTCCTGCGGTATCCAGCGGGCCCGGCCGGAGGCGATCAGGTCGAGGGACTCCGTCACCACCGGCGTGATCAGGTCGACGGTGCGGTGGAACAGGTCGGTGACGGTGTCGGTGGCGCCGACCGGGACCGCCCGCTGCAACAGGATGTCGCCCGCGTCGAGTTCGGCGTTCATGCGGTGCGCGGTGACGCCGACCTCACGCTCGCCGTTGATCAGCGCCCAGATGAGGGGCGAGAAGCCCGCGTAGGCCGGCAGCAGCGAGTCGTGGACGTTGAGCGTGCCGTGCGGGGGGAGGTCGAACACCTCCGGCGGCAGGACGGTACGCCAGTTGTTGGCGACGATGACGTCCGGCGCCGCGTCCCGCAGCGCGGCGAGGAGTTCGGGGTCGTCGGGCCGGTTGCGCAGCAGCACCGGGATGCCGTGCTTCTCGGCGAGGTCGGCCACGGAGTCGTCCCAGATCTTCTCGTACGCGTGCTCGCTCTTGGGATGGGTGACCGCCAGAACCACCTCGTGGTCGGACTCCAGCAGAGCCTGGAGCGTGCGGTGCCCCCAGGTCTGATAGCCGAACATGACGACCCGCATTGTCGATCCTCTCACCGAGACCACCATTGCAAGGTAAGGCTAACCTTATTTACCATCAGGGGCGCCCAAGGGAAGGGAAGTTGCGGTGAACGCACTGCACGACGAACCTGACGCCATCCACGATGTGCTCGGTATCGGTTTCGGCCCGTCAAATCTGGCACTGGCCATAGCAGTTGAGGAACATAACGTCCGAGCCGCCCCCGAGGACCGGATCAGCGCGGGATTCCTGGAACGGCAGCCCTCCTTCGGATGGCACCGCGGAATGCTGATCGACGACGCGACGATGCAGGTCTCCTTCCTCAAGGACCTGGTCACGATGCGCGACCCGACCAGCGACTTCACCTTCCTGTGCTTCCTGCGGGAACGGGGCAGGCTGGTGGACTTCCTGAACGCGAAGACCCTCTTCCCTCTCCGGATCGAGTTCCACGAGTACTTCGCGTGGGCGGCGGCCCGGCTCTCGCACCTCGTCGAGTACGACGCCGAGGTCGTCTCCGTCGAGCCGGTCCTGACGGACGACGGCGAGGTCCGCTGGTTCGACGTGACCAGCCGTGTCCCCGGCGCCCCACAGCGCACCGTCGTCCGGCGGGCCCGCAACCTCTCGGTGGCCGTCGGCCTGGAGCCCCATCTGCCGCCGGGCACCGTCCTGTCGGACCGCATCTGGCACAACAGCGAACTCGTCCCCCGGGTCGCCGAGCTGGGCAAATCCGGCGCTCCGGTCGACCGCGTCCTGGTGCTCGGCGCGGGCCAGAGCGGCGCCGAGGCGGTCGACTATCTGCACCGGTCCTTCCCCGGGTCGGAGATCGTCGCGATCTTCGCCAAGTACGGGTACACGCCCGCCGACGACAGCCCCTTCGCCAACCGGATCTTCGATCCCGAGGCGGTGGACGTCTACTTCCGCTCGACACCGGAGGTGAAGCAGTCCCTGGTCGACTACCACCGCAGCACCAACTACTCGGTGGTCGACATGGATCTCATCGAGTCGCTGTACGCCACCATGTACCGCGAGAAGGTCCTCGGCCAGGAGCGCCTGCTGCTGCGCAACGTCTCCCGCATCCGGGACGTGCGCGCCCTGGAGGACCGACTGGACGTCACGGTGGAGTACCTGCCCACCGGCGAGCGGGAGGTGGTCTCCGCCGACCTGCTCGTCCACGCGACCGGCTATCGCCCCCGGGACCTGGACTCGCTGCTGGGCAGGGCGTCGAAGCTCTGCCTGCGGGACGACAAGGACGCCGTGCTCGTCGGCCGCGACCACCGGGTGGAGTTCTCGTCCGAGGTCACGGCCGGCATCTATGTGCAGGGCGCGACCGAACACACGCACGGCCTCACCTCCACCCTGCTGTCGACCACCGCCGTGCGCTCCGGCGAGATCCTCGACTCCCTGCTCACCCACCGTGCGAGCGACGCGGCCGCCACGACGACCGGTTGCTCCGCCTGAACCGGGCGGCGGGCAAGGCCCGTTGACCCCGCGCAGGACGGCGCGCACCCGCGTACCGTCCTGCCGCGCACGGTCGCTCCGCGTTCTCCGCCCACGCCGAGCCAAGTACTCCTACTTAAGGTAGCCTCGCCTAAGTTTTCCGCCGTCCGATCCCGGAGGGGTGTGGATGAGTCCTTCATATCCATCGGGACGTGACGTCCTGCGCGAGTCGGTCGGGTCCCAGCGCGGACGCGTCGCGCTCAGCGCCCTCCTCGGCTCCGGACACCAGATCGGCGAGGCCCTCGTACCGGCCCTGATCGGCGTCGTGATCGACCGGGCCGTCACCCGGTCCGACACCGGCGCCCTCGTCCTGTGGCTCGCGGTCCTCGCCGTGGTCTACACGGGACTTGCCCTGAGCTTCCGCTTCGGCGCCCGGGCCGGCGAACTCGCCGCCGTGCAGGCCGAACACACCCTGCGCGTCACCCTCGTACGACGGGTGCTGCACCCCGGCGGCGGCGCGGAGGAGGGCCGGCTGCCGGGAGCGCTGGCCAATGTCGCCACCGAGGACGCCAAGCGGGTCGGCGCCGTCAACATGGCCCTGATGTCCGGGATCTCGGCCCTGGTCGGCATCGCCACCTGTGCCGTCGTCCTGCTGCGCATCTCGGTCACCCTCGGCCTGGTGGTGCTGCTCGGCACCCCGGTGCTGATGTGGCTCGGACATCTGCTGAGCAAACCGCTGGAGACCCGCAGCGAGACCGAGCAGGAGCGCGCGGCCCACGCCGCGGCCGTCGCCGCCGACCTGGTCACCGGGCTCCGCGTGCTCAAGGGCATCGGCGGCGAGTCGACCGCCATCGACCGCTACCGCACCACCAGCCGCGACTCCCTGCGGGCGACCCTGCGCGCGGCCCGGGCCCAGGCCTTCCAGAACGGCATGGTGCTCGCGCTGACCGGCTGCCTGATCGCCGCCGTCGCCCTGGTGGGCGGCCGGCTGGCCGCTCAGGGCAGCATCAGCCTGGGCCAGTTGGTGTCGGCGGTCGGGCTCGCCCTGTTCCTGATCGGCCCCCTGGAGGTCCTCGCCTGGGTCAACGCCGAGCTGGCCCAGGGCCGGGCCTCGGCCGCCCGGATCGCGGAGGTCCTGGCCGTCCCGCCCGCCGTCACGGCGGGCGGCGGCCCGCTGCCGCGACCGGTGCGCGGGGCCGTCCGGCTGAGCGGCCTCAGCCACGGCGGACTGCACGAGGTGGACCTGGACATCGAGCCCGGCGAGCTGCTCGGCGTGGTCGCGACCGACCCGGCGCACGCCGCCGATCTGCTGCGCTGCCTGGCCCGTCGGGCCGACCCCGACACCGGCACGGTGGAACTGGACGGCGTACCCCTGCGGGACCTGGACCCCGCCGAGATCCGCACGGCGCTGCTCGTGGCCGAGCACGACGCGGACCTCTTCGCGGGCACCGTCCACGGCAACGTCACGG
The DNA here is from genome assembly GCF_053593435.1 of Streptomyces sp. NPDC002306. Lineage (NCBI taxonomy): Bacteria > Bacillati > Actinomycetota > Actinomycetes > Kitasatosporales > Streptomycetaceae > Streptomyces > Streptomyces sp. NPDC002306. Next base: position 306,688 of record NZ_JBSFCK010000004.1, read on the forward strand.
CCGCCGCCCCCGCCGGCGGCGACCCCGAACCGGCGATGGCGGCGGCCGGAGTGGCCCAGGTCGCCGAGACACTGCCGGACGGCGCCCGCACGGCGGTCAGCGAGCGCGGCCGCTCCCTGTCCGGCGGGCAGCGCCAACGGGTCGCCCTGGCCCGCGCGTTGGCGGCCGACCGGCCCGTACTCGTGGTCCACGACCCGACCACCGCGGTCGACGCGGTCACCGAGGCCCTGATCGCCTCGGGCATCCGCGAGATCCGCAAGGGCCGCACCACGGTACTCGTGACGACCAGCCCCGCACTGCTCTCGGTCACCGACCGGGTGGTGCTCATCCACGCCGGACGCGTCACCGACACGGCCTCGCACGCCGACCTGGTACGCCGTCACGAGATCTACCGCTCGGCGGTCCTGGCATGAGCGACACCTCGGCGAAGCCGAACGAGGAGACGATGGACGCCCGCGAGCTGCTGCCCACCGCGACCCCGGCCGAGACCCGCGCCGCGGTCCGCGAACTGGTGCGCCCGCACCGGGGACTGGCCGTCGGCGCCTTCGCGGCGATGCTCGCGGCAACCGCCGTCGGGCTGCTCGTCCAGCCGCTGCTGGGACATCTGGTGGACCTGGTGGCCGAGCGGCGGCCGCCCGGGGACCTCACCCTTCCGGTGGTCCTGCTGGTCCTGGTCGCCGTCGCCCAGGGCGGCACCACCGCGCTCGGCCTGTCACTGACCTCCGGACTCGGCGAGACCGTACTCGCCCGGCTGCGCGAGCGGTTCGTGGACCGGGCCCTTCGACTGCCGCTGGAGCAGGTCGAGAAGGCGGGCACGGGAGATCTCACCGCCCGCGTCACCCGGGACGTCTCGGTGGTCGGCGAGGCCGTGCGCTCCGCGCTGCCCGAACTCGCCCGCTCCCTGCTGGCCATCGTGCTGACCCTGATCGCGATGGCGGCACTGGACTGGCGCTTCCTGCTCGCCGCCCTGATCGCGGTACCCGTCCAGGCGCACACCGCCCGCTGGTACGTGCGCAACGCCGTGCCGCTCTACGCCCGCCAGCGGATCGCCACCGGCGACCAGCAGCAACAGCTGCTGGACACCATCGCCGGCGCCGGCACCGTACGGGCCTTCCGGCTGGAGGAGCAGCACACCGCGCAGGTCACCGAACGTTCCTCGGCCGCGGTCGAGTTGACGATGCGCGGGGTGCAACTGGTGCTGCGCTTCTACAACCGGCTGCATGTCGCGGAGTACACGGGGCTCGCCGCCGTGCTGGTCACCGGATTCCTGCTGGTGCGCGGCGGATCGGTGTCCCTGGGCACCGCGACCGCCGCGGCCCTGTACTTCCACAGTCTGTTCACCCCGGTGAACTCCGCGCTGGTGCTGCTCGACGACGCCCAGTCGGCCACGGCCGCGCTCGCCCGGCTGGTCGGGGTCGCCGACCAGGCCGTCGGCGGGGCGGACCGGCGGCCGGCCGCCGGTCCGCGAACGCTCGACCCCGACGCGGCCCCCGGGACGGTCGGCGTGGACGGCGTCCACCACGCGTACGAGCCCGGCAGGCCGGTGCTGCGGGAGGTCGACCTCACGCTCCGGCCCGGGGAACGGGTGGCGCTGGTCGGTCCGAGCGGCGCGGGCAAGACCACCCTCGCCAAGCTGATCGCCGGAGTGCACCGGCCGACGTCCGGCTCGGTGCGGCTGGGCGGCCCCGGCCCGTCCGGGCATGACCTGCCGGTGGCCCTGGTCACCCAGGAGACGCACGTGTTCGCCGGGTCGCTCGCCGAGGATCTGCGCCTGGCCCGGGCCGCGGCCTCCGAGGACGAGCTGCGCGCGGCGCTGGCCGTGGTCGACGCGCTGGACTGGGCCGAGGCGCTGCCCGAGGGGCTCGACACGGTCGTGGGCGAGGGGGGCCACCGCCTGACCCCCGCCCAGGTCCAGCAACTGGCCCTGGCGCGCCTGGTGCTGGCGGATCCGCCGGTGGCCGTGCTCGACGAGGCCACGGCCGAGGCCGGCAGCACGGGCGCCCGGCTGCTGGAGAAGGCCGCCGCCCGGGCCGTCGAGGGCCGCACGGCGCTCGTCGTCGCCCATCGCCTCACCCAGGCCGCCGCCGCGGACCGGATCGTCGTCATGGAGGACGGCCGGATCGTGGAGAGCGGCACCCACGACGAGCTGTGCGCGGCGGACGGGACCTACGCCTCCCTCTGGCAGGCGTGGTCCGGCACGCGCGCGACAGCCGGCCAGCCCCCACACCCCGCCACCGCCCCGACCATGAAGGACCACTGATGCTCGGCTCTCTCAGAGGCACACGGCTCGCCGCGGCGCTCGCCTCCGTACTGATGCTCTTCGCCACCGTCGCGGCCTGCGGCTCCTCAGGGAGTTCCGAGGCCGGCCCCGGGAAGACCACGGCCGCCGCGAGCAAGGCCTTCCCCGTGACCATCGCCCACAAGTACGGCAGCACCACCGTCAAGTCCGAGCCCCAGCGGATCGTCACGGTCGGCCTGACCGACCAGGACGCCGTGCTCGCCCTCGGCAAGGTGCCCGTCGGCACCACCGAGTGGCTCGGCGGCTACAAGGGCGCCATCGGCCCCTGGGCCACCGACGAGCTGGGCGGCGCGGCAACGCCGACCGTGCTGAAGGACACCGGCACCGGCCCGCAGACCGAGAAGATCGCCGCGCTGCGCCCGGACCTGATCCTCGCGGTCTACGGCGGCCTCACCAAGGCGCAGTACGACACCCTGTCGAAGTTCGCCCCGGTGGTGGCCCAGCCGAAGGAGTACAACGACTTCGGGGTGCCGTGGCAGCAGCAGACCGAGATCATCGGCAAGGCGCTCGGCCAGGAGCAGAAGGCCGCGTCGCTGGTGAGCGGCGTCGAGACCCAGTTCAAGGAAGCGGCCGCGAAGAACCCGGCGTTCGCCAAGGCCAGCGGCGTCGTGGCGACGCCGTACGAGGGCATTTTCGTCTTCGGCAGCCAGGACCCCCGCTCCCGCGTCCTCACCGATCTCGGGTTCACGCTGCCGACCGACCTGGACAAGGTCATCGGTGACACGTTCGGTGCCAACATCAGCAAGGAGCGCACCGACCTGCTGGACACCGACGCCATCGTGTGGATCGCGGCCGACCCGGCCAAGGACGAGGCCAAGCTCCACAAGGACGCCCTGTACGGCGACCTGAAGGTGGCCCGGCAGAACCGTGAGGTCTACCTCAAGGAGAGCAGCGACTACGGCAACTCGGTCTCGTTCGTGACGGTGCTGAGCCTGCCGTACATGCTCGACCGGTTGGTGCCGCAGCTGGCGGCGGCCGTCGACGGCGACCCGGCCACGAAGGTGCCGGCCCCGGCGGCCTGAGCGCGGCCGGCCGAACCGACACACCGCGGCCCGGAACACCGGAACACCGCCGACCGATCGCCCGATGGAGCGCGGCCGGGGACACGGACCATCCGTTCCCCGGCCGCTGTCGTCCGGTGACCAGCGGTGATGGTCCGGTCTCCGGAAGGGCGTCCCCTCGTGAGACGCTGGAAAGAGGCGGTGCCGCACATGCTCGGGGTGCCTCATCGCGCGAGGAGCGAGATGAGCACGTCCAACGTTCGCCTCGACGACGGGTCATCCGTTCTGGACGCCCTGGCCACCGCCGTGCTCGACGAGCGGGGGACCGTGCTGCGCTGGTCGTCCGCGGCGGCGCGGCTCCTGGGACACAGGGCGGCGGAGGTCTGCGGCCACCCGGTCCGGGACCTGGTCGTCGGCACCCCCGACCTCCCCCACGCCGATCGCCGGGCGCCCGCCGGCGGCCGGGCGCTGCTGCGGCACCGGGACGGCGGCACGGTCGATGTCGTCTTCAGGGTGACACGGCTGGAGGAGACCGCCGAACTGCTCGTCCTGGCGGCCCCCACCACGTGGGTGACCGAGCAGGAACAAGGCGTCTCGCTGCTGCACGCGCTGCTGTCCCAGGTCCGGATCGGCATGGCCATCCACGACACGGATCTGAATCTCGTACGGACCAACGCCACCGTCGAGATGTTCGGCGGCTCGCCGCTGCCGCCCGGCAGCCGGCTGCACGAGATCCTCAGAGCGGAGGACGCCGACACCGTCGAGACCGCGCTGCGGCGGGTTCTGGAGTCGGGCACACCGCAGCTCCTGCGGGACCAGCGCATCAGGTCGTGCGAGGTCCCCGGGCGGGAATGGGACATGTCGATCTCCGCCTTCCGGCTCGAGAACGCGCACGGGACCCCGACCGGGATCGCGGTGGTGTTCCTCGACACCACCGCGGAACTGCGGGCCCGACGGGACCTGAACCTGCTGCGCGAGGCCGCGGCCCGCATCGACAGTTCGCTGGACGTCGAACGGACCGCGCAGGAGCTGACGGAGGTGGTCGTCCCGGTCCTCGGCGACCACGCGATCGTCGACCTCGCCGAGGCCGTGCTCAGCGGTGAGGTGCCGCCGAAGTGGGCGGGAGGCGGCAATCCCCATCTGCGGGCGGTCGCCTCGGCCACCGGCTGGTGGCCGGCGCGCGTGCGCCAGGGGGATCTCCTTCCCCCGCTCCCCGACCACCCGTTCCTGCGCCGCGCCCAGCGCGGCGAGGTGGTCGTCATGAGCCGCGACGAGCTCTGCGGCGCGCTCGGCGATCCGGGCCTGGTCGCGCTGCTCGTCCCGGAGGACCTGTGCTGCCTGATGACCACGTCGCTGTCGGCGCGCGGCCACACGCTCGGCGACCTGTCGGTATGGCGGGTGGGGTCGTCCGAACCGTTCACCCGGCAGGAGGCCGACCTGCTGCGGGAGATCGCCTCGCGGGGGGCGCTGGCCGTCGACAACGCCCGCCGCTACACACGGGAGCACCGCGCGGCCATGGCACTCCAGCAGCGCATGCTGCCGCCGCCGACGACCGACACCCCGGCGGCGGAGACCGCCGGCATCTACCGGCCCGCGGGCGGCGGGGCGGAGATCGCCGGCGACTGGTTCGACGCCATCCGCCTGCCCTCACTGCGGCTCGCCCTGGTCGTCGGGGACGTGGCGGGACACGGCCTGGCGGCGACCGCCACCATGGGGCGCCTGCGCACCGCCGTCCACACCCTCGCCGACCTGGAGCTGGAGCCCGACGAGCTGCTCACCCGGCTCGGCGACCTGGTCCAGCGCCTGACGGCCGAGGCGCCCGGCGGGCCCCAGGACACGGTCGGCGCCACCTGCCTGTACGCCGTCTACGACCCGGTGACCTGCCGTTGTGTCCTGGCCAGTGCCGGGCATCCGCCGCCCGTGGTGACGCGATCCGACGGCACCACACGGATCGTCCAGCTCTCGCCCGGCCCTCCGCTGGGGGTGGGCGGCCTGCCCTTCGAGAACACGTCGATCGACATCGAGCCGGGCAGCCTGCTCACTCTGTACACCAAGGGCCTCATCAACCGGGAGAACGGCGTCGACAACGGGCTGCGCAACCTGATGGACACCCTCACCTCGCGGTGCCGTCCCAGTGATCCGCTGCGCGACACCGGCCGCGCCATCCTCAAGGGGCTCGGCGACCAGCCGACCCGTGACGACACCGCGCTGCTGCTGGCCCGCACCCGGGCGGTGCCGACCGAGAACACGGCCCGCTGGGACTTTCCCGCCGACCCCGCCGTGGTGGCCGACGCGCGGGAGGCGACGACCCGGCAACTGGCCGCCTGGGGGGTCGACGAGCTCGCCTTCAGCACCGAACTCGTGGTCAGTGAGCTGGTCACCAACGCCGTCCGCCACGCCTGCGGGCCCGTCCGCCTCCGCCTCATCTGCGACGACGTGCTCGTGTGCGAGGTGACCGACCCCAGCAACACCCAGCCCCGGCTGCGGCGCGCCCGTATGACCGACGAGGGCGGACGCGGGCTGTTCCTCGTGGCCCAGCTCACCACCCGCTGGGGCTGCCGCTACGGGCAGCACGGCAAGACCATCTGGGCGGAACAGCCCCTGACCGAACCGGACGAGGCACCCGGCCTCGCCGCCGTGGACCAGGCCGCCCTGCGCTGACGGAGACCGGCGCGACGGGGCCGGCACACTGTGCGTCTGCTTCGGGCCGGCCGTGTCGGCGCGCGGCGGGTGTCACGCGGGCGAGTCGGCGGGGAAGGGGGCGGGGTAGGGCTCGGCGAAGTCGGCCGAGCGGGCGACCTCGCGCCACTTCAGGTCCTCCTCGAGGAGCCGGCGGTCCAGCAGGACGGCCCCTTCGGCCGCGTTGACGCCCAGGGGCAGGTTGTGCGGGATGTCGCGCCGCTTGGCGACCTGGACAAGGATCTCGGCGGCCCGGACGGGATCGCCGGCCGGTCCCTCGCCGCTCTGGCGCAGGCGCGTGTTGATGGCGCCGACCGTCTCGGCGTACGCCTCCGGGATGTCGTGGACGACCATCGAGGAGCCGGCCCAGTCGGTGCGGAATCCGCTGGGCTCGACGACCAGGACCCGGACCCCGAACGGGGCGGTCTCGGCGCGCAGCACGCGGCTGAAACCGTCGATGGCGAACTTGGCCGCCTGGTACGAGGCGATCCCCGGGGAGCCGCCGACCCTGCCGCCCATCGACGAGAACTGCATGACCAGGCCGCCCTTCTGCGCGCGCAGCAGCGGTATCGCGGCCTTCGTGACGTTGTACACGCCCCAGAAGTTCGTCTCGAACTGCGCGCGGAAGTCGGCGTCCTCGGTGGCCTCGATCGGCGAGACGTTGGCGTACCCGGCGTTGTTCACCAGGACGTCGATCCGGCCGAAGCGATCCTGAGCCTCGGCGAGGGCCGCGCGGGCCGCCTCGGGGTCGGTGACGTCGAGCGCGATCGGGCGGACGCGGTCGCCGAACCGCTCGACGAGGTCGTCCAGTTGCTCGGGGCGGCGGGCGGTGGCGGCCACGAGGTCGCCGGCTTCGAGTGCCGCGCGAACGAGGGTGCGGCCGAAGCCGCGGGAGGAACCTGTGATGAACCATGTCTGCTGCATGGCAATAGTGAAACACCGTTGCACTAATAACGCAACACCGTTCCGTAAATACCGCTACGGCGTTCCGCTAATAACAGAACGCTGTTCCCCTACCATGGACGCGTGACCACCTCCGAGTTCCAGCGCGCCCGCTCCCCCGAGGCCAAGCGGCTGCGCGAGGCGGCGATCCTGGAGGCCGCCCGGACGCTCGGGCGGGAGCACGGCATCAGGAACGTCACCCTGACGGACATCGCCACCGCGGTCGCGATGCACAAGTCGGCCCTGCTGCGGTACTTCGAGACACGCGAGGAGATCTTCCTGCGCCTGACCGCGGAGGGCTGGCAGGAGTGGTCGCGGGCGCTGTCCGCGCTGCTGCGGGAGAGCGCGGACGCCGATCCGGGCCCGGCGGCCGTGGCGCAGGCGTTCGCCGCCACACTCGCCGCCCGCGGCATGTTCTGCGACCTGCTCGCCCACGCGCCGCTCAACCTCGAACGCAACGTCTCGCTCGACGCGGTGCGCGACTTCAAGCTCGCCACGCTCGCGGCCCGCGGGCCGATCATCGAGGCCACCCGCGAACATCTGCCCGCACTGAGCGACGACGACAGCGTCGACCTGATCGCGACCGCCGTCGCGCTGGCCGGAGCGATGTGGCAGATCGCGCATCCGGGTGCGGAGGTGGCCGCTCTCTACCGCAGCGACCCCCGCCTCGCCCACGCCGTCGTGGAGGTCGAACCCCGCATCGCCCGGATCCTGACCGCGACGATCACCGGGATGACCAGCCTGCGGCCCGGCCCCCCGGCCCCGCCCGCCGCACCCGACCGCCCGACCCCACCCGCCTGACGCCCCGCCGTGACCGCCGACGCCCTCCGCACGGCCCCCACCACCGCGTTCAGTTCCCGGCGTTGCGCAACCGCGCGAACGAGGTGTCCAACCCCCTCTTCAACATCCGCGACACCGGCCGCTCCACCATCCGGTGCACCAGCCAGCTCAGCACCAGGAAGCCCGCGATCACGGCCACGACCAGCAACCGGGCGTCCATGGTGCCCCGCAGCCGGTTGATCACCGTCGTACCGGCCGCGTAATGCATCAGATAGAACGGGTACGTCAGGGCGCCCGCGGTGACCAGCCATCTCCCCCGGACACGGTCGGTCATGCCGAGCGAGATCGCGACCATGACCAGCAGGAACACGCTGAAGACCAGCACGCTTCCCCGCCAGCTGGAGACGCGCTCGACGTGGTCGATACGGCTCCCCAGTTCCAGCTGCCCCATCAGCCACGCCAGGCCCAGAATGCCCCACAACAGCAAGTCCTGGCCGAACCGGTGCATCAGATAGAGCGCCAGCCCCGCGATGAAGTACCAGGCCCCCTGCGGATTGGCCGCCAGGATCAGCAGGCGGAAACCGGATGCCGGCGCGATCATCGCCGCGGCCCCCCAGACGCAGCAGAACACCACCACTTTGCGGTAGGTCAGCCCCGTGGCGACGACGACCAGGAACAGCAGATAGAAACGGAGTTCCGACCAGAGCGTCCAGTACACGCCGTCGATGTTGGACACACCCGATCCGGACTGCAGCATCGTGAAGTTGAGCAGGATCTCACGCGCCTGCTGCCGGTCCCACACCCCGGGCAGCGCCACCACGACGATCGTGGTGAGGGCGATGCCGGCCCAGTACGCCGGGTAGAGCCGGATCACCCGCGAGACGAAGAACTGCCGTGGAGTGCGGCCCCAGCACGACATGCAGATCACGAAGCCGCTGATCACGAAGAAGATCTCGACCCCGATCCACCCGTAGGCGCCGAACCGGAACACCGTCGGCATGATGTCGGACACCGGCCGGTCCCAGACCAGGTTGTCCGGCTGGTTCACCCGCCAGGTGCCCGCGTAGTGATGGACCGCGACCATCAGCGCGGCCAGCAGACGCAACCCGTCGATGGCGTACAGCCGGCCCCCCTGCCGACCGCGGGCCCTCGCGTGCTTCGCGGCCATCGCGGCCGACCCCGGAGGCCGCACGCCCGGGATCGGCGCACCAGTCGGCGCACCGGTAGGCGCAGTGGTCGGCTGAGAGGACCGCGGAGAGGACGGCAGCTCCAGGCCGACGATCGTCCGTCCCTCCGTCAGCGGTCTTCGGGCCACGGCCGTTGCCCCCACAGCCATCGGACGTATACGCATGTGAATCCCCACCAGATATGTGACCCGTGGACAGCGCACCAAGCCCACGCGAAACGGACGCCTCAAGACTCACGCCTTGAGACTCCCGCGATCTACCGATGGTTGTAAGCCGGACGAAGTCCGGATCCAATCCCCGACCCAGGGCCCGGCCCAGGGCCTCGGGGCGGCCGGGAGTCAGTCGGCGGGCTTCTCCCAGACCGAGACGTGCCGGCGGCTCTCGCCGGTGAAGGTCTCACGGGTCCACCCGGCCCAGCGCTCTCGCGGGCGCAGCCCCGCGAGCTGGGCCATCAGATCGAGTTCGGAGGGCCACACGTACCGGAAGGGAATCGACCTGTACGTGCCGCGGCCGTCGACGACCTCGACGTAGTTCGAGCTCGTCGCCTGGGTGGCGGGGTCGTAGACGTCGAAGGCCCATCGTGTCGGGCTCACGTGGAAGGGCACGACGTTCTGCCCGGCGGGGAGCCTGCGCAGCTCGGGGATCATCACCTCGACGGCGAAACAGCCGCCCGGTTCCAGGTGGGCCGCCGCGTTGCGGAAACAGGCCACCTGCGCGGCCTGCGTCGTCAGATTCATGATCGTGTTGAAGAGCAGGTACGCGACGGAGAACGTCCCCTCCACCCTCGTCGTGGCGAAGTCACCGATCGTGACACCGATCCCGGCACCGCCCGGCTTGTCACGAAGCCGCGCGACCATCGCCCGGGACAGGTCGATGCCGTGGACGGGGACCCCGCGGCCCGCCAGCGGCAGCGCGATACGGCCCGTCCCGATGCCCAGCTCCAGGGCCCGGCCCCCGCCGGCCAGCGCCGCCAGGAAGTCGACCGTCGCGTCCACGACACTCGGCTCGAACATGTCCGCCGACGACTCGTCGTAGGTCGCCGCCACCCGCTCTCCGAAGTAGCCGTCCTCGTCGTCGACGTCCGTCACATCCCTCGTCGCATGGTCCATCGCGCGACCGTACTGTGCCGGCTCCGCCTGGTGCGCGCCGTTTTCCGCGCTATCCGGCGGCCGTGCCGGCGGCGGGCAGCTCCAGGCGCAGTTCGTAGCCGCCGTCGGCCGTCGGTCCGGACGTGACGGTGCCGCCGAGGAGCTCGGCGCGCTGGCGCAGGCCTACCAGCCCGTAGTGCCCGCTGGGCAGGGGCAGGGCGGGCCGGGTGGGGGCGGTGTTGGTGACGGTGACCCGTACGGCGCTGCCCTCGTGGTGGACACACACCGTCGCGGTGGCGCCGGGAGCGTGTTTGCGGGTGTTGGTCAGCGCCTCCTGGACCGTGCGGTAGACGGCGCGCTGGAAGGCCGGGGGAAGGCCCTCGGGCAGGTCCGTCGTCAGCTTGGCCTCGATGCCGCTGCCGTCGACCAGCTGTTCGAGGTCGGCCAGGGAGGGCTGCGGGGTGAGCTCGGCGGGACGCCCGCCGGAGGCGCGCAGGACACCGACCATGTGGCGCAGCTCGTCGAGGGTCTGGACGCTGAGCCGCCGGATGGTGCCGGCCGCCTCCTTGGCCTCCGGGTCGCGGGTGCCGACCTGAAGCGCTCCGGCCCGTACCGCGATCAGGCTGACCTGGTGGGAGACGACGTCGTGCATCTCGCGGGCGAGCTGGGCCCGCTCCCTGGCCAGCACCGCCTGGGCGGTGAGCAGCTGCTCGTGGTCGCGGGCCTCGGAGATCTCGGCCAGTCGCAGCGACAGGTCCCGTCGCGTCTGGACGAGCTGGCCCAGGAAGACGGGCGCGGCCGCCGTCGCCGCGGTGTAGCCGAGCGTGATCAGCGTGGTCGCCTGCGTCAGATCGAGATCCGGAGCGGGCCATGAGGTCATGTCACTCAGGGTGACGGCCAGCGCGCAGACGGCCAGCAGTGCCCGGTGACGGCTGATCGAGGCGAGCGTGTACAGCGCGATCAGCGTGGCGATGGTCGCGTCGGAGAGGAGGACCGCCGGAAGGGTGAGGAAGAAGGTGAGCAGCGGCCGGCGGTGGCGCAGGAGCAGAGCGAAGGCCGCGGCGACGGCACAGACCATGCGCAGCTCCTCGTGCGCGGTCCAGTGCACCCAGACGTCGAACAGCGACACCACGACGGGCAGCACGACGTCCAGCAGTCGTGCGGACAGACGGCGACGAGTCATCCGAGTGCGCCTCCCTCCTCCTTGAGGAGGCCGGCCCGCTGGGCGAGCAGGGCGGCCTGGACCCGGCCGCCCACCTCCAGTTTGGTGAGGACGGCGCTGACATGGTCCTTGACCGTGCCGGTGCTCAGGTGCATCCGGGTGGCGATCTCGGCGTTGGACAGGCCCTCGGCGACGAGGACGAGCACGTCACGCTCACGGCCGGTGAGCCGTTCGAGTCCGCAGGTGTCACGGTCCCGCGGATCGGCGTCCAGGTAGCCGTCGACCACGGTCCGGGTCACCTTGGACGACAGCACGGTGCCGCCGTCGGCCAGGGAGCGCACCAGGAACGGCAGCTCCTCGGGATCGGTGTCCTTCAGCAGGAAGCCCGCGGCGCCCGAGCGGAGCGCCGTCGCCACGTATTCGTCCATGTCGAACGTGGTGAGCATGGCCACCACCGGAGGGTGCTCGAGGCCGCGGAGCTCGGTCAGGACGGTGAGTCCGTCGACGTCCGGCATCCTGATGTCCAGCAGCACCACGTCGGGGGCTGTCTCGCGCGCCGTCCGCAGTGCCTGACCGCCGGAGACCGCCGCGACGACCTCGATACCGTCGGCGGTGTCGAGGATGCGCTGGAAGCCCATACGGATCAGAGCCTCGTCGTCGACCACCAGTACTCGGATCACGCGTGCTCCACTCGCCATCGGACCACTGTCCGATTCGTACCACGTCGCAGCGGGCTCCGCCCGGCGCCGTTTCCGCAGGCCGCGGCCCGCCACTCGGCGGGGGTGGTTCCGGACACCTGCCGGATGGTCGCGACCGGCACCGGCCACGGACTCTGGAGTACATGACGCACGTCACACCGTCGACCGTGCCGCCGACCGCGAGAGCGGCCGACGACACCCGCGGGGTGAGCGGCGTCGGAGCCTGCCAAGAGGAGGTCGGGACCATGACGACGTGTCTGACGTTTCTGAGTGCGACCGCCGAGGAGACCCCGAGGGTCTTCGGCGACCCGTCCCCCCGTGAGACCGGCCTGCGGCCGACGGGTTCCCCCCGCCCGGGGTTCCCGCCCTACTCGCTCGCCGTCCGGGGACCGTCCGCACACTGCGCCCGGACCGCCGCCGCCCTGGGCCTCGACGCCACAGCCGAGCCCGCCCTGCGCGATGTCGACTTCGGACGGTGGTACGGCCGTACGGTGGCCGACGTCGTGGCCGACGACGCCCACGGGTACTCGGCCTGGCTCACCGACCCGGATGCCACGCCGCACGGCGGGGAGTCGATCCGCCAGCTCTGCCTGCGCACCGCGCACTGGCTGAGCCACCTGCCGCCCGACGCGCATCGCGCGGTGGCCGTCGTCGAGTCGTCCGTGATCCGCGCGGCGCTGGTGCACACTCTCTCGGCACCCGTACGGGCCTTCTGGCACCTCGACCTGCCGGCCTCGGTCTCGCTGATCCTGCGTGACGGCAGCTGGGACGTCCGGTTCGGCCACAGCACGCCGCGCGCCGTCCTGCGGACGGGCCACCACGACCTGGGCCACCACGACATGTGGGGCACGCCGGTACGGCGGTCGGTCGGACACCAGAGGACCAGGTGGGTGTGCACCGACGCCACCTTCCCGGTCGCCTGACCGGTCCGCGGGTCCGGGGCAACGCGTTTGGGCTGCTTGCTTCATCAGCGATCACCGCCCGACTTGTCCCGATATTCTTACTCTATGATTCCAGCCGGGCGACTACGGCGCCGCCGCCGCCCTCCCCACGGCGGCGGGCGGGTCACCGCACAGCTGGCGCCGGTGATCCTCACCCTCCTCATCGCGGGCCTGGCGTTCTCCACGCCCCGGCAGTTCGCCTTCAGCCGCCTGCTGCCGGCCGCGCCGGCCCTCGCCGCCGCGATGTGGCCCGTGATCCCGACGATCCTGCTGGGGGTGTGCTGCCTGCTCGTGATGGTCGGCCTGAGCCTCGTCTACAGCGACCTCGGGACGCCCTACACGCTGGCCGCGATCGCCGCGGTCACCCTGGCGGCCGCGTACGCGAGTCACGTCCGGCTCCAGCGGGAGGAGACGCTCTTCCAGATCCGGCTCGTCGCCGACGTGGCCCAGAAGGTGCTGCTGCGCCCGCTGCCCCGCCGGATCGAGGGCATCGAGATCACGTCCCTGTATCTGGCCGCCCAGGCGGAGGCACAGATCGGCGGCGACTTCTACGAGGCGGCCAACACCCCGTACGGCGTCCGCCTGCTCATCGGCGACGTACGCGGCAAGGGACTGTCCGCGGTGGGGGCGGCCTCGGCCGTGGTCAGCTGCTTCCGGGAGGCCGCCTACGAGGAGCCCGACCTCAGGGGCATCGCCCATCGGCTGGAGAGCAGCATCACCCGCCACATCGCCGCGTTCCACACCCAGGACCTGGCCGAGCGGTTCGCCACCGCGCTCATCGCCGAGGTCCCGCCCGGCGGGGGCCACATCAGGATCCTCAACTGCGGGCACCCCCCGCCCCTGCTCGTGCACCACAGGACGGTCCGCGTCCTGGATCCCAGCCTCCCCTCGCCGCCGCTCAACCTCGCGACGCTCATCGGGGCCCACTACTACGTCGACACCGTCCCCTTCGCCCCGGGCGACCAGCTGTTGCTGTACACCGACGGCGTGACCGAGACCCGGGACCGCTGCGGACGGTTCTTCCCGCTGCCGGAGTGGATGCGGCAGCAGGAGCCGGAACCGCCGCGCGAACTGCTCGACCGGCTGCACAGGGCGCTGCTCCAGCACAGCGGCGGACGACTCGACGACGACATCGCGGCGCTCGCGGTACAGAGCCCGCACACCCCCCGGGAACGCCCCGCGTAGACGCCGCCTCGCCGACGGTGTGCGGGGGACGGCGTCCGGACGCGGGCCGGCTGGACCGGGCGTACGAGCGCCCGCCGTCGAAACGACGTGGCGGGCGCGGGTCGGACGGACATGCAGCTGTGTGCGGCGGGCGCGGGTCGGCGGGCCTTGGTGGAGGCGCGGGTCGGCGCGGCGACGTGCGGGGGCGCCGGTCAGCGGGTGGTGAGCACCATCCGGAAGCGGGCGCCGCCGGACAGCATCTTCTGATACGCCGCGTCGGCCTCGCTCAGCGGCGCCGTCTCGACCGTCGGCCGGATCCCGTGCAGCGCGCTGAACTCCATGGTGTCCTGCACGTCCCGCGCGGTGCCGGACGGGTGGCCGCGGACGACCTTCCCGGGCAGGAGCAGCTGGAGCGGGTTGATCCCCAGTGGTTCGGTGTCCGCGCCGATGACGACCAGTTCGCCGCGCGGCGACAGCCCCTCCACGGTGGCCGCGATGGCGGCGGAGCTGCCGGCGGTGGCGAGGACGACCTTGGCGCCGCCGAGTGACCCGAGGGCGTCCGCGACGGTGGTGTCCGCCGTGCTGTCGACGTAGTGATGGGCGCCGAGCCGCTTGGCCAGGTCGGCCTTGCCCGGACCGCGGGCGATCGCCACCGTCTCGAAGCCCATGGCGACCGCGTACTGCACCCCAAGGTGACCGAGGCCACCGATACCGAGGACGGCGACCAGGTCGCCCGGCTCGGCGGCGCTGCGCCGCAGTCCGTTGAACACGGTCACGCCCGCGCAGGCCATGGGGCCCGCGTCACTGGCCGTCAGGGCGTCCGGGATCCGGGCCAGGGCGTCGACCGGCGCGATCACCTGCTCGGCGTAGCCCCCGTCATACGCGGCCCCGGGGACCTTGAGATTCACGCACACGACGAAGTCGCCCTGCCGGCAGGGCTTGCAGTGGCCGCAACTGCCCCCGAACCAGCCGACCGTCACCCGGTCGCCCACCTGCCAGCCGTAGTCCTGCGCGCCCTCGCCCAGCGCCTCGACACGCCCCGCGATCTCGTGTCCGGGAACCAGCGGGAAACGCAGTCCGGGCAAGCCGGCGTTCACGAAGAAGGCGTCGCTGTGGCAGATCCCGCAGGCGTCCACCGCGATCCGTACATGGCGTGGGCCGGGTTGCTGCACCTCGCGCTCGACGATCTCGAACGGCCCGCCGACGGCGGCCACCTGCGCGACTCGATAGCTACTCATGTGCATCTCTCCGGGATCGGAAATCGGCGACCCCCGCCCCCCAGCAAACCAGCTCCGGCCCGATCACGCGCGCCCAGCGGGAGGGCTCGCGAGGGCCCTCTCCGGGCGGCCCCGTCCGGGATCCGGCCGCGCCGCCGGGGGCTCCCGTGATCCGTCCCGGCGGCGACGAGACCGTGCGGCGGGGCCCCGGACCGTGCTCTGTATCGTGTGCTCGATCCGATGATCCCGCGCCGCCGGGCGGCGGCTGGATCCGGCCGCCGTCACACAGGCCCGAGGGGCTACGAGGAACGAGGAGTCACGTGAGCGAGACCGAGGTCGTCACCGCGCCCCGCCCGCTGCCACTGGGCGACGGCCGGCCCGCCGTCGCGGCCTGGTCGCTGGACCCCGGCATGCTCCACCTCAACCACGGGTCGTTCGGTGCCGTCCCGCTGGTCGCGCAGCACCGGCAGAACGAACTGCGGGCCGAGATGGAGCGCGCCCCGGTCGTCTGGTTCCCGCAGCTGCCCGAGCGGCTCGCCGCCACCCGCGCCGAGATCGCCGCGTACCTGCGGGTCGACTCCGCGGACCTGGCGCTGGTGCCGAACGCCAGCGCGGGTGCCAGCGTCGTGTACGCGGCCCTGTCCGCTCACCCCGGCGGGGACGTCGTGGTCACCGACCACGGCTACGGCGCCGTCACCATGGGCGCCGAACGCCTCGCCCGGCGCTGGGGCGGCCGGGTGCGTACGGCCCGGGTGCCGCTGGCGGCCGACGCCGACCGGGCCTACCGGGCCGTCATGGACGAGGTCGACGACCGGTGCGCGCTCGTGGTGCTGGACCAGATCACCTCGGCCACCGCCCGCGGACTGCCGGTGGAGCGGATCGGGGCCGAGCTCGCCCGGCGCGGCGTCACCCTGCTCGTGGACGGCGCGCACGCCCCCGGCATCCTCCCCGCCCCGCTGGAGGGGCTGGTCTGCGACGCCTGGGTCGGCAACCTCCACAAGTGGGGCTGCGCACCGCGCGGCACGGCGGCTCTCGTGGCCCGCGGGCCGCTGCGCGAACACCTCCACCCGCTGATCGACTCCTGGAGCGCGGCGGAACCCTTCCCCCACCGCTTCGACCAGCAGGGCACCATCGACGCCACCGGTCCCCTGGCGGCGCCGACGGCACTGGACTTCGTCGCAAGCACGTGGGGCTGGGAGACCGCCCGCCGGTACATGGACGAGCTGGCCGACTACGGGGCCCGCGTGATCGGCGACGCGTTCACGAGCCCGGTGGAGAGCGTGGACGTCGGTATGCCCGTGCCGGGCATGCGCCTGGTCCGGCTCCCCGAGGGACTCGGCGCCACCCGCCTCGCGGCGGACGCGCTGCGCGACCGCGCCACCGTCGAGCTGGCCGCGGAAGCCGCCTTCACCAGCTTCGACGGCATCGGCTACCTCCGTCTGTCGGCCCACGTCTACAACACCCCCGCCGACTACGAGCGCTTCGCCGAGACCTGCGTACCCGTCATCGAGGACTGGGCCCGCGAGGCCCGCACCCGCGCCTGAGCGGTGACCCCGGCTCACGCGACACGGGTGCGGCCCGCGTGCCGCGCGGGGACATGGATGGTGTGGAGGACGGCGGAGTCGTACACCCCGTTGCGCACCCCATGGACGGCGGGCGCCCGAGGCGAAAGTGTGGGGCTTGTATGCGCCCCCGTGTGCCGGGGCAGGATGCGCAAGGCAAGTGATCATGAGGCTGGGTTCCGCGCCCGTCCCCCGACGTCCCAGGAAGGCAGGTCGGCCACCGTGCTGTTGCGTCTGCCCACGTCCGTGTCCGAGGCTCAGGAGTGCATGGCCGAAGGGGCCGTGCCGATAGGCGGGGCGACCCTCGTCTGGGCCACCTGGCAGCGGGACGGCTTCCCCGCACAGGCGATGTCCCTGCGCGACGTGCCCGAGGCCAACGCCGTGGGGCGCGAGGTGCTCGGCGCCGCCGTGCTGCTGCACCAGATCGACGACCGTGTGCCGGAGGTGCTGCGCCGGGCCGCCGCCACGGTGGGCACCGGAGCCGTCCGCCGGACCGCGACGGTCGGCGGCAACCTCGTGGGCAGCACGCTGCGTTGTCTGCTGCCCGCCGCGCTCGTCCTCGACGCACGGGCCACTGTGCTGGAGCCGGACCAGCCCTACGAGACCGATCTGGCCGAGGTGGTGGCGAAGCGTCACCTCCTGCTCAGTCTCCACTGGCGCGAGCCGGTGGCCAGCGGCTATCTCAAGATGTCCGGCGAAGCGGGCGGACCGCCGCCCCTCGTCGTCGCCACCGCCGTGCACGCCGACGCCGAGGGAGGACATCTCCTTCGGGTCGCCGTGCGCGACGGGTACGACGTGCTCACCGAGAGCGCCTCGGCCGACGCCGACGCCGACCAGGTCGTGCGGACCCTGGGGCGTACGGCTCTCGGCGGTCTGGACTCCACGGCGAGGGAAGCGGTCCGCCGGCAGGTCACCGACGTACTGTCCCGTGCGGGCGGCTGAGGGCGGCACACGGCCGCCACGGTGTCGCCGCGGCGGGGTTCCTAAGGTCTGTCGGAGGAGTGGTGACCACGGCTCTCGAGGTCGGGCGTGCGCCCGTGGTGCGGGCTGGGGCCGTGGGATCCGACGGTCGTCTGCTGCTCGGAATCCAATATGTGTTCGCCGTACAGGTCCCGTAGCCAGTTGGTCTGGTACATGGTGTCGAGGTACCGCTCGCCGAGGTCGGGGGCGATACCCACCGCGGTGATGCCGGGGGTGTCGTGCCGGTTCAGCCAGTCCACGGCGCCGCTGACCACCGTCCCGGTGGAACCGCCGAACAGGTACCCGCGTCTGGCCAGCCGGTGACAGGTGCGGATGGTGTCCGCCTCCTCGACCCTGACGACCTCGTCCACGTAGGACTCGTCGAGCAGCGGCGGCCGCATGCTCATGCCCAGACCGGGGATCATCCGGCGGCCGGGCTCGCCGCCGAAGGCCACCGAGCCCACGACGTCCACGGCGACGATCCGCACCGATGGGCGGCGCTCGCGGAAGTAGCGGGCGCAGCCCATCAGGGTCCCGGTGGTGCCCGCCCCGACGAAGAGCACGTCGAGGCGTGGGAAGTGGCCCGCGATCTCCGGCCCCGTCGTCTGGTAGTGGGCCTGCCAGTTCCCTGGATTGGTGTACTGGCTGAGCCACACGTACCGCTCGTCGGACGCGCACAGCTCACGGACGTAGTCGATGCGCGCGCCGAGGGCGCCGGCCTTGGGGTCGACCTCCGAGACCACGTGCACCTCGCTGCCCAGTGCCTCCATCAGCAGTCTGGTCGACAGGTTGCAGCGGGAGTCCGTGACACAGAGGAACCGGTATCCCTTGCTCGCGGCGATCATGCTGAGCGCCACGCCCAGGTTCCCGGACGAGGACTCGACCAGAATCGAGTCCGGCGTCAGGAGTCCGTCACGCTCGGCAAGCCTCACCATCTCGTTCGCGGCCTTCAGCTTGATCGAGCCCGCGAAGTTGAAGCCCTCGCACTTCAGGTACAGAGCGTGGCCGAAGATCGACTGAAGGTCGACGTAGAGCCCGCTTTCGTTGAAGGCGTAGGGGGCGGAAATGACGGGCACGGTGGGCCTCCAGTTGGCAGAGCTGAGGTAAGTGGCTTCAGCCGTACCGGCGCAGGTCGTGGAAGAAGTCGTCGATCAGACGGAGATCTCCCGTCCGGGCCACTTCGTCGTAGACGAACTTGCCGACGGCGAGGTCGAGAACGCCGAGCCCGAAGGGCGAGAAGATCACTGGCCGGTCGGTCGGCAGGGTCACCCGTCCGGCCATGACGTCGTCCAGCGTGCCGTCCAGGAAGTCACGGCTGCCGGTGAGCTGTTCGGCCAGGTGGGGTGAGGTGTCGGCCTTCAGGCAGTGTTCGACGTCGTCGACCACGTTGGCCGAGGCGAGCAGGATCTCGGGGGCGAGGTCGCGCAGGGACACGTGCAGGACCAGCGGGTTGTGCGCGAACCAGGCCGGGTCGGTGACGTGCGGGGAGCCGGCGACGGTCGCGAAGACGACCAGGTCGCTGGCGCGGATCAGCTTCTCGGGGCTGTCGTGCACCGTGACCTCGATGGCGGGGCCGGCGGCGCCGTCCTGCCGGAGGTAGCCGCAGAAGCCCGCGGTGCTGTCCGCGGACAGGTCGTGCACACCCACGGCGTCGAACGTCCAGCCGGTGCGGGCCAGGAAGGTGTGGATGTAGCGGGCGATCAGGCCGGTACCGACGAACCCGATACGAGTCGGACGGGGCCGGTCCCGGCTGAGCCGGTCGGCGGCCAGGGCGGCGGACGCCGCGGTCCTGGTCGCGCTGATGACGGAGCTCTCCAGGCAGGCGAAGGGATATCCGGTGTCGTGGTCGTTGAGGACCAGGACCGCGGAGGCCCGGGGCAGCCCGGCGTTCACGTTGGCCGGGAAGCTGGAGATCCACTTCAGGCCGTCCACCCGCTGCGGTCCGCCGATGGAGGCAGGCAGCGCGATGATCCGGGCGGTGGGGCGGTCGGGGAAGCGCAGGAAGTACGACGGCGGGTTGACCGAGTCCCCGGCGCCGTGCAGCCGGTAGGTGGCCTCGACGAGATCCACGATTTGTCGTTCGCGGCCGTCGAGGGCCTGCTGAACCTGTGCGCCGGAGATCACCGCGAAGGTGGGCACCGGGGCGGAACGGGGCGTGGTGGGCCGGGTGGTGGCGGAGGGCAGGGTGGTCATCGCTGGCTCGCCTCCGGGGTCGGGCAGGAGTCCGTCAGCCGCTGGGGCTCGGCCATGCCGACCAGCACCTCGCGCTCGCCGGTGTAGGCCTCTCGGCTGTGTGCGCTGCGTACGTTGTCGACGAGCATCAGGTCGCCGGACTGCCAGGGCTCGCGCCGGGTGTGCTCGTCGTAGGTGGCGTTGATGACCCGGACGACGTCCTCGCCGATCGGCGAGCCGTCGCCGTAGCGGGTGTTGAACGGCAGTCCGTCCGCGCCGTAGACGTCCACGAGGTACTCGCGGACCTCGGGAGCGAGCGTCCACTCGTTGAGGAAGGCGATCTGGTTGAACCAGCAGCGCCTGCCGGTGAGCGGGTGGCGCACCACGGCGCTGCGGCGCTGCCGGGTGTGCAGCGCTCCGTCGGGCTGCCAGGCGAAGTCGATGCCCTGGGCACGGCAGTAGCGCTCGACGGCGTCGTGGTCGTCGGTGCCGAACGACTCCTCCAGGGAGGCCCCGATCTCGTCGTTGTAGCTGCGGGTGAGCAGCCAGCCCTCGCGCTCGAAGCGCTCGCTCAGCTCGGTGGGCAGCGCCTGGAGCACGTGTTCGGCGTCGGCCACCGCGGTGGCTCCGCCCTGGCCGGGCGCGGTCAGGCAGGCGAACAGCATCAGGCCCGGGGTCTCCAGCCGGTAGCTCAGCTCGTGGTGCATGCACATCGGCTGGTTGGTCGGCCAGGTGGAGGAGGAGTACACGCCGGAGCCGTAGGACTGCCGGGGGGCGAAGGCCTCCCGCTCCGTCATCAGGTCGCCGGCCAGGCCCGCGAAGAGGGCGGCGGTCTGGTCCGCGTCCCGCAGTTTCAGGCCCCGGACGAGCAGCGCGCCGTGTTCGGTGACGCGGGCGCGCAGCGCCTCCCGGTTCTGGGCCGCCCACCGCGACGCGTCGGCGGGGGCGTCGACGTGCAGGATCGGAGGTGTGTCCGGTCGCAGCTGCACCTCGGGCAGGGCTGCCAGGGATGAGGACGACATCTGGGTTCCTTTCGGTTGCCGCTCGGGCGGCTCAGGGGGAGGCCGTCGGTTCGGCCGAGTCGCGCACCGCCTGGGCCGCGGCGGCCGGTCGGGTGCGCGGGAAGTAGTGGCCTCCGTCGGCGAGTTCGTACAGATCCACCTGTACGGCCAGCAGTTGCCACTCGCGGTAGTGGTCGGTGAAGTCCGCCGTGTGCGGGTCGTCGGCCGCCACGACGACGGTGACCGGAGCGGACAGTCTCGCCGTGGGCGGGTTCTCCAGGGCCTCGGCGAAGTAGCGGTGCGCGGCCACGCAGTCGTCGCGGTAGGCGGCGCCGATGTGCTCGGCGTGCTGCGCGTTCAGCTCGTCGAGCTCGGTGTAGCCGCCGTCGGCGCTCAGCCGTGCGGCGATCTCGGCGTTGCTGCGGGCCGTCAGTTCGGTGACGGCCGCGCGCCGGTCGGCGGCGGTGCCCGGCAGCTGGGCGCCCAGGAACACCCGCGTGACGTCCACCCCGCGGTCCTGGAGTCTTCGCGCCGTCTCCAGGGCGGGTGCGGCGCCCGAGGAGTGACCCCAGAGCATGACCCTGGTCAGGCCGCGCGCGGTGATCTCGGCGACGACCTGTTCCACCACCCGCGCCATCGTGGCGAAGGGCTCCTGCCGGGCGGCCAGGTCGTGGCCGGGCAGATCGACGGCGTAGACCGCGGGGCCGCTGCCCGCGAGGGCGCCGGCCATCGGCTGGAAGTTGACCGCGTTGCCGCCCGCGTAGGGGAAGCACACGAGGGCGTACTCCGGGGTACCGGCGGACTCCGTCAGAGGCTGGAGCAGTCCCGGGTGCTCCTGGGCCGCGCCGTCGAGGAGCGCGGCGAGGTCGGCGAGCACCGGGTGGCGGGTGATGTCTTTGAGGGACACCGCGCGGTCGAGGGCGAGGGTGAGTTTCACGGCCGTCAGCGAGGTGCCGCCGGAGTCGAAGAAGTGGTCGTTGCGGCCGATGTGGGGCTCGGGAACGCCCAGCAACTCGGCCCACGCGCCCGCCAGTTTCCGTTCGGTCGGGGTGTGCGGGGCGTCGCGACGCTCCCCGGTGGCGCCGTCCGCGGCCGGGGCGGCCCGCTGGGCCAGCGCGGTCAGGGCCTTCTTGTCGATCTTCCCGTTGGCGGTCAGCGGGAGGTTCTCCTGCCAGTGGAACGCGGAGGGGACCATGTAGGCGGGCAGTACGGCGCCCAGCGCCTCGCGCAGCACGTCCGCCGACTGGCGGCGGCCGCTGTAGAAGGCGATGAGGTGCGTGCTGCCGCCGGCCGACTCGGCGACCACTACCGCGCCGTCCCGCACTTCGGGCACGCGCAGCAGGGTGTTCTCGACCTCGCCGATCTCGATGCGGAAGCCACGGATCTTGACCTGGTTGTCCCGGCGGCCGAGGAACTCCAGCTTGCCGTCGGGGTGCCAGCGACCCCAGTCGCCTCCCAGGTAGAGCCGTTCGCCGGGCCGGAAGGGATCGTCGCGGTAGGCCTCGCGGGTGCGTTCGGGGTCGTTGACGTAGCCGCGGCCCACGCAGACGCCGGAGAACGCGATCAGTCCGGGGGCGCCCAGCGGCACCAGCGACAGGTCCTCGTCGACGACGTGGACGCGCACGTTGTTGACGGGACGCCCCAACAGCACGCGTTCCGGCACCTCTTCCATGACCTCGTGGTTCGTGTCGTCCGAGGTCTCGGTCAGTCCGTACGCGTTGACGAGCTTGATCCCGGGCTGGATCGTGAACCAGCGCTGGACCAGTTCCCGCTTCAGCGCCTCGCCGGTGACCGACACACAGGCCAGGTCCGGCAGTTCGCGGGGGTGCCGCTCCAGGTAGGAGGCCACCACCTCCAGGTAGGAGGGCACGACCTGCGCCACCGCCACCCGGTCACGGACGAGGGTGTCGACGAAGCGCTCCACGTCCACCACGACGTCCTGCGCGACCAGGACGGTCCGTCCGCCCACCAGGAGCGCGGCCACCAGCTGCCACAGCGAGATGTCGAAGCACTGGGGGGCGGTCTGCGCCACCACCCGGCCCTCGTCGATCCCCAGGTCGTCGATCTTGGCGTAGAGGTGGTTGAGCATGCCCGCGTGCTCGCACATCGCTCCCTTCGGCTCGCCGGTGGAGCCGGAGGTGAAGTAGATGTAGGCCAACTGGTCGGCGGAGACCGGCACGTGGACGTCGGTGTCGTCGTCCTGTTCCGTGTACGCCGTCCCGATCGGCAGCCGCTCGACGCCGGAGAGGGTGCCGAGGGCCTCGTCGAGCGTGCCGGTGCTGCCGGACTCGGTCAGCACGATCCGGCATCCGGCGCGCGACAGGGTCGCCGCGATGCGTCCCGCGGGGAAGTGCGGCTCGATCGGCAGATACACGCCACCGGCCTTGAACACCGCCAACACCGATGCCAGCCAGTCGAGATGGCGTTCGGTGACCACCGCGACCACGTCTTCCCGGCCGAGTCCCCGCGCCAGCAGGGCCCGCGCCAGCCGGTTCGCGCGGGCGTTGAGTTCCCGGTACGTCCACCGGAGGTCGCCGTGCACGGCGGCCACCGCGTCCGGATGCGCGTGCGCCCGCTGCTCGAACAGCTCGTGCATCCGGGCCTGCGGCAGGGCGCGGCTGGGGCCGGCCAGCCCGTCGAGCTGGTGCCGCACCTCCTCGTCCGCGAGCAGGCTCTGCCGGGTGTGCTCGGCGTCCGCGTCGGCCGCCAGCAGCCGCAGCGCGGTGAGGTGGTAGCCACCGATCCGGGCCGCGGACCCGGCGTCCAGCGCCTCGGTGCGGTAGCGCAGCCGCAGCTCCGGTCCCGTGTCCCGGTCGCGCCAGCCCACACCGAGTACCGTGTCCTCGGCGAGGCCGTCCTCGGCGTCCGTCGGGTCGAGCACGATCTCGTACGACGGTCCCGTCGTCCCCAGTTCCCTGCGCAGCTCGGCGACGGGGAAGTCCCGGTGCGCCAGCAGTTCGGTCTCCACGCGGTGGGCGTGCAGCGCGAGTTCGCGCCAGGACCCGGGGGTGACGGTCAGCCGGCACGGCAGCGGGCCATCGCCCGTCCCCGCCGCATAGCCCGTCACCACGTCCTGCTCACCCGACAGCACGGCGAGGACCTTGGCGTGCGCGGCCAGCAGTACCGAGCTCACCGGCACCTGCCAGGCCCGGGCCAGTTCCCGTACCGCGTCCCTCACGTCGTCCGGTACCGCCGTCGCGTGTTCGGCGACTCCCGTGACCGGCTCTCGCACCCACCGCGGCACCGCGGTGGATCCACCGGCGGCCAGTATCCGGCCCCAGTACCGCCGGTCCGCCTCCCTGTGCGCTCCCATGGGTTGGCCTTCCTCAACTCGCCGTAGTCGCGTCGTCATTGACCGAACGTCTCCCTGTCCCCGTGACCGAGCCGACGACTTGGCGCCGCTCGCGGGCATCGGACATCTCCACGGCGGGGTTTCCTCCCCAGCGCGCGTTCGGGGGGACCTCCTCGCCCTTCATCAGGAACGAGTCGGGCGCCAGGACCGCGCCGTCACCCATCGTCACGCCGTAGTGCACATGGGAGCTGACACCGAGGGTGCTGCCGGCCCCGACCGTGGTGTAGTCGGACTTGAAGGTGCCGTCCTCCTGCGAGTGGCACTGGATCTTGCTCCCGGCGGCGAGCGTGCAGTCGTCCCCGATGGTGGCGAGCGTCCGCTCCGTCAGATAGCAGCCGTCGTCGAAGACCCTGCGGCCGATCCGCACGCCGAGCATCCGCCAGACCACGTTCTTGAAGGGGGTCCCGTTGAAGACGTTCAGGTAGTGGTCCGGCACCTTCCAGAGGCGCTCGTGCCACCAGAAGTACGGGTCGTAGATGGAGCACAGGCGCGGCCGCAGCGGGCCGAACCGGGTGATGCAGCGTTCCACCAGGACGAAGTAGAGGGTGGTGAACGCCAGCGTGATGGCCAGATAGCCCGCGATCACGACATGCCCGAGTACGCCGTACAGGCTGGCGGAGGCGAGCGCGAAGGCCGTGAGCGCGAAGGTGTGCAGCCAGCGCAGGAACAGGAAGAGCGCCATCGAGCGGAGGTTGTAGCGGTTCTTCGCGCCGAGGTTGCGGCGCAGTTCCTGGCCGGTCCTGAGGTGGTCGAACTGGACGTCGCGCTCCACCGTGCGAGGAATCTCGAAGCAGGGTGAGCCGAGCAGCCCCACGCCTTCCCGGACGGGTCCGTCGAGCGGGACCATGACCTTCGTCGCGAGCAGGCAGTTCTCCCCTGTCCTGCCGCCGACGGGATAGGCGATGTTGTTGCCGAGGAAGTTCCGCGCCCCGATCGACACCCGGGACACCCGGAACGACGTGTTCGAGTAGTCCGCGTTGATGATGGAGAGCCCGTCCGCGATCATCGTCCCGGTGCCGACGCGCACCTGATACGGGGTCTCGTGCTGCACCTCGGAGCCGAAGTTGGACCCGGTCTGCTCGACGTGTTGCAGGTCGTATCCGAGGGCTTTCAGATAGTGGACGATGTAGGAACTGTCGCCGAAGAGCCAGGCGAAGAACTTGATGTTCGTCATGGTGGCCGCCGCGCGGTGCACCGTGTAGTGGAAGCCGTAGAGCGGATAGGTCTTGTCGGGCTTGACGGCGAGACACATGATCCGCGGAACGGTGAACAGGACGGCCATGCCGAGGACGACGAAGCCGACGAACAGGGCGAGGGACAGCAGCACCGAGTCGAGCAGGAAGTCCTGCCACGAACTGGTGGGCGAGTCGGAGTCCAGCCGGTCACCGAGCGCCGGGACCCCGACGAACAGCATGTACATTCCGCCGACGGTCGCCGGTATGTACAGGAACAGCAGCTGGAGCAGAGTGGCGAGGCCGTACCAGGCCCGGCGCAGGGTGCCGCACTTCACGGGTCCGACCCTCACGTAGTCGATCTGCGTGGGTTCCGCCGGGGATCCGTGCCGGTGCTCGCCGGCCGGTATCGCCTGGCCGCGGTACAGGGCGGAGGCGTGGCCGAGCTGTGCTCCGTCGCCCATCGAGGTGTCGATGTCGAGCACGGTCTTCTCGCCGACGAAGACGTCCCGGCCGAGCGTGACCCGGCCGGTCTGGATCCGTCCGGCGTGCGCCCGGTAGCAGAGCAGGAACGCGTCCTTGCGGACCATCGTGCCGGCGCCGATCGTGAGCAGATCGGTGCAGACCGGCATGGAGCGGGAGAGGATCGTGACCCCCTTGCCGATCCGCGCGCCGAGCGCCCGCAGGTACAGCACGTACAACGGATTTCCGACGAAAAGCACCATCGGATTGGCGTGGAGCAGTACCTTGACGAGCCAGAACCGAAGGTACGACAGTCCCCAGACGGGGAATTCCGTCGGCTTCCAGCGGCCCACGAGAATCCACTTGCCCACGATCGGGAACACGCACAGGAAGACGAACCCGGCGCCGCCGAACACCAGTGAGCGCAGATAGATGTCGAGCACGCCCGTACCGTCGGCGACCCATTCGTAGCCTCTGGCGGTGGTGAATCCGGCAACAAGGGAATAACTCAAGAAAATAAGGAGCTGAATGATTCCGCAGAGCACGTAGTGCGGGGCTCGGGAAGGTCTCGTCACCGGCTCCGGCACCTGATCCGCCATCGGCAGCGGCGTCGTGAGCGCCATGTCGAGGGGAGTGGGCTCGAAATCCGCGAGCGCGGCCGCCAGACGTCTGATCGTGGGATGCCGATAGATGTCCTTCATCGACGCGGGCGGCAGATCCGGCTGCTTCCGGACCCGCGCACAGAACTGCGCCATGACCAGGGAGTTGGCTCCGAGGTCGTCGAAGAAGTTACTGTCGACCGAAACGCTTTCCACGCGGACGACGTCCGCCAGTACCTCCGCGAGTCTCTCTTCGGTGTCTTTCGCCATCGAGTCGGTTCCACTGCGTCCGACGACGGCCGATTCATTGAATCCGGATATGAATACCTCGGAAGACTGATCTACCATTTGTCCCCCTGGAGGACATGTGCGATGACCGATGGCCGCAGCCGACCGGTCCGGTGTCCTCGCACGCCGAAGAACGGCCCGACCGAGCCATTCGAAGCCACGAGGCCGTGCGCTGATGCTGATCACGAATCCGTGGCTTCAGTCTCGACCGTCCGTCGTCGGGTTGCCACTCCGAACGGATCGCGAGGAATCACCGATGACGCTCGCGGGCCGGTATTCCCTGGATTCCCGCACCGCCGGGCCGGGCGACAGATCACCCGGATGGGCGCCCGCTCCGCCCGGGCGCGGCGGGAGATCCGAGGCACCGGGGCTCATCGCGGCACCTGAAATGCCGCCCGTCCGGCAGGGCCGCTCGCACCGGCGGACGGAGGCATGACCGCCCGTACGCGTCGGCGTCCGTGTGATGTTTCGCGCCGGAACCGGATGAAGGCCGCGTGATCGGCAAGGTTGCCTTTCATGCTCGGCACCAGACACCCCGTGACAGGTGAGAACAGGACAACCGCGGCCGGCACGGCCCGGACGTCCGCGCACACCGCCTCCGCCGCCCCTCCCCCCGGTCCGCCGCCCGCGCTGCCGTCCCTCACGGGCCTGCGCTGGATGGCCGCGCTGCTCGTCTTCGGACTGCACGTGGGCAACGCCAAATACTTCGGCGGCACCGGCGGCCGCATCATGACGTGGGCGTTCGGGCCCGGTGGCAGCGGGGTGTCCTTCTTCTTCATCCTGTCCGGCTTCGTACTGATGTGGTCCGCCCGTCCCGCCGACCGCGCCCTCGCCTTCTGGAGACGGCGGGTGGCCCGCGTGTATCCCGTGCACCTGGTCACCGCCGCGCTCGCGCTGCTCCTCGCCCAGACCCTCGGCGTCCTGGCGACACCCACCCTCCGCCAGGGCCTGGCCGACCTGCTGCTCGTGCACTCCTGGTGGTACCCCTGGTGGCAGACCCTCGACCCGGTCAGCTGGTCGCTGGCCTGCGAGGCCTTCTTCTACGCGCTGTTCCCGCCGCTGGCGTTCGTCCTGCGCCGCCTGGGCCCTCGCGCGTCGGCGGCCCTGGCCGCCGCTTCCGTCCTGTCCGTGCTGTTCCTGGCCCGCTGCGACGTCCACACCGAGCTGGGCCGGCAGCTGTACTCCCTGCCCCTGGCCCGGCTGCCCGAGTTCGTCCTGGGCGCCGCCGTGGCCCGGCTGGTGCTCCTGGGCCGGTGGCGGGGACCTGGCCTGGAGGCCTCGCTCGCCGTCGCGGTCGTCGGCTACTTTTTCGTACCCCAGGTCACCGCCGGATACCCGGCCACCGGCTGCACCCTGATCGGTTTCGCCCTGCTCATCCCGGCGGCGGCCTGCGCCGATCTGCGCGGCCTGCCGTCACTGTGGCGGCGGCGGTGGCTGGTGCGGCTCGGTGAGCTCTCGTTCGCCTTCTACATGGTCCACCTGCTGGTGCTGCGCACCGCCCGGAGCCTGATCGGCGTCACCCCGCGCTTCGGTGTGGCCGGGGGACTGGCCGCCACCGCCGCCGTGTTCGCGGTGTCACTGGGGCTGTCGTGGGTCCTGTACGAGGCCGTGGAACGCCCGGCGCGAAAGCTGCTGCTCCGCGAGCGGCCGTCCCGCGGCCCGCGAAGGACGGCCGCGGCGGCCCGTACCGCGCCCGACTCGCCCACCCGCGACGACCGGGACGCCGCCCTCCGGGACTGAGCCGGCCCGCCGCCCGCTCGGCGGCGACGGCCCGCGCGGTTCACCGCGCCACCCGGCCCCCGTCCGGGACGGGCGGCACGTCGCGGGCCGGCCGTCCGGGCACCGCCGTCCGGCTCACGGCGGCGGCGAGCTTGCGCAGCCGCCGCCAGTCGAGCCGGGGCGGCGGGTCGGGGACACCGGGGCGTGTACGCGGGACGCGGACCCGCAGCGCGCGGCGCTCGATGCGGCAGCGGACCGGCGCGGGCAGCAGCAGTGCCTCACCGTCGAGTCCGACCTCCAGGTCCGGCGTGTCGGACTCGACGACCACCTCGTGGGCGGTCAGCGCCGACAGCCCGGCCCGGTTCGGGTCCAGCAGGAGTTCGGCCGCCTCCACGGCGCTGTCGACACGGACGGCGAGCACCCCGAGCCGTCCGGCGTTCAGCCGCTCCCGGCGGCCGAACCCGAACGGATCGCCGGTGCGGTAGGCGTTGTTGCTCACCAGCACGGCCTGCGGGTCGGCGAGCGCGACGCCGCCGGCCCGGACGGTCAGCCGCGGACCCCGCTGACGGGAGAGCAGGTCGGGCAGCACCTCCAGTGCGGTGCCGACCTTGTCGTCACGGTAGCCCGGACTCTGCACGACGGCCCCGTAGACGCCGAAGGAGGCGTTGTTCACGAAGGGACGGTCGGCGGCGAAGCCCAGGTCGACATGGAGCTCCACGCCGTCGGTGAGCGCGTCCAGGCAGGTCGCCGGGTCGTCGCGGTCGAGGCCGAGGTCCATGGCGAAGTGGTTGCGGGTACCGGCCGAGATGACGAGGAACGGCAGACCGTGTTCCACGGCCACGGCGGCGACCAGGGCCTGGGTGCCGTCGCCGCCCGCGACCCCGAGCAGGTCCGCGCCCTCGGCCACCGCCGACCTGGCCAGCTCGGTGACGTCCTGTTCCCGCTCCGGGTCGAGCAGGACCACGCGCGCGCCGAGGCTCTCCGCCTTCTCCCGGAGGGAGAACTTCTCGACCTTCCCGCCGCCGGAACGCGGGTTGAGGATCAGGAAGGGCCGCGTCGGCGGTGGCGTCCGGTGCTCCTTCATACGGGTGGGGCGCAGGCCCGTGCTCCGCAGGGCGTACCGGCCCGCCCACACGGCCACGCACCACAGGGCCACGGACAGCGCGATCACCCACACCAGCCGCAGCGCGACGAACAGCGCGACCACGGCGACGGGCGTGACGACCGCCAGCAGGGCCGCGGCCGCGCGGACCACCCCGCGCCGGGAGAGCGTCCACCAGAGGGCGGCGGCCGTGAGGGCGAGCCCGGCCAGTCCGACCGCCAGGAGCAGGAGGCCGCCCAGGCCGCCGTAGACGAGGGGCAGCAGCGCCGCGGCCGCCGCGGCGGCCAGCGCCCCCCTCGCCACCCACGCCTGCCGGCGGTGCGGTCGCTCGCTCTGTGTCGATGCCATGGGCCCCTTCCAGGGGTGTGCGCCGACGCTGGACGCCGTCCCTCGCACCGCGCGCGGGGACGCCCGACAAGATCTCACGGGGCGCCGTACGCACACCACCTGCCCCCGACGCGTGCGGGTGAACGTGAACAAAGTGTGTGATCGGTGCTTCCAGGGGGACCATGGAAGCTCAAGCGCCTGCGCACCCGGGCAGGCCGCGCTCCCGGCCGGAAAGGGGACGACACCTCTCCGGCGGTCGAAAGGAGTGCCCGCGATGAGCGGAGCCGAGCGCCCTCCCGTCGGCTCCGGCCGGGGTGACACCGGCCGGGCCAGCGGTCTGATGGACGTCCTCGGTGTCGCCGCGGTCCTGCTGGACTCCGAGGGCCGGATCGTCCTGTGGAGCCCACAGGCCGAGGAGCTGTACGGCTACACGTCACAGGACGCGCTCGGGCAGTACGCGGCGCAACTGCTGGTGCACGAAGAACACTGGGACTGGGTGGTCAAGACGTTCGCCGAGGTCATGGAGACCGGGCAGAGCTGGGCCGGGTCGTTCCCGATCCGGTGCAAGAACGGCGCGACGCGGCTGGTGGAGCTGCGCAACATGCGGCTGACGAACGAGGAGGGCGAGTACTACGCCCTCGGCCTCGGCACCGACTCGCCCACCCTGCACGACCTGGAACGGGACGCCGCCCTCGCCACCCGGCTGATCTCCCAGTCGCCGATCGGAGTGGCCATCTTCGACCCCGCCCTGCGGTACGTGGCGGTGAACCCGACGCTGGCCCGTATGCACGGGCTGTCGGCACCGGAACACCTCGGCCGCTACTACCGGGATGTCATGTCGGGCGCGGAGTTCGCGGAGACCGAGGCCGCGCTGTGGCAGGTCCTGCGCACCGGAGACCCGATGATCGAGGAGTCCACCGTCGTCGGGCGCACCCCGGCCGACCCGGGGCGCCAGCACGCGTGGGCGATCTCGATGTACCGGCTGGAGGACACCCACGGCCGCGTCCTCGGTCTGGCGGAACTGGTGGTGGACGTCACCCAGCGCTACGAGTCGGCGCTGGAGGCCGCCGAGACACGACGGCGCCTCGCCTTGATCGCCAACGGCTCCGCCCGGATCGGCACCACCCTGGAGGTCGAGCAGACGGCCCGGGAACTGGCCGACGTCACCGTGCCCGAGTTCGCCGACCTCGTCGCCGTGGACGTGCTCGACTCCGTCCTGGACAGCCACCGGCCCGCCTCCCGCGACGGCAGCCCCGCGCTCTTCCGGGCCCTCGCGGTGAAGGCCGCCTACCCCACCGAGGCCTTCCACGCCGCCGATCCGCCGGGCCGGATCGCCACCTACGACGTCGACCGGCTGGCGACCCGGTGCGTGCGCACGGGCCGGCCCGTGCTCGTCCGCCACGCTCAGCGGGACGACCTGAGCCGCATCGCCCGCGACGAGGACGCGGCAAGGCTGCTGGACCGTGCCGGGGTGCATTCGTACATGGCCGTCCCGCTCGCCGCCCGGGGCACGATCCTCGGCTTCCTGGGCCTCACCCGCGCCCGTGATCCGCGGCCCTTCGACGAGGACGACCTCGCCATCGCCACCGAGCTGGCCTCCCGCGCCGCGGTCTGCATCGACAACGCCCGTACGCACCAGAGCGTGCGCAACGCGGCCGAGACCCTCCAGCGCAGCCTGCTTCCCGACCACCCGCCGCGCCTTCCGGGCCTGCGGGTCGCCTCCCGCTACCTGCCCGCGCAGGCGGCCTTCGAGGTGGGCGGCGACTGGTACGACGTACTGCCGCTGGCCCGCGACCGGACCGCGCTCGTCGTCGGGGACGTCATGGGCAGCGGCATCGAGGCGGCCGCCACCATGGGCCGGCTGCGCACCGCCACCGCCGCCTTCGCCGAGGTCGACCTGGACCCCGCGCAGGTCCTCCAGCACCTCGACACGATCACGTCACGGCTGGAGCAGTACATCGCCACCTGCCTGTACGCCGTCTACGACCCCCACCGCGCCGAGCTGCGCATCGCGAACGCGGGCCACCTGCCTCCGGTGGTGGTCTGCGGCGGCGGACAGCCCCGTTTGCTCGACCTGCCGACGGGCACCCCGCTGGGCGTCGGCGGTGTCCCGTTCGAGACGACCACCGTCGCCTTCGCGCCGGGCGACCAGCTGATCCTGTACACCGACGGCCTGGTCGAGACCCGGCATGAACCCCTCGACGAGCGGCTCGACACCCTGCTGACCCTGCTCGACGCGCCCCACTCGCCCTTGGAAGCGTCCTGCAACCGGCTGCTCGAGAACCTGCGCCACCCCTACGACCACGACGACGTCGCCCTGCTGATCGCCCGCGCACGCCCCTTCACCTGACGGTGGCACCGCCCGCGGCGATGTCACCGATGGGGGCGGCGCCCTGCCGGGGCGCGGCGCGGGACGTCCGCTGTGTCGCCGGACGTGCGCGGGTCGGCACGGTCCGGGTGTCGGCGGTGGAGGGGGTGGTGCGGGAGACCCCGGGCCGGGGGTTCGAGGGGCTCGCCGAGGGCCGCGGCCTGACGGGATCGGCGGACCGCGACGGGCCGGGCACGACCGACGGGCCGGGCACGACCGCGGGGCTGCTCGCGGGCGGCGGCGGCGCCAGCGGGACCGTCGGGGACCTGGGCGTCGGTGAGGTCGTCAGCTGGAACGGGAGCACGACGAGCACGGCGACGGCACCCGTCAGACCGGCTCCGGCCGCGGCGCGCAGCAGCCGTCGGCGGGCGGCGCCGCGGCGGATCTCCTCGTACCGGCCGGGGGGCGGGCCGAGGTGTTCGGCGGTGGGGCGCAGGATGACGGCGAGCGGGTCGTCGGGGTCGAAGTCCGGACCGTCGTCAGAGGCTGTGATCAAGGCTTCTCCTCAGGTGGGCGCGGAGCAGTTCTCGGGCCGCGTGCAGGTCGGCCTTGACGGTCCCTTCCTTGCGCCCGGTCAGCACGGACACCTCCCGGACCGGCATGTCAGCGTAGTAGTGCAGCAGGATCGGGACGCGCAGTCGTTCCGGCAGCGACTGCACGAGCAGACGTACGGAAGGGTCGGCCTGCTCGGTGTACGGGCGGACGGCCGCTTCGGAGGTGGCCCGGCGCACGGCTCTGCGCTCGCGCTCCACCTTGCGCCAGTGGTCCCGGACCAGGTTGGCCGCGGTGACGTAGAGGAAGCCGCGGGGCTCCTCCACGGAGGTCCAGCGGGCCCAGAGGCGGGTGAAGGCCTCCGAGGCGATCTCGTGGGCCGTCTCGTCGTCGTCCACCAGGCGGCGGCACCAGCCGGCCAGGCGTGGGTAGAGGGCGGCGAACAGCTCGGACGCTGCCTTCTCGCGGGACCGTTTCAACGCTCTCCATGGTCGTGACTGTTCGTGCGGCTCCGCCGGTGCGGCCGCTCGTGCGGCGCTTCTCGTGCGGCGCCTTCTCATGCGGAGCTGTTCGTCCGGCTCCGGCCGTCCGGCTCCGGTCGTCCGGCTCCGGTCGTCCCGCTCCGCTCGTGAAGGAGGAGCCCGAACCGGTGGCGTACGTTCCACCGGTCCGGGATCCGGACGGTACGGTCCGCGTGCTGCGGGGTCGGTCAGGGGCTCGTGGAGCTCAGCGCGGCGAAGACGATCACGTTGTCGAGGTAGCCGTCACCGGTACGGGCACCGCCGCACGTGATGAGCCGCAACTCCGGCCGGTCCACGTCCCCGTAGACCTGGTCCGTCGGGAAGTCCGCCTTGGCGACCGTCCGTACGGACTCGACGGTGAACACCGCCGCCTTCCCGTTCTCCAGGCGCGCCACGATCCGGTCGCCCCGGTGCAGGTCCGCCAGGTGACGGAAGACCCCGTCCCCGTAGGCGCCGACCGTGACGTGGGCGAGGATCACCGAGGGGCCGACCTGGCCCGGCGTCGGTGAGTACCGGTACCAGCCCGCCCGGTCGTGCGCCGTGATCGGGGGCACCTGCACGGTGCCGTCCGCGGCCAGCCCCAGCGGCATGACCGGGGTGTCGACCCCGATGGCCGGGATCTCCAGCCCGACCGGGACCGAACGTCCGAGGGGGCGCGCCGCGCCCGCCTGCGCGGCGGACCGCGAAGGCGGTGGCGTGGCCCCCGGACCCACGGTCGTGACCCGGTCGGCTCCGTGGGCGTCGCAGCCCACGAGCGCGAAGGCCAGTGCCGCGGTGACGAACGCGCGCCTGGAGAGCGAGGTCATGCCCCGGTCGCCCGTCGGCGGCGTACGACGAGGATCGTCGCGCCACCCACGGCGACTGCCGCCGCGCCGCCGCCGATCAGCGCACCGTCGTTCCCGGACCGCGCGGACGGCGACGTCACACCGGTGTCCGGCGCTCCGGCGGGCACCCGGCCGACCTGGCTCGGGGCCGCCGTACGGGCGGGGGCGGCGCTCGGCGCCGTGCTGGGCGTGGCCGAGACGACGGACGGGGAGGGGGTCGCGGTACGCGCGGGGACCGGGCTCGGGCTCGTCCCGTCGGCGAACGCGGGCATCGCAGCCGCCAGCACCGCGGTGCCCGCGAGTGCCAGGGAACTGAGGACAGTTCGACGCATGAATCGCTCTCTTTCGTCGATCCCGCCGGCCGGGGAGACCGGCGGGCCGGGTTACGGATCGCGCAGAGAGACGAGACAGCGAGAGGGCGGGTTGTAAAGGGTTGGCAAAGGCCGTCGGCGGTGGTCCCCGCGCCCCGCGCGGGAGCCCGCCGGCGCGCAGTCGGCCGTCGGACGCCATGAAGACGGCACCGAGTCGACGCGAAGTCGGCGCGAAAGAGGCGCGGATACGTCCGCCGCCCCGCCCGGCGGCCCGAGATCGCCGTGCGGGCAGGCGTGCCGCGGGGCGCCGAACGGGCGGCGCCCCGCAGCCTCGGGCCGTCAGACCCGGCGTTCGCTCAGCCGAAGGCCTTGACGGCCTGGTAGTAGGTCCATGCCGTGCCGTCGCAGGCGGTCTTGGTGGCACCGCTGTAGTTGTTGCAGACCCGCTTGAGGTCTTCGTAGAGGGCGCTGTCGAGGCGGGACTTGTTGGCGCTGAAGCTGCCCGCGGCCTTGTAGTTGCGGTACCCGAAGTCGTGGCGCGCGCAGGACGTGGAGAAGGGGAAGCCGAACGGGTTGTCGGGCGAGGAGGAACAGTAGTCGGTGGACCAGTCGAATCCGTAGGCGGTCCAGGCCGCCTGGTTCGAGCGGGCGGCGGCCCACAGGTTGTAACTCGACGCGCTGGTCTGCGTCCAGCTCGCGAGGACCTGGGGCTTGTCGGCAGGAGCGGCGTCGGCGGACGTTGCGGTGGCGACTACGGCGACCAGGGCCAGAGTTGAGCCGGCGAGACCAGTGGCGAGTCTTCGGCGCATCCCACACCTCCACGAAAATGCGGCCCGTCCGTCGGACCGCAGGTTCATGACAATACGAATGCCGCCTGACCTTGGCTACAGCCCTGCTCCGCCTATCTTTTGAGGGTGCGTCAGACATGCGGGGCGGGCGCCGACGCGACGCGAGGACGGCGGAAACACGCCAGGTCCTCATGGTGAACGGGTCCCGTCCGGCGCACGCCGAAGTGAGGCCGAAGAGCGGCCCGCTGTCGCGCGCCGGCGGCCGATGGCCGACGCTGTCCCCTGTGCACACCACCGATGACACCCCCGGCTCCCCCTCCCCCGTCCCGCTCGGCACCTGGCCGACGCCCGTCGAGCCACTGCCCCGGCTCGCGGCCGCGCTGGGGCTCGGCGAGCACGATCTGCTGGTCAAACGGGACGACCTGACCGGCCTGGGCGGAGGGGGCAACAAGGTACGCAAACTGGAGTGGACCGTCGGTGCCGCGCTCGCGGACGGAGCGGACACACTGGTGACCACGGGTGCTCCGCAGAGCAATCACGCCCGTCTCACCGCCGCCGCGGCCGCCCGGCTGGGCCTGCGCTCCGTCCTCGTCTTCCCCGGGACCGGCGGCGGGTCGCGGTCGGGCAACCTGGTGCTCGACGGGCTGCTGGGCGCCCGCGTCGTGTGGTCCGGTGTCTCCGGCCGGGCGGCCCTGGACGCGGCGGCCACGGCGGTGTGCGCCCGCCTCGAGGAGGAGGGTGCCCGCCCGGCCCTCATCCCCTTCGGCGGTTCGAGCGCGCTGGGGGCACTGGGGTACGTGCGGTGCGGAGAGGAACTGAGCGACCAGGTACCCGACTTGGACACCGCGGTCGTGGCGCTGGGATCGGGGGCGACCATGGCCGGGCTGGTCGCCTCGCTCGGCCCGGACCGTGTCATCGGGGTCGACACGGGGGCCCTCGACGACCCCGCGCCCGCCGTGGCCGCGTTCCTCGCCGACCTCCTGCCCGAACCCGTACGGCCCGAGCGGCTGA
Organism: Streptomyces sp. NPDC002306; assembly: GCF_053593435.1. Taxonomy (NCBI): domain Bacteria; kingdom Bacillati; phylum Actinomycetota; class Actinomycetes; order Kitasatosporales; family Streptomycetaceae; genus Streptomyces; species Streptomyces sp. NPDC002306. Next base: position 342,877 of record NZ_JBSFCK010000004.1, read on the forward strand.
GGATCCGCGGCAACCAGGTCGGCTCCGGGTACGGGACCCTCACGGACGAGGTCAAGTCCGCGCTGACCGTCACGGCCCGCACGGAAGGGATCATCCTGGATCCCGTGTACACCGGCCGTGCCATGGCGGGGCTGATGGCCGCCGTACGCGACGGCGGCATCCGGCCCGGCCGGACGACCGTGTTCGTCCACACGGGCGGGCTGCCGGGGCTTTTCGGGCATCCGGACGCGGTCGCCTACGGGGAGAACAGCGTGATCAGCGGTCTCTGACCTTCGAAGCGGAACCATGAGCAGTGATCGGTGAGCAGTGAGCAGTGATCACTGGCCAATGACCACGGGTCCGCAGTTCGTGATCAGTGGTCCTCGGTGCCGGTCGGGGGGCAGGCCAGGCGTTGGTCCAGTGACGCGTCGCCGGGGCCCGGTGGCAGCGCCAGGTGCGCGAGGTCCCCCGGCGGCGGGGTCGTGACCGGCCACAGCGGGGCGGGGGTTCCGTCGGCGACCGCGGCGGGGGCGTCGGTCAGGTTCATGCGCTCACGCAGACGGCCGTAGAAGTCCATCGGCCCCAGCCGGACGGCTCGCAGCCGGCGCGGAGCCGCGTACACACCGATCCAGTCCCCTGGGTCGAGTACGCCCCGGAGCTGGCCGTCGATGCTGACGGCGGCCTGGCCCGACCGTTCGAGCACGCGCAGCGCGATCGGTTCGTCGGGCGCGGCCACCACCGAGCGGTTGAACGCCATGTGCGGGGCGACGGGGGTGAAGATGAGGCCCTCGGCACGCGGGGAGACGACGGGTCCGCCGGCCGCGAAGCTGTAGGCCGTCGAGCCCGTCGGGGTCGCGACCAGCAGCGCGTCGGCGGAGTAGGACGCCAGGAGGCGGCCCGCGATGTAGACGCCGACCGACACCTGCCGGTCCCGGGCCAGCTTCTCCACGACGACGTCGTTGAGCGCCGCCACGTTCAGCGCGATGCCCCAGTCGTCGCCGGCCTCGCATTCGGCGCGGACGCGCGGTGGTGGCAGCATCGGGCCGCGGCCGTACCGCACCAGTTCCCGCATGTCGGAGGGAACCTCCAGCGTGCGTGAGGCGCGCAGGGTGAGCAGCATGCGGCTCTCGACGGTCAGCCGTTCGTCCCGCACGGCGTCCAGCGCCCCGCACACCACGGTGACGGGCACCTCGGTCAGGAAACCCACCCTGCCCAGGTCGACGCCCAGCACCAGCGCATCGTGCTCGGCGGCCAGCCGGGCGCCCCGCAAGAAGGTGCCGTCACCGCCGAGGGTGACGATGAGGTCGGGGTCCCCCGCGGACTCGACCTCCTCCTCGGCGCTGTGGCGCCCGCCGTCGCGCCAGACGTCGATGTCGGTGCACTGCACGTCGTTGTCGGCGCACCAGTCACGCACGGACTGAGCGGCGTTACGGGCTTCCTCACGTCCTCCGTGCACGACCAGGCCGACCCGACGCACCGTCACAGCTACCTCCGGACCGAGCCTCGCGGATGAGGATGGCAGGCATCCGCATACCCTGCTGGCTGCCATCCTCATCGTGCGACGGGCCCCGCCCGCAACGCCACGCCGCTCGGCATCCCTCCACGGGCCGGTGCGATGCCCCGAGCCGCCGGTCCGCTCAGGTGCGGGCGTCGGGCACCGGGAAGATCATGCAGCTGCTGGTGGCGTGGGCGAGCAGGCGGTCCCGCGCGTCGAGCAGCTTGGCCTCGGCGAGCGCGGTCCGGCGACCGCCGTGGACGACGGTGCCGACGGCGCGCACCCTGCCGGTGTCCACGGTGATCTTCCGCAGGAACTTCACGCTCAGGTCGAGGGACGTGTACGCCGTGCCGAGCGGCAGCGTGGACTGGACGGCGCAGCCCGCCGCGGAGTCCAGCAGGGTGGCGTAGACGCCGCCGTGGACGCTGCCGATCGGGTTGTAGTGCTCCTCGCCCGGAGCGAACGAGAACACCACCCGGCCCGGCTCCACCTCGTCGAGCGAGAAGTCCAGGGTGGCGAGAATGGGCGGCCCCGGCAGACGCCCCGCCTGCATCTCGCGCAGGAAGTCGATACCGGCACTCCGCGTCGCGGCCTCAGCCGTGACCGCGGGGTCTTCCCATTCGTACGTACGTGTCCGTCCCACGGCGCGGTGCCTCCCGATCTGGCTTCGTACGGTAAAGCTAGCTCCGTCGTCATCTGACTGTCAATGGTGAAGCCAGGTGCTTACCATGGACGGATGGAGTGGCTTGAGGTGAGCACGGAGAACTGCCCCGTCCAGCGCACGCTCGACGTGGTCGGGGAGAAGTGGACATTGCTGATCCTGCGGGACGCCGCCAACGGGGTCCGTCGTTTCGACGACTTCCGCCGGCATCTGGGCCTGTCGGAGGCGGTGCTGAGCGATCGGCTGCGCAAGCTGACCGCGGCAGGCGTACTGAAGCCCGTCCCCTACCAGGAACCGGGCAGCCGTTCCCGCAACGAATACCACCTCACCCGCAAGGGCTGGGACCTGTGGCCGGTCCTGGTCGCGTTGCGTCAGTGGGGCGAGACGCACTCCGCTGACCCGGACGGCACCGTACTGGACATCCACCACACCGACTGCGGCGCTCCCGTGCGGGTGATCGTCGAGTGCTCCGCGGAGGGGGCCGCGCTGACCCCCGCCGAGGTCACCGCCCAGCCGGGACCGGCGGCCCGCCGTCGGGCGTGAGCCACCACGCGCGAGCCGCGCGGCGCCAGCCGTCGCGCGTGAGTCGTCGCGCGTGAGTCGTCGCGCGTGAGTCGTCGGGATCGGACGTCAAATGGGCGGTAGACGTACGAGGTTGAAACCGGCGAATGACCAACAGCGGTCATTCAACGTGCTTTTCAGCCTATGTCTTGCCACATCCTCCACCAAGCCTCCACACTTGGTCACTCAGCGAGGCGTCAAAGGGCGCATACCGGCCTCGTTGACGGGGGGACACCACTGTGCGTCACGTCGGGCTGCCAGAAGGCCTCGGGGAGCAACTGCGGGCCGCGGCCGGGTTGCCCGCCCTCACCATCCACAGATCCGGTCTGCTGGGACTGGCCACGGCCCTCGACCGGCACACGCACGCGGGACCCCCGACGAAGGCCGGCGCAGCCGCCGATGCGTGGGACGCCGGCCCGGAGACCTGGGCCCAGCTCGACCTGTTCGCCCTCTTCGGGCGCACCGAGACCTACCGGACCCCCATCGCGGCGGAGCGCGGGACACGCTCGCGGGCGGTGCTCGGACTGCTCCCCTCGCTCCTGGTGTTCCTCCCGCTCGCCGTCACCTGGTACGGCCTGAGCCGGGCGACCCATGCCTACCAGCAGCTGCGTTCCAGCCCCGAGGGGCGCCGCATCGCCGAGGGGCGCACGTTCCTCGATCTGTGGCAGGACGGATTCGCCGGTCGTCTCAGCGGTGCCCTCACCTTCGGCGCGCAGGTGTGGTGGACGATCGCGTCCCTCGTCGTCCTCGTCCTCGCGACCCTCGCCGCCGGGCTGGTGCGCCGCGCGGAGGAGAGATCCGCGGAACGGGCCACCGAGGAAGCGACCGCGCTGCTGCATCCGCTGCTCGCCCAGGCCCAACTGACCCTGCTGCCCTTGCGGATGGACACACCGGCCCGCTTCGCCGCCGAGCTGAGCAGGGCCGCCGCCCAGCTGACCCCCCTGCTGGAGTCGGCTCATCGCACCCACACGGAAAGCCGGGGCCTCGCCGACATCACGGCGAAACTGCTGCGGGCGGCGCAGCAGGACACCGCCAAGCTCGCCTCCGCGGCGTCCGCCCTGGACGACGCGGCGGCCCGGCTGCGCGACACCGGCGAACGGATGACCGCGACCACCGACCGCACGACCGCGGCGGCGGAGGCGATGAGCCGGCTGGTGAAGGAGGACATCGAACAGGCCCGCGGCCGGCTCGCGGAGGCCGCGGCCCGGACGGCCGATGACATCAGACGCGCGGCCGAGACCTCGTCGGTGCAGGTCGAGGCGCTGACGGACGAGGCGGTCCGGACCGTGTCCGCCTTGACGGACGAGTCGGTACGGACGCTCTCCGCGCTCTCGGACGCCGCGACCTGGCAGATGAACGGCCTCGGCGCGCAGGTGGAGAAGGCACTCGACCGCGCCTCCGTGCGGGGCGAACGGCTCGTCGGCAACGCCTCGGCCCAGGCCGGTGCCTCACTGACCAGGCTGCTGGACGAGGTGCGGGTGGCGGCCGCGGCCCTGGACCGCTCCAGCACCCGACTCGGCTCCGCCGGGGGCGGGTTGGCCGAATGGCTCCAGTACGCGTTGGGTGAAGGCGCCGACCGGATCGCCCGTACCTACGAACTCGCCATCGCCACCGCCGCCGTGGAGCTCAGCCGGCGGTTCCACGAGGCGGGCGGTGGTGTCGAGACGGCTCTGACGGGACTGACCGACGCGGTGGGCAGACTCGACGGCACGGTCCACACACTGCACGAGACGGCGCTCCACCCGCCCCACGAGCGTCCGGCCGCCGAAGCGGACCCGGCAGGCCGGCCCCAGCCCGGCGGGGTCGACGCGGACGGCGAGGTCGACGTCGACGGGGACGGCCACATGGGCCATCCACTCGTCGGCGCCGTCAACGGCACCGTCCACCTCACCCAGCCCCACCCGAGCGGCGCGCCCCACACTTCCCGCGAGCCGGGACACGGCCCCACGCCCCGCCCGACCCTCCCCCGCGATCCGCGGACCGAGCCGCGGGACGAGCCACAGGACGAGCCACCGACCGGACTCGGAGACCGGCCACAGGACCAGCCGCGTACCGGCCCCACCAACCAGCCACACGACGAACCACCGGCCGAACCACCGGCCGAACCGCCCTCGATGGCCGTGCCGACGCACCCGCAACGGCCGCACCACCCGCAGGACGCTCCGCGCCACGACGATCAGGACCACCACCGTCACGACGACAAACACCACGACGACCACGACGACCGTCACGACAACAACCAAGACGCCCGTCACGACGACCGCCCCGCCGACGGCCACCACGGCAGCCGGGACGGCGGACCTGACGCCGGGCCGGACGGCATCCGATGAAGGCCCCGGCGCCGACGCACCTCGCCGGGTGGCTCTTCGCCGACCTGCTCCTCGTCCTCGTCCTGATCGTGCTCGGCGGCCAGAGCATCCACGCGACCGAGGCCGAGGACCCCGCGCCCTCGGCCGGCGCGTCCGCTTCGGCACCGGCCGCACCCGTGACGTCGGCGTCTCCGTCGTCGGCCAAGCCCTCCCCGAACCGTTCCGGCATGGACCCGGTGAGCAGGAACCTGCCCCTGCTCACCGACCAGAGCGTCGCGGACGCCCTGCGGGGCCCCGGCGGCGCCGCCCGCGACAGGGCGGTACGCCGGATCGCCAAGGAGGTGGACCGGGTGCTGGCGGGCGAGAAGCGACGCGGAGCGATGGTCTTCGTCTGGGGCACGGACGGCGGCTGCGCGAACTGCGCGGCGACGTCGGGGCCGAGCACGGCCTACGCCGAGGCCGCGGCGACGGCGATCCAGCGCAGCCGTCATCCCCTGCTGCCCCGCGCGACGGCCTTCTACCGCGGCTACATCAAGTTGGGCGGCGCCTCCGGGACCCTGCGCATGGAGGTCTTCTTCTACTACTCCTGAGCGCCGCCACGGCCGGCCACCGACAGCCGAACACCCCGCCCGCCCAGCGCGGGTCCGCAGCGAGCACTACCTCCGAGGAGACCGCAGGTGACATGGGACGACCCGGCACAGGCCGCGCGTTTCGTCCGGGAGGTCCGCGAAGCCATCGACGGCTGGCGGGACATCCCGGAAGAGGCGATGGACGACTTCACCAACGCCACACAGCACGCCGACGAGTTGGAGACGGTCGCCGTCACACCGGTGACGATCGGCGTGGTGGGCGAGTTCACCGCGGGCAAGTCCAGTGTGATCGGCGCGATCCTGGGCAAGCCCGACCTGCTGCCGGTGGCACAGCGGGCGTCCACCGCGCAGGTCACCGCGTTGCGGCTGCGCCCCGGCCCCGAGGGGAGCGCCACCGCGCTGGATCCGGGGGCGACGGTCGAACTGCTCAGCCCCGCCGAGGTGGTCGCCTGCCTGACCTACATGGGCGAGAAGCTCGGCGACGACCTCAGACGAGCGAAGGCGTCTCTCGACCGCCGCCCCCTGCAGGCGTTCCTGGAGGCGCTCGGCGGCACCGCGACGGCACCGGGTCCCGGCGCGGAGGAGACGCCCGCCGCGGGGCTCCCCGTCTGGCGCGACCCGGGCACCTGGCAGCGCTTCGACACCTGGGCGCGCGGCGCCCTGTGGGCCGCGCCGGAGGACAACGAGCAGCTACGCGACCGGGTGCGGGAACTGCACGCCCTGAGCGAGGCGGCCCTCAGCCTCTCGCCCGCGCTGCTCGGCGGCACCGTCGGCCTCTCGCGCGACAACGCGCTGGCGCTCGCGGACATGGGGCGCGCGAAAGACCCCGGCGCCCCCTATCCGGGCCGCTCTCACGCCTACGGCCGGGTCGACGAGGCCGCCTTGGCGGTGATCCTCGCCTCCGATCCGCAGGAGACCGCCGAACAGCGCAGGCTGATCTCCCCGCTCATCCGCAGGATCAATCTGGGGGTCGCCGTGCGCCCCGGCACCTGGGCGCCGGTGGAGTCTGACGACGGCGGCGCGGTACTGCTCGACTTCCCCGGGCTGGGCGCGGCCGGACGCCGTGACGACTACCTGTGCCTGTCGCAGTTGAAGAACGTCGAGACGATCCTCGTGGTGGCCCGCAGTGAGCTCATGGGCTCCGACCTGGCCGCCAGTTTCTACGGAATGATGGAGGCCCAGCGGCCCGACCGGGAGGCCCTGCGGGACGCCATCCTGGTCGCCTTCAACAAGTGGGACACCGCCACCGTCCCCCGGCTGCCCGACGGCGTGAGCCCGGCCGGCGACACCGTCACCGAGCACTCCGACGACCTGCACTCCCTGCGGACCGACGCCGCCAAGCTGCTGTTCCAGCGGCGGGACCGGTTCCAGCCGGTCTCCGTCTTCGCCGCGCTGACCACGGACGGCACCGAACTGGACTGCGCACTGGCCGACTTGGCCTCGCTGACCGAGGAGAAGGTCACCGACATCAGCAGGAAGCGACGGGAGTGGGGCACGCTCGCCGGGCGGATCGCCGCCGTCGACCCCGACCACCACTGGGTGAACCAGCTCGGGGAGTACGCCCGCGACGGCGGGCTGCTGGCCCTGCGCGGGCTGCTCACCCGGCACATCGAGGAGCACGGCGCCCGGCTGAAGCGGAAGACCATCAAGGACCAGTTCTCGCGCGCCCATCGGGCCTGGCGCACCGTGGAGGTACGTGCCGGCGCCCGGGGCGTCGCGGCCGGCAGTCCCGAACACGCCGGGATCATGGCCCGGTTCGAACAGCTGCGGACGGCCGCGGAGAAGCTGATGACCAGCCTTCACGAGCTGCGCAACCCGGCCAAGGCCCGCCAGGACGGCGGCGGTTCGGTGCTGGCGCGGCTGGAGGAGCGCACCGTCGCGGCGGTGTTCGCCTGGAAGCTGTGGGGCGACCTGTACGCCGCGCTGCAGGACGGGGTGGTCACGAAGACCGTCAAGCCGGAGGAGGAGGAAGTGCCGGCGTGGGTGCAGTTCCTGCCGGACGACGAGCGGCAGGAGTTCCTCGACCACCTCCGGGGCGGTACCCGTGAGCGTCACGCGGACACCACGGCCGCCTTCCACGAGCAGTACGAGAAGACCGTACGGTCCCTGTACGACGCCGCGTTCGAGCAGCTCTCCCGGTGGGCGGAGTCCTGGGCGGCGGAGCGCGGGGAGGCGTTCGGGGAGGTGCGGGACTGGCTGACCGACGAGGAGACCGCCGTACGCCTGGAGAGCCTGTTCGCGGCGCTGCCGGACCGGAGCCTGCCGCCGTCGTTCCGGTTGACCCAGCTGAAGGTGCTGGCCCGGACCGAACGGCTCGCCGCGGCCGCCAAGGGGGGAGCAGGACTGCTCGCCAAGGCGCGCGTCGGGGCCCCCGTGGAGGGATTCCCGCAGCTGGAGCGGCACGTCCTGCCGTGGAGCCACGAGTACGAGGACGATCCGTCTCCCGAGCGGCGCAACACCGAGAGCAGCCAGTACGCGGTCGCCCTGTTCCGCAGCCGGCTCGTCGCCTCGGTGTACGAGCAGACCGCCGCCGCCTTCGCGGACATGCTGTCGGCGGCACTGACCCAGATGATCAGCATGGTCCAGGAGAACGCCGGGGCGGTACCGGACGAACTCCAGGTCGCGGAGATGGTCGCCGCGGCCGCCCGCGGCGACGAGTCCGAGGGGGAGAAGGAGCACGGCCCCCGGCAGAAGCTGCGTGCCGTACTGCGCCGTTGGGAGGCCGACAAGTGAGCATCCTGAACATCACCTTCGAACCGGTGGCCGGACTGCTCGGCACCGACCAGGTGTTCACCAGCGTCGAGCAGGACGGCCGCTATCCCCTGCCGGCCGTGACGCTGGACGCCGTCAACGCGGTGCTGGGATACCCGCGCGAGCTGTCGGTCGTCCAGACCGAGGGCGGCCCCGCCGCGCTGCGCCAGTGGCTGGAGAACAACTGGATCTGCGACGCGTTCACGGGCCAGCACCCGGTCTACGGCCGCCAGGTGGTCATCCCGGGCTTCAGCATTCCCGCCGAGGTCGTCCGCCCGCCCGGCACTCCGGCCGGTGACGTGCGCGTCACCATCAGCTGGAAGCTGTCCTTCCACGACGAGAAGAGCGTCTCGGGCGAGGACTTCGCGCCCGTGGAGCTCACGTTCAGCACGGAGGCGGCCACGCCGTCGGCCGCGCCGCTCCTCGACGGCATTCCCCGGCACGTCGGCGACCGTCCCGTCTTCGTGCACTTCGCGGCCGTGGACTTCGGCAACACCAGTTCGACCGCGACGCTCTACAACGGCGAGGAGAACATCACCTGGCGCATCGACCCCGCCCAGGGCCGTACCCTCGCCGTCGAACTCGCCGCCGCGCTGCGCCCGCACACCGCCGCGGCCGGCGGCTCCGCGGCCGCCTCGGACGGCCTGCGCACGCCTCCCGCTCAGTGGACGAAGCGGGCCGACGAGCTCGCGGCGGCGGTGCTGTCCGCGCGGCCCGAGGCGGAACGCACCGCGAGCCGGCTCGTCGAACTGCTCACCGTCGGCGGCGAGGGCCCGGACCGGCGGCTGGTCGAGCGCACCGCCCAGGAACTCGAACGCCTGGCCCGGACCGCGGAGCACGCCGACTGGCTGGTGCCCCGGCTCTTCCGGGCCTACGACCGCGCGTTCCGGGTACCGCCGTTGAAGCGGCTGGGCCTGGAGCGGATCAACTTCGGCGAGACGACCGACACCTACGAGGTCGCCAGCGCGCTCAACGTCCGCGACGGCGCCCTGCACCTGTCCGACCAGCACTCGGGGTCACTGCGCGGACTCAAGCGGATGCTGCGGCGTCCGGACCGTGTCCCGGTGCCTCGGCTGGGCGAGGAAGTGGTCCATCACTCGGACGACCTCGTCGCGCTCGCCTTCGTCCGGCTGATCGAGGCCGTCGAGACCAGGACGCGCCACCCGCAGTCGCAGGAACAGCGCCATCTGGTCGAGGCCGTCATCACGTATCCGACGACGACCTCGCCGGACGTGCAGAAGCGGCTGGAGAACGTGCTGCGCGCGAAGGCCGGTCTGAGCCAGGTCTTCGTCAGCTATGACGAAGGGGTCGCGGCGGGACTCTTCTTCGTCCTGCGTGACTTCTCCGGCAACACCGGTTCCGGAGTGGAGGCACTGCGGGCCGCGGCCCGGCCGTTGCCCGGCCGGCCGTTCCCGAGCTGGCGGCAGACGATGCTGGTCGTCGACATCGGCGGCGGCACCACCGACATCGCCCTGCTCGGTCTCACCCTCACCGACTACAGCGGCCCCCTGACCGACGACGAGGCCCGCACCCGAGGGCGTCGCTACGAGCTGCGCCCGGAGGTGCTCGGTTCCACCGGCCACCCGGACCTCGGCGGCGACTACCTCACCCTGCGGGTGTACTACCTGCTCAAGGCCACCCTGATCGACCGGCTGGTGCGGCAGGCGTACGAGAGCGAGCAGGCGGGCTCCGCCGGGACGGGCGGATCGCCGGGGACGGGCGGATCGCCGGGCACGGGCGCGTACCGGGCACTGCTGGACCTGATCCCCGAGTCCCTGACGACCGGCTCGTCGGGACCGCCGCGCCTGGCCCCGGCGGTCCTCGCCCATCTGTCCGGCTCGGAACTCCCCCACCGACTGGCCCAGGATCCGGTCCGTACGGCCCTGGCGAACGTGCTGCCCACCGGCTGGGCCCGCGGTGACGCCCGGGAGAACCCCGTCTTCCACGCGCTGTGGGCGGCGGCCGAGGAGGCCAAGATCCATCTCGGGGCCGACGGCTCCGGTCCCTGGCGCGCGCTCCGCCCGGATGTGATCAAGTGGCTGTCGGGAGTACCGACCGAGGGACCCGGCCGCACCGTCCTGGACCTGGTCGAACAGATCGACGATCCGGAGATCCTCACCCTGGCGAAGGACGACTTCGACCGGATCGCGGCACCCGTGTTCCGGGAGGCCGCCACCATCGCGGTGGAGCTGGTGCAGAGCCGTTTCGCGCTCGACGAGACGCTCGCCCTGGACCGGATCATCCTCTCGGGGCGCAGCACCTCCATGCCCCTCGCGAAGGAGTCCGTCGCGGACGAGATCGCGCCGTTCCGGCTTCCCGACGGCAGGCCGCTGTTCCGCAACCCCGCCGCGATCGAGGTCGAGGCGCCCTTCGCCAAGCAGGCGACCTCGATCGGCGCCGCCTGGGCCCACGCGCGTAGCCGGGCCGCCCGGCACCAGTGGACCGACGGCCCCGGCAGTGCCCCGCGCACGAGCACGGTGGACATCATGGTCGGCGACATCTGCCCCACGCTCCCCTGCGACTTCAGCCTCGTGACGGCGGACAACGACCTGGAGAAGGTCTTCACCGTGGGCACCCCCTACGAGGCGCTCGCCAACGACCGGCTGGCCGTCCGGTCGCCCTGGCAGGCGGCGAGCCCGGTGCTCGATCTGCACCGTCCGCTCAACGGGCGGGTCAGTATGAGCTGGGGGTCCTTCTCGGTGACCCGCAGGGCCATCGCCGAGGACGTCCAGCTCGACGACGACCTGTGGTGGGGGCGGCTCTCGGAGGGCGTCCGGCCCGGCATCCGGACGCAGGTGGAGATCGACGAGCGGCTGGAGCCCCGGCTCCACTTCTGCAACGGCCGCCAGGCACACCTCGTCGTCGACCGCGCCGGTGGCGGGACCGTCGAACTCGCCGGTACCGGGCACGCGGTGTTCGGCGCCGAGGGCCACCTCACCGCCCTGCTCGGCACCATCCGCATGTACGGCGTCAACCGGCTGGGTGAGCGCACCGAGCCGGTCGTGGTCGTGCCCGCCTGGGCGGACGACGGCACCCCGCTGAGCGCGCGGCTGCCCGAGGTCTTCCACCCGGACCACGAACTGCCTGGCTCCGGCGAGCCGTTGCCGGGACTGCTGGTCCCGGTCTCCCCGATGGCCGGTTCCAGTCAGTACGTGATCGAGGTGGTGGACGCGGACGGGCGCTCGCACACCCTCGACCGCCTTCCGGTCCCGGCCCGGCGACGGGCGGGCACCGAGCAGTACGTCAGCCTGGACAGCCGCGGGCGGCTGCGGGTCCACGGCGGGCGGCCCCCGTATCTGACCACCAAGAGCATCCACACGCTCCAGGACCACCCCGGCGCGGTCTACTCCACGCCGATGTCCCAGGACCTCGAAAGCCTCTATCCCGACTGGAACCCCTTCAACGGCAAGCACTGATCGGCAGCGCGAACGGCACGGCGAACGAGCCGGAGAGGAAAGGGAGGCGGACCCGATGCCGGAGGAGACCGCGGACGCCGTGCGGCAGGCGGCCCTACAGGTCGCCGACGCCCTGGCGGCGTTGGAGACCGAGAAGGACAGGAGAGAGGCACGCAGGTGGCTGCGCGACGCGGTGAGCCGTCTGCGCGGGGTGTTCGCCGAGGCGGACCCGCCGCAGGCGGAGCACGAGGTCGGTCTGCAGAACCTCATCGCCCAACTCTCGGTCCTCGAACTGGCCGTCACGAGGGCCCACGGCAGACCGGCGTCCGGCCTGTCCGTGACGGCGGCCACGAACGCGAGGCCCACGCCCGTGCCGCGGGTCCGGCCGGGCACGGCTGCGGAGGCGGGACCGGGTACGCGTCCCGCAATCGCGCCGCACACGGGCTCGACACCGGGTGCGCCTCCGGCGGGGGTCCCGTCCGTCGACGTGACGGCTGTGCCGATCGACGTGACGGCGCCCGCGCCCCCGCCCGTCGAGGCGCCCTCGCCCGCGCGGGGGCCGGCGTCCCTCGTGGTGGTGGCGCCGCAGCGGCCGAAGGTGCCGCCGAGCGTGCCGGGCCCGGGCGTCGGCGCGGCCACGACCGCCGCCGTCGTCGCCGCCGCCGCCGCCGACAAGGAGCGTCGGCCCGCCGCCGGGCGGAGTGAGGAGGACCCTCGGCTGGTCGAATTGCGGGCCGCGGTCGAGACCTGGTGGCCCACGAAGTCCGCCCGGTCCGAGGAGGGCGTCGGGTTCCGCCCGGAGATCCAGGAGCTCGGGCACGAGGACAAGGTGGCGAAGGAGCGGATCGCCGGGGCAGGCACCCTGGAGGGCCTCGCCCGAGGGCTGCGCCTCGACGCCCTCCGGGTGCCGGCCGGGGCCACCCGCTCGCCGCTCGAAGACCTGGACCGGGTGCTGGGCAGCCGTGCTCCGGGAGAGTCCCTGCTGCCGGGCTGGGGTGAGGCGCTGCCCGCCGTGGGAGCCCGCAACTCCCCGCACGCGGAGCTCGAAGACCTCCCCTCACTGTGGCGCGAGCTGGAGCGGGTGGCCGCGGACGGGCAGGACACGGTGCCGGACGGCTCCGCTCCGCACACGGTCTCGTCCGCGGAGACCGAGGCGCTGTGCCGGCTGGCCCGCCGGGCTCTGGACCTGGCCGCGGTGGTCCGGGAGAGCACCCTGGTCGGGTGCAGCGGCCTCGCCTTCATCGACGCGCCGGGCGCCGACCGAGGTGTCCACCTCCTCGCCGCGCGGACCGAACTCTGGAAGCGGCGGTTCTACAGCTGTGTCCGCACCCTGCGTCTGCACTCGTCGAACCGAGCCGAGGGATCCGAGCGGAAGGCCTACCTGACGGCCCTGATCCAGTTCGACGAGGTCCTCGCCCAGATCGTGCCCGACCCCGTACCCCACCCGGACAGCTGGTGGCAGCGGCAACGCGGCGAGTCCGCCGCACAGTTGAGGACCCTGCTCCGGGCCCAGGGCGCCGACCACCGGGGCGGTTTCGTCAAGTACGAGGTCAAGGAGAATTTCAAGGGCCTCGTCCAGGACGAGATCCCCGTGCGCAAACGCGGCGACACCGCCGAGGTCCTGTGGTGGCTGCGGCTGCCCTACGTCGTCAACGAGGGCGACGCCACGGCACTGTGCGGTCGGGCCATCCTCACCCCGCGCGACAAGCGGTGACATGGCAGCCCCCGCCGCACACCCCGTAGCGGGCCGGACCCGTCGCCGGCCTGGGCGGCCGAGGTGGCCCGCGTCCTGAGCGCGACCCCGACCGGGGAGCGGTCCGGGCTGCGGGCCACCCTCGCCGAGGACCTGGGGCACCACCGGGCCGCCGGAACACCGGTGGCCCATCGGATCGCCCTGCTGCACGCCGGCGGTCTGCCCGCGTCCTCGCGGGACGTGCTCGGCGCGCTGCTCGCCCCCGGCCCCGGGCCCGCACCGGAACCTCCCGTGCGCCACGAAATGGTCGACGCTCCCGTGGGCCCGGCCGCACCCGACCAGGAGGGACGGACCGCGGAACGTACGGTCCGCCAGGCCCACGCCGTGCTGGTGGCCGTCTCCTACCCGGTGCTGGCGGCGGCCGCGCGCGGGGTGCAGACCGGCGCCCGGCTCGGCGCGGAGGCGCGCGCCCTGCGCAGGATCCTGCCGACCGCCCTCGCGGCCGTCGGCGAGGAACGCACCGCGGTGGTGGTCCTGGGCGCGGACCATCAGGGCGTCGGCACACGTCCCCAACTGCGCGACTGGTCGGCGGCGGCCGTACGGCGGGTGCTCGGTGAGCCGGGGGCCGTCCTCACCGTCGTCCCCGTGATGCCCGAGCACGCCGCCGCGGCCGGGACGCCACGCGAGCGGACCGCGGCGGGGCTGACCGAGCTGGCCGAACGGGTCCTGGGCCCGTGGACCGAGTCGGCCGCGGACGCCGTCGACCGGCTGGCCCGGCACCGCTACACCTCCGCCCTGCGTTCGGCCCGTCAGGGCTTCGCCCGCACGGCCGACGCCGGACGGGACGCGTCCCCGCCGGACCCCGGCCGGCTTCTCGACCCCGTGTACACGGCCGAGTCGCACGCTCTGTTCCTCGCCGTGTCGTGCGGCCCGCTCACCACCCTCGCGCTGCGAGCGGTCAAGGAGGAATCACGGTGAACGTCCTCGTCCTCGTCGTTCTGGGCCTCTCCCTGCTCGTCAATGCCCTGCTGCTCGGGCTCCTGCACCGGCGTCGGCGGGAGGCGGAGGCGCGGGCGGCCCGCCCCGAGCAGGTGCGGGTGGAGGTCAGGGAGGTGCCGGTGGAGGTCCCCGGCCCCGAACGGGTGGTACGCGTGCCAGGTCCCGAGCGCCTCGTCGAGGTTCCCGGACCCGAAAGGGTCGTCGAGATTCCCGGGCCCGAACGGGTCGTGCGGGTTCCCGGACCGGAAAGGGTCGTACGGGTGGACGTGCCGGGGCCCGAGCGGGTCATCCGGGTCGGAGCCGTGTCGCGGTTCGGCGCCGGTCCGTTTCCGATGGGGGTGCCCGGCGGCTTGGCGCTGGGGCGCGACAGCGTGCCGGACACCGTCGTGGACGGTGCCGACCTGGGCTCCCTGCGGGTGCGGGGCACCTCGCAGCGCGGCGGCCGCAACCGGGCCGACCAGCGGTTCCGGCGCGACGCGTTCCTGACGCGGATCCTGCCCGAGTTCCCCCGCCCCACGCTGCTGTCGGCGGTCTCGGCCGGACATCCCCTGGGCCGTTGGTCCCAGGCCGCGGCCGACCTGCTGTGCGAGTCGCTCGCCACGCAACTCGGCGCGTTCGCCAGACCGTTGGAGAGCGCCCTGGCGAGCGACGAGTCGGCCGAGGCCGTGACCGACCTGCTGCGTACCGCGATCCGTGGCACGGCCGGCAGCCTCGAACGGCTCGCCCACCGCCATCAGGCGGAGGCCGAGGACGTGTCCGCCGACGTACTGGCGGTCCTCACTCCCCTCGGCCAGACCTCGGTCCGCCGGCACCTCGTGCTCGGCACCGGCAGCGGTGTGGCCCTCCTGCTGCGCGACAGATCCTGGCACCCGGTACTCGAACTCGGCCCGGACACCGCGTGGACCACCGCGCGGGCCCTGCCGACCGGCTGCGCGCTGCGCCGCCAGAGCGTGGACACCCGCCCGGGAGACACCCTGGTGCTGTGCACCGGCGCCACCGCGGAGCTGGTCCGCTCGCCGGAGGTCGCGAAGTTCCTGGCGGAGGCCTGGCGGCCGGGCGCCGCCGATCTGGTCGGCTTCCTGCAGCAGACCGCCTTCCGCACGACCGGCGGCGACACCGACCGGACACTGGTGTGTCTGTGGGAGGCGTTCTGACGTCAGGAGGCGTTCCTCACCCGCCGAACCGCCTCCCGAGTCACCTGCCGAGCCAGTCGCGGATCACTCCCCGATCGCTCCCGGACCACTCCCGGATCAACTGCCGCCCGAGCCGCGTCGGTCGAGGAGACGGCCCCGGCCGGCACCGCCTCGCCCGCCCTCCGTGGCGAGCGCGCGCAGCAGGACCGTAGCGCCGACCGTCGCCGTCAGGGCTCCGGCCGCGACCAGGCCGCCACGGGAGCGCCAGGACATGACCGACCAGGAGGACCGGGCGGACAGCACCGACCCCGTGCTCAGCCAGGATCCGCCGGACACGAGCGACGCGGCGGACCCGACGGAACCGGCGGACAGCACACTGCCGATCGACCCGACGGACAGCGCGCTGCCCACCGAGCCGATGGACAGGACCGAGTTCACCGACCCGATGGAGAGCACCGAGTCCCTCGACCACAGCGAGTACCGGGAACCGCCGTCGGCGCGGGTACGGATCGTCATGGGCCGATACTGCCAGATCCGGTGCGATCAGCGGTGCCCGTGGCCCGACTTGAGCCGCGCGATGACGGCGCGCGCCATGGCTTCCTCGCCCTTGGCGTTGGGGTGTGCGGGGGCCGCCGCGGACGCCGGCTGCAGGGGCTCGATCCAGCGGTCCGCCGGCGCCTTGCACATGTCGTGGCCGCGGGTGGGCCCGTACGTGTCGACGTACTCCGCGCGGTTGGTCAGCGCCACCAGACGCAGCATCAGATTGATCCGCTTGCCGGTGTCCCGCAGGTAGGGGAAGTCCTTCGCCGCGAACGGCACGGAGGGGTAGCAGCCGCTGCCGTCGTCGGGCAGCAGGTCGGGGTAGCCGACGACGAGCACCCGGGCATGCGGCGCCCTCGCGTGCACCGCGCGCAGCACCGCGGCGACCTTGGGCGCGGTGTCGAGGATGTTGAGCACCAACTGGTCGGTGCCGGAGGAGGCGTAGTAACGCTGGCACGGGTTGCCGGCCAGGTCGGTCGCGCCGAGCCGGGCGCAGGTGGCGATGATGGAGCCGAAGCCGACGTCGTTGCCGCCGATCTGGACCGTCACCAGGTCGGTGTCGCGCCGCACCGCGTCGAGCTGGGGGCCGTTCGTCCCCTGCGCCTTCCACA
Source organism: Streptomyces sp. NPDC002306 (assembly GCF_053593435.1). Taxonomy (NCBI): domain Bacteria; kingdom Bacillati; phylum Actinomycetota; class Actinomycetes; order Kitasatosporales; family Streptomycetaceae; genus Streptomyces; species Streptomyces sp. NPDC002306. Next base: position 359,594 of record NZ_JBSFCK010000004.1, read on the forward strand.
TCTGCGCGGTCGTCGCCCCGCCGCAGCTGACGTCCTTGAACGCGGTCGCTCTCCCCCACGCCGACACGAGCGACGGGTAGTTGTGGTCCGAGCGGGCGCAGTTCGCGTCCACCTGCCGGGGGATCAGCGGTCCCGAGGTGTAGGAGTCGCCGAGGGCCACGTAGCGCGTGCCGTGGCCGTGGTGCGCGCCGTGGGCCGTGGCCGGCGACGCGGCGGCCAGGCCGAGGGCGCAGGCGCTGACCGCCGCTCCCACCGCCAGGCCGCGTCGGCGGCGCGGGACACCCGCGGCCGGCTTGCCGTGATCCTTCATGAAGCACTCCCCCAGGATTCGGGCCGGCGTGCCACACCGCGCCAGTGCGGCGTTCGCACGTTCGACTCGGTTTGTATACCGGTCGGTACGTTCCCGGGACCAGAGGTCGGCACGAGTCAACTCGACCCGGATCCGGTGAGGTTGCCCGCGGTGCGGCCCGCCGAACGAAGCGGAACGGAGCGGTCGGGCCGCCCGCGGTGGCTGACGTACCTGTCGGTCAGCCGATGTGGAAGCTGTCGCCGTACACCTTCCAGTCCAGCGGCGGATTGAGGTCGAGGTTGCCGTTGCGCAGGAACACGCGCTGCGCGGTGTCGACCCGGCTGGTGTCGCTGTGCGCCTCCTCCTGCCGCATGGCCCAGACCCTGGCGTCCAGGAAGGCGTTGAGGTACGTCGTCTCGTTGCCGCCCTGCGCCGGCGGCTTGGCCTTGTTCAGGGCGCGCTTGCGGATGTTGCGGAAGCTGGTGGGGTCGGTGCCGTCGCCGTGCATGACGATGGCGTCGTAGTAGGCGAACTGGCCCAGGACGCGGAGCCCGTCCGTCTTGCCCTGCTGGACCGACGGGTTGAAGTACACCCGGTCGCGTTCGTCGTTCTGCGCCTGCTGGAACTGGGTGTCCTGCGCCGCCCTGCGCCAGTCCGCGGGGAAGTTGGGGTCGAGGCCGCTGTGCGAGTCGGTGCCGTCCACCGCGCGCAGCGCCGGAAGGTACCGGGCGAGGACGTTGCCGGGCTTGCGGTCGGCGTAGAGCTGCACGAGGTCGAGCATGTCGCCGGTGCCGGAGCAGAAGCCGATGATGCCGGCGGTGTAGCCGCGGCCGTCACCGATGTCCTCGATGTACTTGTACTGCGCCTTCCAGTCGAGCGAGGAGTTCTCGGCGCTCGACACCAGCTTCATGGCGATCTCCTTCTTCGCCGGGTCGTCGAGGCCGAGGGCGGCGGCGGCCCTGGGGGTCGCCGCGGCCGACGGGGAGCCGAGCAGAGGGGCCGCCGCCAGGGCGCCGACCAGAGCGAGGACCGAACGGCGGGAGGCAGTGAGACCTGCCGCCTCGGTGGAAGAGTGCACCACGGGAGCTCCAAGTGAAGGTGGGGGGCGTGGAGTTGGTCCGTACCACTTACTGACAGGAAGGTTTACTATCAGACCTCGGGAGCGGCGGTAACCCGCCGTGTGGCAGGTTCGTAGGTTCGAACAAGAAAACGAATGGGTACGCGACATCCCCAAGCGGGTCGAGTCCCCACGAACCGCGCCGGCCCACTGGACCGTGCTTCACGCCGGGTGGAACTCCCCTGCCCCGTCCGGGAGTTCAGCCGAAGGCACGGGCGGTCGGTGGGCACACGGAAGGAGTTCGGCATGGCACACGTACTCGTCATCGGCGGCGGCACGGCGGGCGCGGCGACGGCACTGGCCCTGCACAGGGCCGGGCACGAAGCCACCGTGTACGAGGCGCACCCGGACGCGGCCGAGGATCTCGGCGCGTTCCTCACGCTGGCGAGCAACGGCATGCGCGCCCTCGCCCAGATCGACGCCGCCGCCGCGGTCGCCGCCGTCGGTTTCCCGCTCACCACGATGCGTGTCCTCGACGGCTCCGGCACCGAACTGGCGAGCAGGCCGCTCGGCGAGGCCGGCGACCCACTGCTCCAGTACCGGTGCCTGCGCCGCGGCGAACTCAACGCGGTTCTCCAGGCGGAGGCCGTGCGCAGGGGCATAGGCGTCCAGCACGGCGCCCGGCTGGTGTCCGTGCAGGACGGCCCGGACACCGTCACCGCGCACTTCGCCGACGGCGGGACCGCGAGCGGCGACCTGCTCGTCGGCGCCGACGGGCTGAACTCCGCCGTCCGGCGGTCCGTCGCGCCCGCCGCTCGCCCCCGGTACGCGGGCGAGCACGTCTTCTACGGTCACACCACCGAGGCTCCCTCGACGGCGGAGCGCGGGAGCGGGCGCATCACGTTCCTGCGCGGCCCCGAGGCCGCCTTCGGCTACGCCGTGAGCCCCGCCGGCGAGACGTTCTGGTTCTGCCGTGTCGCCGGTGAGCCGTCGGCGGGGCCGGAGCCCACGGACGGGGATCCGTCCCGATGGCGCGAACTGCTCGTCCCGCTGCTGCGCGCGGACGCCTCCCGGTCGGACCGCGCGCTCGCGGCCGACATCGTCGAGGCCACCGCCGACGGCGTCATGGTCACCCGGGCCACCGAGATGCCGCCCGCCACGCCATGGCACCGCGGCCGGGTCCTGCTCGTCGGCGACGCCGCGCACGCCGCCTCGCCCGCGACCGGGCAGGGGGCGTCGATGGCGCTGGAGGACGCCGTCGTCCTCGCGAAGGCCCTCCGGGACGCGCCGGACAGCGAGCGGGCCCTCACCGCCTACGAAGCGCTCCGCCGCCCGCGCGTGGAGCACAACATCACCGTCAGCGGGCAGATCTCACGGCGCGACCAGTCCCCCGCGACCGCCCCGCAGCGCGCCGCCGCACCACAGGGCGCCCCCGCCCCCCGCTCCACCGACGACGAACTGGTCCGACAGCTGGCCTGGGACAGCGACCTCTGGTCCCTGTTCACCGGCGGACAGCACGTCCGGGCGGCCGACCGCGGTTGATTCCCGGGGCCGCCGTGGAGTTCACTCCCTGCCGTGCGGCCGGCCTCGGCCCTGCTCCTGCCGCGGTGGCGGTCGGCCGGGCGGGGACTCGCCCGCGGTGAGATGTTCCAGCACCTCGACCAGCTCCTGGCAGGCCTGTTCCACGGAACGTCTGGTGTTGTGCTGCTCGACGATCACCGCCGACAGGAGCAGGGCGGTCAGCGCCATGGATCCGTTGAAGGCCTGGAGCTTGAACATCACCTCGACGTGGTTCAGCCCCGCGAACGGGCCGATCTCGTCCGTCGCCGCGATGGTCGCCATGACGGAGGCGAACAGGGCGCACAGCATGCTGCCGACGAGCTGGAATCTCAGGGCCACCCAGATGAGCAGGGGGTACACGAGGAACATCAGGCTGACACTGCTGAGCGTGGCGAGCGGCACGAAGACGCAGGCGATGAGCGCCACCCCCAGGGCCTCCTTCCATCGTGAGAAGCGCGGGGGCCACCGCGCGCCGTGCATCGCCAGCAGGATCGGGGTGACGATCAGGACACCCATCGCGTCGCCCACCCACCACGCGAGCCAGACCGTCCAGAAGTCGTCCGCGGCGAGCTTGCCCGTGGCCACGAGGAGACCGACACCGGTCGTCGCGCTGATCAGCATCCCCGTGAGGGCCCCCAGGAACACGAGGGCGAGACCGTCCCGCAGCCGGCTGAGATCGGTGCGGAATCCCACTTTGCGCAGCATGAGGTACGAGCAGACGGGGGCCGCGGTGCCGCCGATCAGGTTGCCGAGCAGATGGGGCTGGAACGAGGCCATGGTCAGGACGACCAGCAGGGCGCCGAGGGCGATGCCGGGCCAGCAGCGCAGCCCGAAGATCAGCAGACCCGCGACCGCGATACCCGTGGGCGGCCAGATGGGGGTGAACACCGCGCCTTCGAGGACGAGCTGCCGCAGGAGTCCCAGCCGTCCCGCCGCGAAGTAGCCGACGGCCACAGCCAGCGTCTGGAGGCCGACGACGACAGGCCGGCTCAGCTCCTGGGTACGCGCCACACCAGTCATCAGACACCTGGGCCGCCTCGTCGGCGAGGCGAGGGGCGCGTCCGCGGGGACGCCCGGCCATTGGCGACGGCCGCGGGCGGGGCCGGCCCTACGGCCGGACGCCGGGCCCGTCGTGGCGGACGACCAGCACGGCGGCGTCGTCCTCGTGTCCCACCAGCTCCGAGACCTTGATCACGGCCGCGGCGAGCGGCTCCGCGTCCAGGCCCGCGACGGCGGCGATACCGGCCAGCCGCACGACGTGTCCGAGCCCCTCGTCGACGCTCAGGGAGGGCCCCTCCACCACGCCGTCCGTGAGCAGGACCAGGACCCCGCCCGTGGTGAGCCTGGACCGGGTCGTCGGGAACTCCGCTCCCTCCGCGATGCCGAGCGGGAGTCCTCCCCGGTCCGCGACGATGCCGGACTTCCCGTCCGCCGTGGCCCAGACGCAGGGAACGTGCCCGGCCCGCGCGCTCTCCAGTACGCCGGTGGCCGGGTCGAGCCGCATGAACGTGCAGGTCGCGAAGAGGTCGGTGCCGAGGGAGAGAAGCAGGTCGTTCGTCCGGGCCAGGAGCTCCCCCGGCTCGCTCGTGACGGAGGCGAGGGCCCGCAGGCCGACCCGCACCTGGCCCATGAACGCGGCGGCCTCGATGTTGTGGCCCTGGACGTCGCCGATGGACAGTCCGACACAGCCGTCGGCGAGGGTGAACGCGTCGTACCAGTCGCCGCCGACGTTGAGGCCGTGACAGGCCGGTACGTAGCGGGCGGCCACCCGGAATCCGGGGGCGGCGGGCAGCTCCCCCGGCAGCATGCCGCGCTGGAGAGCGATCGCCAGTTCGACCTGCGAGCGCTGAAGTTCAGCACGCTCGCGGGCCTGAGCGGTCAGTGACCCGAGTCTGGTCAGCAGGTCGTCGGCGTCGCCTGACGGGCGCATGTGAGGCATCGATCACTCCGGGGACATATTAGCCCCAACCATGTGAAGCCGGTTCGGACGGCGACGGTCGCGTCGCGTCCCTGGCCGCGAGTCAGCGGGGAAGCGACCTGCCGCGGGGAACACCGGGGCGTGGCAAGGCCCGACATCATGGAACCGTGCGGCACGCGGTGCCGTCCGAGTGGTGGATCCCGCGAGACGGTCGTAGCGTCGATAGTCGTAGCGTCGACAGAAGAGGCCGACGGGGTGCGGCTCGGACAGGCGGCGGGAGTTGGTATGCGGAGACACACCTGGAGAGCAGCGATCACGCTCTGTGCGGCTGCGTCATTGGCCACAGCCTTGGGACCGGCCTCCGCCTCCCCCGCTGCGGCACCGTCAGGCGCACACGGCCAAGTGACCCGGAAGGCCGGCGACACCGTGCTCGTCGACTGCTTCTGGAAGCCACAGGTCCGCCCCGGCGACTTCATCCTCGCCTGCGGTGACGGCAACAGCCGCCTCACCTCGATGCACTGGACCCACTGGGAGTCGGGCTCCGCGGTCGGCACGGGCTACAACGCCGTGAACGACTGCAAGCCGTACTGCGCCGCGGGCAAGTTCCACTCGTACCCGGTCATCGTGGTGCTGGAGCGCCCGAAGACCTGGAAGAGGAGCCCGGCGACCCAGCAGTACGGCCAGATGAGCATCGTGTACCCCGATTCCAGGCCGGACGGGTATGAGCGCGTGGTCACCTATCCGATGTGGAACTGACGCAGTTGTCGTCCCGGTCAGGAGCGGGCGACGCTCCGGGCTGACCCTCCGTCAACCGCGCCGAAAGCCCCGGTGCCCCGGCCCCCCGCGAAGAGCAAGCGATCATTCCGCTTCTCCCGCCGTGGGCCGGCGCGAGAGGGCCGTCGCCCGGCGGACGTCGGTCAGCGGGCGCAGCCGGTAGGTGTACGCGTAGTCGCGGTTCGCGAAGAGCTTGTACTCGTCGTGGGTATGCGCACCCCAGCTGTTGTCGCCGCCGACGCCCATCTGCCGGTGGCCGAGCCGCAGGACGACCTCCGCGCGCGGGGTGAGCTGGTAGTCGTGGCGCGCCCCGACCGACAGGTCCTCGGGCGTGAAGTGCGAGGCGTTCACCTCGAGGAGGGGTTCGCCGCAGACGAGCAGGCCGGTGCCGTCGTCGCCGGTGAGGGCGACCCAGCGGACGTCGGTCTTGTTGCCGTTCTCCTGCGGGCGCAGGTAGGAGGTCCACTGCCCGCCGACGGTGCCGGAGTACCGGCCCACGTCGGTGGCGTCGTTGCGGTCCCAGTGGTTCTCCTCGGGACCGCGGCCGTAGTAGTGCAGCCGCTCCAGGCGGGCGGGCAGGAGCAGCAGGCTGCCGACCTCCGGGAGGTACGGCAGCGAGGCGGCGCCGGGGTGCAGGGTGTTGTCGACCTTGATCTCGCCACTGCCGAAGACGGTGTACGTGGTGGTGTACGTCGACTCCGTCGTCGTGGGCAGCGTCCCGGCGACCTTGATCTCGACGGCCCGGTCGCGCAGCGCCCGCACGCTCACGGCGGTGACCGTGCGCAGGGCTCCGGCGTCGCGCCAGGTCTCGTTGCGGGTGTGCTGGCCGTTGCCGCGGTCGTTGTCGGTCGGGGCCCGCCAGAAGTTCGGGACCGGCCCGGAGGAGATCAGCTGGGCGCCGGCCGCACGGTAGGAGGTGATGACGCCGGTCTTCTTTTCGACGGCGACCGAGAATCCCTCGCCCGTGACGGTGACCGCCGAGGCGCTCTCGTCGTGGCGCAGGGCCGGGACGTCGTCCAGCGGCACGGGCGTGACGGCCGGGCTGCCCGCGTCGACCGGGAGTTGCTGCCCGGCCACCTCGAAGCCCGCCTTCGCCCATCGCGTGGTCTGCCGGGTCGTGAAGGACAGGCGCAGGAAGTACTCCGCGCCCGGCGCCGGGTCGCCCGGCAGTGTGAAGGGCACGACGACGTCCTTGCCGGACAGGGGTGCCACGTCGAGCTGGTCGCGGCTCAGACTGCCGCGCTGCACCACCTCTCCGTCGCGTGTGAGCTCCCACCGGCCGTCGAATTCGCGGAGGTTGGTGAAGAGGTACTCGTTGGTGAGGGTGACGGCCGCCCCCTGGACCAGGCGGGCGCCGTCGGCCGGAGCGGCATCGACGGCCTGGTAGATCCGCTTGACCTCGGCGGACTTGCCGGTGGTCCCGCGGTCGGCGGTGACGATGCCGTCGCCGGAGAAGGCCCCGTCGTTGGGGTTGTCGCCCCAGTCGCCGCCGTAGGCGTAGAACGTCTTGTCGCGGGGCCGCTGCTCGGTGTGGGCGACGGTGGCGGCGTCGAACCAGAACCGTACGCCGTCGTCCTCGGGGCCCCGGCCGCCGGAGGCCAGTTCGGCGGCGCTCAGCGCTCTGGCGTAGACGCGGGCCCGGCGGAGGGTGCCGCTGAACTCGCGGGTGGGGTTGTCCACATCGGTGGCCAGCGACAGGGCGGCGGTGTTGCGGGCCGGGCCCCGGACGGTGGTCGTGCGGGTGGCCCGCACCGCGCCGTCGACGTGCAGGGTCAGGGTGCCCGCCTGGGCGTCGAAGACACCCGCGACGTGGTGCTCGACGCCGGTCCAGTCGGCCGGCAGCGCCCAGCTCGCGGTGATCCACCGGCCGCCGGAGTAGATGAAGAACCCCAGGTTCCGGTCGGTCTGCTTGAGGGCGTACTGGGTGTCGCCCTTGGCGATGATCGGCTGGTGGTAGCCGGTGAAGTGCGGGGTGACCCAGGCCTCCAGGGTGAGGGAGCCGGTGAGGTCGAGGCCGGGGTCGCGGGCGAAGACCGTACCGCCGGAGAGGCCCTTGTCGCGGCTGAAGGTGCCGCTGGGGGCGATGATCTCGCCGGCCAGCGCGGCGGGTCCGGTCTCGGTGAACATCTTGCGCGTCGGGGTGGGCCAGTTCAGGGCCTGGTCGACGAAGTCCCAGATCCATCCCCCCTGGAGCACGTCATGGCGGCGGACGAGGTCCCAGTACTTCTTGAAGTTCCCGCTGGAGTTCCCCATCGCGTGGGAGTACTCGATCATCACGTACGGCCGGGTGTCGGTGGTGTCCTTCGCCCGTGCCTCGACGCGGGAGGGGGTGTCGTACATCTCGGAGCGGATGTCGCTGATCCCCGGACGGTCGTCGCCCTCGTACTGGATCACCCGGGTGGTGTCGTAGGAGCGGATCCACTCGTGCATGGCCGTGAACGTGCTGCCGCCGCCCGCCTCGTTGCCGAGGGACCAGATGACCACGCTGGCGTGGTTCTTGTCGCGGTGGACCATGTTCTGGGCGCGGGCCACACAGGCCGTGGTCCAGTCGGCGTGGTCGCCCGGAAACTCACCGCGGATGCCGTGGGTCTCCAGATTCGTCTCGCCCACCAGGTACAGGCCGTACTCGTCGGCGAGTTCGAGCCACAGCGGGTTGTTGGGGTAGTGCGAGGTACGGACGCTGTTGATGTTCAGCCGTTTGATGATCCCGATGTCCTCGACCAGGTCCGCGCGGGTGAGGGCCGAGCCGCGGACCGGGTGCATCTCGTGGCGGTTGGTGCCCCGGAAGGAGACGGGTCGGCCGTTGATGCGCATCAGGCCGTCCTTCAGCGCGAACTCGCGCAGGCCGACCCGGTGCGAGAGGGTCTCGATCACCTTGCCCGCGGGGTCGCGCAGCCGGAGCACGGCGGTGTACAGGTTCGGGTGCTCGGCCGACCACAGGCGCGGCGCGGGCACGGCCTTCGAAGCCTGTACGGTCGCCTCCTCGCCGGAGCCGAGCGCGACGCCCTGGTGCAACGGCCGGGACCACACGGGGTGTCCGCCCGCGTCGTACAACTGGGTCTCCACCGCGTAGGCGCCGCCGCCCTCACCGCCGTAGTCCCGCACGCTCGCGGTGACCGACAGCTCGGCCGACCGGTGGTCGTCGCTCAGCGGGGTGTCCAGCCGGAAGTCGCGCAGGTGCACGGACGGCGTGGAATACAGGTAGACCGAGCGGAAGATGCCGCTGAGCCGGATCATGTCCTGGTCCTCCAGCCAGGAGCCGTCGGAGTAGCGGTAGACCTCCACGGCGATCTGGTTGGTGCCCGGCCTGAGGTGCGCGGTGATGTCGTACTCGGCGGGGTCGTAGGAGTCCTCGTGGTAGCCGACCAACTCGCCGTTGATCCAGACGTAGTGGGCGGACTTGACCCCCTCGAAGTGCAGGAAGGTCCGCCGTCCCGCCCAGTCGCGCGGGACGGTGAAGGTGCGGCGGTACTGGCCGACGGGGTTGAGGCGGGTCGGGGCGGCCGGCGGCTGCGCGTCCTCGCCCTGGCCGTTGGGGCCCCACCACGGGTAGGTGATGTTGATGTAGACGGGCCGGTCGTAGCCGTGCAGCTGCCAGGCGGAGGGCACGGGCAGGGTGTCCCAGCCGCTGTCGTCGAGGTCGGTGCGGTGGAAGTCGGCGTCCCGGTCGTCGGGGCGGTCCGCGTGGGCGAACTTCCAGGTGCCGTCGAGGCTCAGCCGGTACGGGGAGCGGGTGCGGTCGGCGGCGAGCGCCTGCGCCTCGTCCGCGTACGGCATGAGGGTGGTGTGGGCCGGTTCGGTGCCGAGGCGGAAGACGTCGATGCGGCCGTTCCACTCGGGGGTGTCGTCGGCCGCCGCACGCAGGCCCGTGGCATGTCCCGCGGCGGACGGGCCGCAGAGGGCGAACGCGCCGAAGACGGCGGCGCCCCCCTCCAGGAGGCGGCGACGGCTCACGGCCGCACGTGGCGGGCGGTCCGAATGGTCCGTGGACGACACGTGCGGGTGTGCCATGAGCGTGACCCTCCTGAGGACGGACCGGGCGCTGCCGTGCGGGCTGAGGGTGCGTCAACTCCTGTGCGATGCTGTGGGGAAACCGAACATCGCGGGTCCGTGCGGACGTCGTGCCGGTGCCGGCGGACGCAGCGGGACGGAACGGAAGTTGACGTCGAGACGGATCTCGGCCGCTGGTGGCGGGGGTGGCCGCCGAACCACGCTCACCCTAGGACCCGAACACAACCGAAGCAACGATCCTGTCGGTCCTTGTGTGTTCCTGAGGGTCTCGCGATCAGCGGGCGGCCGCCTCGGGCCGGGCTCGCCGCGCGTTGTTGTAGACGCGCAGCAGGTGCTTGGAGACGGCGCACGGCGTGGCGTCGACATGGCACTGCCGGCAGGTCCCGACGTGGTTCTCGTAGTGGGCACGCGCTTCATGCAGGGCGTCGCTCTGTGTAGTCATACGGTTCTCCGAGTGGGGGCGGCGCCCCCCTCACGGGGCGCCGGTCTACTGGATGGCACATCCAAGCGACAACATGATCATGTTACTGGGAGTAGTGGGAAGTGTGGGTCGGACCACATGCCAGCCGAGTGAGGTCGACCGCGTCGGCGAGGGCCTGCATTCCCTTGTCGTTGGGGTGCAGATGGTCCCCGTTGTCGAAGAACGGCAGGATGCGCTCGGGGTCGTAGGGGCTGCGCAGAATGTGGTCGAAGTCGGTGACACCGTCGAACGCGCCGCCGTCCCTGACGAAGGCGTTGACCTCCTGGCGTACGGTTTCGGCGGCCGGGTCCCACTCGGACCAGCCCTTGAACGGGCCGACGGTGGCGCCCACGACACACTTCCCGGCCGCGTGCGCCCGGTCGATGATCTGCCGGTATCCCGCGATCAGGTCGGCGGCGGTGACGCCCGAGTGGGACTTGAGGTCGTTGACGCCCTCGAAGAGGAAGACGGTACGGACCCCGGGCTGGGACAGCACGTCGCGCTGGAACCGGCCCAGCGCGCTCTGTCCGGCGCCGTCGGCCAGCACCTTGTTGCCGGAGATGCCCTCGTTGGCCACGCCCTGGACCGTGCTGTCGGCCTTCCGCAGCCGACGGGCCAGGTAGTCCGGCCAGCGGCGGTTGAGATCGGTGCTGGACTGCCATCCGTCCGTGATGGAGTCGCCGAGCGCCACGACGGCACCGGTGGCGGTGGCGGTCCGGACCGAGACGGCGTCCAGGTAGAACCAGGAGCCGACGGCGTCGGTCCAGTGGGCGGCACCCGCCTCGGCCGTGTGATCGCCCTGGGCGAGGTACGACGTCTGCATGGCCATGCCGTGCCCGGTGGCGGGCCCCGCCGCGTCCGGACTGTGCAGGCTGATCACCAGGTCGGTCGCGGCGGGCACGCGGCCGGGCAGCGGGTCGCTGGAGGCGGTGGCACCCGCGGGCACGGTCACCGACCCCGCACCGCCGAAGGTGAGCCGCCGGTTGCTGCCGGCGACCAGTTCGGCGCCCGCCTTCTGGACGCCCGCGTACACGTTGTCGAACGTGACGGGCCGGTCACCGAAGGCGTTGGACAGCCGGACGCGCAGGCCGTCACCGCCGACGCTGGTGTGCACCACCAGCCGGTAGCCCCGGTCGGCGACGCCCTCGCCCATGCGGTCGGCGGCGGCGCCCCAGGTGATCACGTCGTGCCGGCTCGGCGCGGAACGGACCGCGGCGGGCGCGACGGCTGGCTCCGCCGCGCTCGGGGCCGCGGGCAGGGCGACCTGCGCGGCCGCGGGCATGACCGCCGGCGCGGCCGCCGGTGTCGTGGCGACGAACACCGCGCTCAGCAGGCCGCAGAGCCACGGGAGTCGGGCCGTCATCGGGTGAAGCCCTTCAGCGTGACGGACTCGCCGGGCCCCAGATCGACCGTCCGGGAGACGCCGCCGTATGCCACTGTCGTCGTACGGCCGCCGACGCTGCGTATCCGTACCGTCGTCGGGGTCCCGTCCCGCCAGTGTAGGTCGACGACGAAGCCGCCGCGCGCGGCGACCCCGGTGAGGGAGCCGTGCGCCGCCCAGGCCTCGGGCAGGGCCGGAAGCAGCTCCAGGTGTCCCGGGCGGGAGTACAGGAGCATCTCGCTCATGGCGGCGGGTGTGCCGAAGTTGGCGTCGATCTGGAAGATGCCCCGGCCCCGCTCGACCTCGTAGATGTCGAAGAGGTTGAAGGCCGTGCCGTTGCTGCCGTCCACGGAGGGGCGGAGGTTGTTGGCGATGAGCTGGTAGGCCTTGTCCGCGTTCTTCAGACGGGCCCAGCACAGGGCGCGCCAGGCGTTGGCCCAGCCGAAGCTCTCCGTCCCGCGCGCGGTGAGCAGCGCGGTGGATCCGTCGACGATGTCCTTCGGGGTGGAGCCGTCGGGGCGGATGCGGTCGCCAGGGAAGAGGCCGACGAGCGGGGACAGGTGGCGGTGGGTGGTCTCGCCCAGGTTGTCGGGCGACATCCACTCCTGGAGCCAGCCCGTCTTGGGGCTCACCTCGGGCAGGTAGAGCTTGGCGCGCAGGGCGGCGATCGTCTTCGCGTAGCCGGCGTCCTTGCCCAGCGCGGCCGACGCGTCGGCGTAGTTGCCGAAGAGCGCCCACACCAGTTCCTGGGCGTAGGTGATGCCCTTGGCGTCCAGGGGGCCTTGTTCGGGCGACCAGTCGCTGTCGGCGATGAGCACCTCCTTCGAGGTGCCGGGCAGGGTCGTGGTGAGCAGCCGGGCTTCCCAGAACTCGCAGGCGCCCTTCAGCAGCGGGTAGATCTTCGCCAGGTACTGCCGCGACCGGGTGTACTCGTAGTGCTCGTAGAGGCTGTTGCCGAGCCAGGCGTTGCCCGCGGGGTGCCACCACCAGCCGCCCCCGCCGTAGGGGTTGGTGGAGATCGCGACCGTCCAGCCGGCGATCTTCCCGCTGGAGTTGCGGTAGCGGTTGCGCGGGTCGTTGAACAGGCGGCGGGTCAGGTCGGTCCAGGCGGGCAGCTGGGCGAGGCAGTAGTCGGTGAAGGCGTCGAAGCACTGGGACAGACCGGCCCGGTCGGCCATCCAGTAGTTCATCTGGATGTTGATGTCGGTGTGGTAGTCGCCCATCCAGTCCGGGTCGTTGCCGTCCAGCCACAGGCCCTGCAGGCCGAGGGGGAGACTGCCGCGCGAGCCGGAGATCATCAGGTAGCGGCTGTACTGGAGGTAGACGGCCTCGAGTTCGGGGTCCGGTTCGCCGCTCTGGAAGCGGTGGTTGATCCGCTCCCAGGTGTCCAGCGCGCGCTGGTCGTCGGTGGAGGTGCCGAGCGAGAGGCCGAGTTGCTCGTACAGGGGCCGGTAGTCGGCGACATGGGTGCGCAGCAGGGTGCCGGCCGAGTGGCGCGCGGCGGCGGCGACCTTCTGGCGGGCCAGTCGCGCGGGGTCGAGCGAGGGGTCGCGGTAGTGGGCGCTCGCGTCGGGCGCGTAGTTCGTGCCGCCGCTGAGGACCACCGTGAGGTCGGTGCAGCCGGCGAACTCGATGAGCGAGCCGCTGACCCGGACCCGGCCGCCGCTGCCGTAGGCCTTGACCGCCGCGCCGTAGCGCAGGCCGTTGGACAGCGACGCCGCGAAGGACTCGGCGCCGGAGAGCTTCTCGCCGTGCGTGCCCTCCAGGCTGATGGTGCCGGTGTAGCGGCCGCCGCCGCTCTGACTGAAGTGCAGGACGATCGCGTCGTCGGGGCGGCTGGCGAAGACCTGTCGCCGGTAGGTGACGCCGGAGCGGACGTAGCTGCTGGTGACCAGGCCCTGGGCGAGGTCGAGGGTGCGGCGGTAGCCGTTGACCGAGCCGAGGTCGTGGTCGGGGATCTCCACGGTCAGCCGGGCCAGCAGGGTGAGGGACCCGAAGTCGGCGCGGCCGTAGGGGAACTGGCCGTCGGCGTCGAGGGTGTCGTTGAGGCCGCCGGTCCACATCGTGGCGTCGGTGACGAGCAGCAGTTCGCGGCCGGGGTCGTTGCTCGCGAGGGCGCCGAGGCGGCCGTTGCCGACGGGCAGACCCTGTTCGATCATGGAGTGCTCGTCGCCCGGGGCCTGCCACCACAGCTGGTCACGCGGGCTGCTGGGGGCGGGTGCGGCGGCGGTGCGCGCGGGGGCGGCGGAGGCGGTGAACGCGGGCAGGGAGCTCAGTGCCGCGGTGAGGCCGGCCGTCGCGGCGAGGGAGAGGACGGCTCTTCTGCTGGGGTCGGTCGGGCGGGGGTTCATGGCGGCTCCAGAAGTCTGAGACGGGGGCCCGACCCTCGGGCCGGGCCCCCGGGGATGTCAGGAGGACTTCGGTACGTCGATCCGGTCGATGTCCGGCGCGTAGCCGCCGGAACCGCTGTCGAAGGTGATCGTGTTGGCGCCGGCCTTGAGGGTCACCGGCACGTAGACGCTGTTGACGGTGCCCCAGTCGCCGGTGGCGGCGAACTTGTGGCCCACGGCTCCGCCGCCGTTGGCGGAGACCGCGGCGGAACGGGAGTCGCCGCTGATGTAGGCGACCTTGATCTGGTAGGTGCCGGCCTTGGCGACGACCACGTCGTTGAAGGTCAGCTTGCCGCCCTGGTAGAGGTTGCCGATCTTCTTGGCGCCGGAGCAGGCGGAGCAGTCGGCGACGGAGGCGTTGCCGGCGAGGGTGTTGCCGGCGGCCTCGGCCTCGATGCCGGTCCAGGCCAGGCTGCGGCCGCCCGGGGTGACGGTGAACAGGCGCGAACCGTGGGCGGGCAGGGCCTGGGTGACCTTGTCGGTGTAGGTGCCGAGGTTCTCGTGGTTCCACAGGTCGCGGACCTTGGCCTTGCCGGTGAAGCCGAGGGTGGACCAGTCGGCGGTCACGGAGGCGGCCTTGTCGGCGAGGTTGAACAGGGCGACGGTGTAGGTGCCGTCGAGGTTCTTGGCGGCCCACACCTGCTGCGGGTCGGAGGCGGTGACCGGCGCGGCGGGCGGGTTCGCGCCCTGGTCGACGGCGATGACCTCGTTGTTGGTCAGCAGGGACAGGCCGTAGGAGTCCAGCTTGGTGAGGTCGTCACCGGTGTACAGCGGGGACTTGGCGATGGCCCAGAGCGTGGCGTAGGTCTGGCGTTCGGCCTTGGTGAGGCCGTCCATCTCACCGTTGCCGACGTCGAGGGAGTCGAGGTCGTTCCAGCCGCCGGGGCCGGCGTGCTTCGTCCAGGCGGGGGTGTCGTCGAAGCGGTCGTCGACGGAGTTCTCCCAGCTGACGAGGGTGTTGCAGTAGCACTCGACGTCGGTGTCGATGCGCCAGCCGTTGGAGTACTTCTTCCAGTCGGCGGCGTGGCCGTAGTCGAGGGACCAGGAGACCTCGAGGTGGATCGGGCGGCCGGTGGCGGCGATGGCCTGCTGCCAGGCGGCGACGTCGGCAACGTTGTCGTACTGGTCGCCGCTCTTGCCGGAGCCGGGGCCGACGCCGTCCAGCTTGAGGAAGTCGTAGCCCCAGTCGGCGATCTGCCGGGCCTGGGAGTCGACGTACTTCTGGGTGCAGGGGCGGGAGAAGTCGAGCTTGTAGGAGCTGTCCCAGCCGTTGGTGGTGCGCAGGTCGCCGTAGACGATGTCGGCGGTGGTGCAGCCGTCGGCGTTCCAGATCGGCGACTTGCCGTCGTTGTACGCCTCCTTCTCCAGGCCGACCGGGAGGTAGATGCCGGCCTTGAGGCCCTTGGCGTGGATGTCGGCCGCGACCGGCTTCATGCCGCGCGGGAAGCGCGACGGGTCGGCCTGCTGACGCGCGTACTGGTCGAACTCGGGCTTCCACGTCTTGTCGCGCCACCAGCCGGCGTCGATGTTGACGTACTCGTAGCCGTACTTCTTCAGCTTGGCGGCGAGCGCGTTCGTCTGCTTGAGGACGTTCGCCTCGGTCAGGTAGCTGTAGTCGCCGTCCGGGTTGAGGCCGGGGTACTTGGACGACTGCATGCTCCAGCTCGACCAGCCCATGTAGGGCTTCGCGGCAAGCGCTGCCGCTGTGGCGGTGGCGGGAGCGGTGGTGTCCGCCTGCGCGGCGGGGACGGTCGTCGCGAAGCCCAGGGTGAGGGCGAGGACGGCCGCGGCTCTCAGGCCGCGCGCGGGCAGGGGGGAGTACGAGGATGACCGCATTGGGGCGTGCCTCCTGTGGCATCGGGTCTTGGGCGGCTCGGCGAACTCGTCCCGCACGGACGGGACGGGGTGAAGCGCTCCTTTCCGGCGCGTCAGCGGCGCTCCTGGCGCGGGTCGGGTCCGATGAAGGACTGGATCGCGGTGGCCGCGGCACCGCGGGCCCACTCCTCGAAGGGCAGTGGGCGGGTCTGTACGTCGCACCGGGCGGCGGACCCGAAGGCGGCCGCGGCGAACGTGTCGCGGATCTGGCCGGCGAACAGGTCGTAGGCGGCCAGTCCCTCGCCGGAGATGATCACGCGTTCGGGTCCGAGCAGGTTGACGACGGTGGCGATACCGCGGCCGATCGCCTCTCCCGCCCGGGCGTACACCTCGCGCGCCCCCGGGTCACCGGCGTGCGCGAGGGCCACCGCCTCGGCCGTGTCGGCGACCCGGACGCCCGTCACCTCCCGGACGCGGGCGACGATCGCGGAGTCGGCGGCGATCGCCTCCACACAGCCGCGGTTGCCGCAGTGGCAGCGCGGGCCGGCCGGGTCGACGGTCACATGGCCGATCTCGCCCGCGACGCCCTGCGCCCCGGCGACCACCCGGCCGTGCACCACGAGGCCGCAGCCGATACCGGCGCCCACCGTGACCAGCGCGAAGTCCGTCAGGCCCGCGCCGGCGCCGAACCACTGCTCGGCGACGGTCAGCGCGCGGACGTCGTTGTCCAAGGTGACCGGCAGACCGGTGGCCTCGGCGGCGAGGCCGGCGAAGGGGACGTCGCGCCACTCCAGGAAGGGCGAGTAGCGCACCGTCCCGGTGGCACGGTCGACGTCCCCCGAGAGGGCCAGTCCGAGGCCCAGCACGCGGACGCCGTAGCCGTCGGCCTCGACGAGCAGTTCGCGCACCAGTTCCGCGAGCGCGGCGAGCACCTGGTGGGGGTCATGGCTGTCGAGCGGCACGCGACGGGCGACCCGGATACGGCAGCACAGGTCCGTGAGCACACCGATGATCTCCTCACCGGTCACCTTGACCCCGACGAACAGCGCGCGCCCGCCGTCGACCCTCAGCAGGTTGGCGGGCCTGCCGAGCGCCCGGCGCGTCTCGTCGTCGGCGTTCTCCACGAGGTACCCCGCCTCCAGCAGCGGACGGACCGCCTTCGTGACCGCGGCCGCGGACAGCCCGGCCCTACGGGCGGCCTCCAGCCGGGTCAGCGGGCCGTGGGACAGCACCGTGGTGAAGATCTGCGCGGCGGCCGGCGTGTGGGCCGGGAACGCCTCGGCGGGCGAGGGCGAGGACATGGCCCGGAACCTAGGCCCCTTATTTTCCGCTGTCAATGAAAGAAACAGGATTCCCCTGAAGCCTGGTCAAGCTGGCCCCTTGCAAGAAAATGCCTGGCACAAGTCAAGATTTGCTTGGGAATCGAAGGAGTGATTGACGACGAAAGGAAGCCACCCGACCGACGGACGAGACCGCCGCGCCGCGCCCCGCGCACGCGAGAGCCAGGTCACATTCCGATCGAGGGCAAGGTCACAGCCGCGCCCTCTGCTGCACCTTTGTCGATCTGGCCTAGCATCCGAGCATGACGGTCCTGCCTGACGACGGGCTCTCGCTGGCCGCCGAGTTCCCTGACGCGACACATGAGCAGTGGCAACGCCTGGTGGCGGGTGTGCTGCGAAAGTCGGGCAAGGAGGTCTCGGGCGACGCAGCCGAGGACGCCCTGACCACCACCCTCGAGGACGGGTTGCGTACCCGGCCCCTCTACACAGCGCGCGACGCCGTGCCGGACCCCGGCCTGCCCGGGTTCGCGCCGTTCGTGCGCGGGGGCCGAGCCGAGGGGAACACGACCGGCGGCTGGGACGTACGCCAGCAGCACACGACGGCGGACAACGCGGCCGTCCTCGCCGACCTGGAGAACGGCGTCACCTCGCTGTGGCTCGTCGTCGGTGACGGCGGCGTCCCCGTGGAGTCGCTCGGCGCCCTGCTCGACGGTGTCTTTCTCGACCTGGCCCCGGTCGCCCTGGACGCGGGACGGTCGGCCGAACCCGCCGCGCTCGAACTGCTGCGCCTCTACGAGGAGCGCGGTGTCGCCAAGGACGCGGCGCGCGGGAGCCTGGGCGCCGACCCGCTCGGCCACGAGGCCCGTACGGGCGAGGAGCTCGGCTTCGCCGCCGCGGCCGGACTCGCGCGACGGTGCGCCGAGGAGTACCCGGGGCTGCGGGCGCTGACCGTGGACGCGCTGCCGTACCACGAGGCCGGCGGCTCGGCCGCGCAGGAGCTGGGCTGCTCCCTGGCGACCGGTGTCGCCTACCTGCGCGAGCTGGCCGAGGCCGGACTGAGTGTCGAACAGGCCTGCGCCCAGCTGGAGTTCCGCTACGCCGCCACCGCCGACCAGTTCCTGACCGTCGCCAAGCTGCGCGCCGCGCGCCGGCTGTGGGCGCGGGTCGCCGAGGTGTGCGGGGCGCCGGACGCGGGCGCGCAGGTGCAGCACGCCGTGTCGTCCCCGGTGATGATGTCGCGCCGCGACCCGTGGGTGAACATGCTGCGCGCCACGGTCGCCACCCTGGCCGCCGGGGTCGGCGGTGCCGACTCCGTCACCGTGCTGCCCTTCGACCGTTCGATCGGGCTGCCCGACGCGTTCGCGCGGCGCGTCGCCCGCAACACCTCGACCATCCTGATGGAGGAGTCGCACCTGGCGCGGGTCATCGACCCTGCGGGCGGCTCCTGGTACGTGGAACGGCTGACGGACGAACTCGCGCGTGCCGGCTGGGAGTTCTTCCAGTGGATCGAGGGGGCGGGCGGTCAGGCGGCCGCCCTGCGCTCGGGCCGTCTCGGTGAGCGGCTCGCCGCCACCTGGGAGGCGCGCGGCGCCCGGCTCGCCACGCGCCGTGAACCCATCACCGGCGTCAGCGAGTTCCCGCACCTCGCCGAGCGGGCGCTCGAACGCCCGGCCGCCCCCGAGCCGCCGTCCGGCGGGCTGCCGCGGGTGCGGCGCGACGAGGCGTACGAGCGGCTGCGTGCGCGCTCCGACGCCCATCTCGCCGCCACCGGGTCCCGGCCGCGGGTCTTCCTCGCCTCGATCGGGCCCGCCGCCGCGCACACCGCGCGCACCACGTTCGCCGCCAACCTCTTCCAGGCGGGCGGCATCGAGCCCGTCACGGAGGGGTCCTTCGCGGACAGCGGCGCCACCGAGGCCTGCCTGTGCTCCAGCGACGCGCTCTACGAGGAGCGGGCGGCCGCCGTGGCCGAGGAGCTCAGGTCGGCGGGCGCCTCGCAGGTGTTCCTCGCCGGTCGTCCCGGGCAGTACCCCGGTGTCGACTCGTACGTCTTCGCGGGCTGCGACGCCGTGGCCGTGCTGTCCGCGACCCTCGACCGCATGGGAGTGTCCTGATGGGAATCCCCGACTTCGCCGGGATCGAACTGGGCAGCCCGACCGTCGCCGGCGGCGCCGACGAGTGGCGTGACGCCCTCAAGACGGCCGCCGGCGGGGACGACCTCCTCTGGGAGACCCCGGAGGGCATCGCGGTCAAGCCCCTGTACACCGGGCGTGACCTGGAGGGCCTGGACTTCCTGGAGACGTACCCGGGCATGGCGCCGTATCTGCGCGGGCCGTACCCGACGATGTACGTCAACCAGCCCTGGACCATCCGCCAGTACGCGGGCTTCTCCACCGCCGAGGAGTCCAACGCCTTCTACCGGCGCAACCTGGCGGCCGGCCAGAAGGGCCTGTCCGTCGCCTTCGACCTGCCCACCCACCGCGGCTACGACAGCGACCACCCCCGGGTGACCGGCGACGTCGGCATGGCGGGCGTGGCCATCGACTCGATCTACGACATGCGCCAGCTGTTCGACGGCATCCCGCTGGACCGGATGTCCGTGTCGATGACGATGAACGGCGCCGTGCTGCCGGTGCTCGCGCTCTACATCGTGGCGGCGGAGGAGCAGGGGGTGCCGCCGGAGAAGCTGGCGGGGACCATCCAGAACGACATCCTCAAAGAGTTCATGGTCCGCAACACCTACATCTACCCGCCGAAGCCGTCGATGCGGATCATCTCCGACATCTTCGCCTTCACCTCGCAGCGGATGCCGCGCTACAACTCCATCTCGATCTCCGGCTATCACATCCAGGAGGCAGGCGCGACGGCCGACCTGGAGCTCGCCTACACCCTCGCGGACGGCGTGGAGTACATCCGGGCCGGGCGGGAGGCCGGGCTGGACGTGGACGCGTTCGCGCCGCGGCTGTCCTTCTTCTGGGCGATCGGCATGAACTTCTTCATGGAGATCGCCAAGTTGCGGGCGGCCCGGCTGCTGTGGGCGAAGCTGGTCGGTCAGTTCGACCCGCAGAACGCCAAGTCGCTGTCCCTGCGCACCCATTCGCAGACGTCCGGCTGGTCGCTCACCGCGCAGGACGTGTTCAACAACGTGACGCGTACGTGCGTCGAGGCGATGGCCGCGACCCAGGGGCACACCCAGTCGCTGCACACCAACGCCCTCGACGAGGCGCTCGCGCTGCCCACCGACTTCTCGGCGCGCATCGCCCGCAACACCCAGCTGATGATCCAGCAGGAGTCCGGCACCACGCGGGTCATCGACCCGTGGGGCGGCAGCGCCTACGTCGAGAAGCTGACGTACGACCTCGCCCGCCGGGCCTGGCAGCACATCCAGGAGGTCGAGCAGGCGGGCGGCATGGCGCAGGCCATCGACGCCGGCATCCCCAAGCTGCGGGTGGAGGAGGCCGCCGCCCGCACCCAGGCCCGGATCGACTCCGGCCGCCAGCCCGTCATCGGTGTCAACAAGTACCGGGTCGACACGGACGAGCAGATCGAGGTGCTGAAGGTCGACAACTCCTCCGTACGCACGCAGCAGATCGAGAAGCTGCGGCGGCTGCGGGCGGAGCGCGACGAGAACGAGTGCCGGGACGCGCTGGACGCGCTCACCCGGGCCGCCGGGGGCGAGGGCAACCTGCTGGAGCTGGCGGTGCGCGCGGCGCGCGCGAAGGCCACCGTCGGCGAGATCTCCGACGCCCTGGAGAAGGTGTACGGGCGGCACGCGAGCCAGATCCGTACGATCTCGGGCGTGTACCGCAACGAAGCAGGCGAGTCCCCGTCCGTCGACCGCACCCGGGCGCTGGTGGACTCCTTCCAGGAGGCCGAGGGGCGCCGGCCGCGCATCCTGGTCGCCAAGATGGGCCAGGACGGCCACGACCGCGGCCAGAAGGTGATCGCCACCGCCTTCGCCGACCTCGGCTTCGACGTGGACGTCGGCCCGCTGTTCCAGACGCCGGCCGAGGTGGCCCGTCAGGCCGTGGAGGCCGACGTGCACATCGTCGGCGTGTCGTCGTTGGCGGCGGGGCACCTCACCCTCGTCCCGGCGCTCAGGGAGCAGCTGGCCGAGGAGGGACGCGAGGACATCATGATCGTGGTCGGCGGGGTGATTCCGCCGCAGGACGTGCCGACGCTGCTGGAGATGGGCGCGGCGGCCGTGTTCCCGCCCGGGACGGTGATCCCGGACGCGGCGTACGACCTGGTGGAACGCCTGTCGGCCGATCTCGGACACGGCCGCTGAGCCCATGACGATCGACGTCGGCACGTATGTGAAGGGTGTCCTCGACGGGAAGCGCGCGATCGTCGCGCGCGCCATCACGCTCGTCGAGTCCACCCGGCCCCAGCACCGGACCCTGGCGCAGGAGTTGCTGACCGCGCTGCTGCCGCACAGCGGCCGGGCCCGGCGGATCGGGGTCAGCGGGGTGCCGGGCGTGGGCAAGTCCACGTTCATCGACGCGTTCGGCACCATGCTCACCTCGCTCGGGCACCGGGTCGCGGTGCTCGCCGTCGACCCGTCCTCCAGCCGCACGGGCGGGTCGATCCTGGGCGACAAGACCCGCATGGAGCGCCTGGCCGTCGACCCGGCGGCCTTCGTCCGGCCCTCCCCCACCGCCGGCACCCTCGGCGGGGTCGCCAAGGCCACGCGCGAGTCGATCGTGGTCATGGAGGCCGCGGGCTACGACGTCGTCCTCGTCGAGACGGTCGGCGTCGGCCAGTCCGAGACGGCCGTCGCGAACATGGTCGACTCCTTCCTGCTGCTCACCCTGGCCCGTACCGGCGACCAGCTCCAGGGCATCAAGAAGGGCGTGCTGGAACTGGCCGACGTGATCGCCGTGAACAAGGCGGACGGCCCGCACGTGCGCGACGCCCAGGCGGCCGCACGGGAGTTGGCGGGCGCGCTGCGGCTCATGCACGGCAAGGACGCGGCCTGGTCGCCCCCGGTGCTCAGTTGCAGCGCGCGGGAGTCGGCCGGTCTGGACACCGTCTGGGAGCGGCTCGAGCAGCACCGCGCCCTGCTGGACTCCACCGGCCGGCTCACCGCCAAGCGGCGGGAGCAGCAGGTCGACTGGACCTGGTCGATGGTCCGCGACGAACTGCTCGGCCGCCTGTACGCCGATCCGGCCGTGCGCGAGCTGGCGCCCGAGCTGGAACAGCAGGTCAGGGACGGGGAGTTGACAGCGACGCTCGCCGCCGAACACCTGTTGAAGGCGTTCGGCGGACAAGCGCGCTGAGGCGGGACGGCTCAGGTCGCGGTGGCTTCCGCCGCCGCACGTCCCGCCTGTCGGCCGGAGAACAGACACCCGCCCAGGAAGGTGCCTTCCAGGGAGCGGTAGCCGTGCACTCCGCCGCCCCCGAACCCGGCCACCTCTCCGGCCGCGTACAGACCGGGGACGGGGGTCCCGGTCCGGTCGAGGACACGGCCGAGGAGGTCGGTCTGGAGGCCGCCCAGGGTCTTGCGGGTGAGCACGTTCAGCCGGACGGCGATCAGCGGACCGGCGCCGCTGTCCAGGATCCGGTGCACCGCGGCCGTACGGCTCAGTGAGTCGCCCGGGTAGTCGAGCGCGTTGCGGATGCCCATCACCTGGAGGTCCTTGGTGTACGGGTTGTCGATCTCCCGGTCGCGGGCCTCGATCTGCCGTTTGAGGTCGGCCAGGTCGATGAGTCCGTCGCCGGTCAGCTTGTTCATCCCGGCGACGAGTTCGGTCAGGGTCGAGGCGACGACGAAGTCGGCCCCCTTGTTCTTGAACTTCTCGATCGGCTCCGGGGTCTGCCAGATGCGGGACAGCAACTGCCAGACGTTCTTGTTGGTGAGGTCCGGATTCTGTTCGGAACCGGAGAGCGCGAACTCCTTGGCGATGATCTTCTGGGTGGTGACGAACCAGGAGTAGTCGTGGCCGGACTCGGTGATCGTCCTGAGGGTGTGCAGGGTGTCGTAGCCCGGCAGGTCCGGGGCGTCGAACCGCCGGCCCTTCGCGTCGAACCACATCGAGGACGGGCCGGGCAGGATGCGGATGCCGTGGTTCGGCCAGATCGGGTCGTAGTTCCTGAGGCCCTCGGTGTAGTGCCACATGCGGTCCGGGTTGACGATGCGGCCGCCCGCCCGCTCGGTGATGGCGAGCATCCGGCCGTCCACGTGCGCGGGGACGCCGGTGACCATGAACTTCGGCGGAGTGCCCATCCGGGCGGGCCAGTTCTGCCGGACGAGGTCCTGGTTGGCGCCGATGCCGCCGGAGGTGACGACGACGACCGGGGCGCGCAGCTCGAAGTCGCCCACGACCGTGCGGGAGCTGGGCTTGCCGCGGGCGGCGCCGCTGGGTTCGAGGACCGCGCCGCGGACGCCGGTGACGATGCCGCCCGTGGTGACGATCTCGTCCACGCGGTGCCGGAACTTGAAGCCGACCTTCCCCGCGGCGGCCGCGGCCCGCACCTTCTTCTCGAACGGCTCGACCACGGCCGGGCCGGTGCCCCAGGTGACGTGGAAGCGGGGCACGGAGTTGCCGTGTCCCGTCGCGAGTCCGCCGCCGCGCTCCGCCCAGCCGACGATCGGGAACCACTGCACGCCAAGGCCGGACAGCCAGGACCGCTTCTCGCCGGACGCGAACTCCACGTACGCCTTGGCCCATTTGTAGGCCCAGTGGTCCTGGCCCGCGGGGTCGTCGACGCCGCGGTCGAAGCCGGCCGCGCCCTGCCAGTCCTGCCAGGCCAGGTCGTAGGTGTCCTTGACGCCCATCAGCCGCTGTTCGTCGGAGTTGACGAAGAACAGTCCGCCGAAGGACCAGAAGGCCTGGCCGCCCAGGCTCGCCTCGGGCTCCTGGTCGAGCAGGAGCACCTTGCGTCCGGCGGCGACGAGTTCGGCGGTCGCGACGAGTCCGGCGAGTCCGTGGCCGACGACGATCGCGTCCGCGTCCTGGGACTCGGCGGCGGAGGCGGGGAAGGCCGCGGCCGTCTGGAGGAGGGCCGCCCCGGCGAGTGCCCCTCCCGTCACGGTCAGCGCGTTACGGCGGGTGATCCCGGTGGGGGGTGCGGGGTGCTCCATGGACTGCCTTCCGGGGTGGGACGGGCGGGAGACACGAGCGGGCACAACGAGGCGCGGGAGGAGGGGAGTTCACCGGAGTTGACGGGAGTTCAAGGGACTGCGGAGGCTGTTCCTGCGCGAACCGCGCTGTTACCGTCGGTAGCGCACAGGAAACCAGCTCGTCACACCCCTGCGGTAGTGGCCGGGCGTCAACGTGACCACCGCCTCGTTGTGGCCCGGAGACAGCACGCGGACGGAGAGGGGCACATGACCGTCGTCCACGGACCCGAAACGGTCGCCGCGATCCTGCGGGGCATGGCCGCCGACGCGGACGTGTGCGGCGAGCTCGTCCGCGCGGCCCGGACCCGCTCGCCCGAACTGGCCCGGCTCGCCGAGGCGGAGACCCGCTCCCACGTCACCGCGATGATCGGGGCGGCCGGTTCCTGGTTCACCGCGCTCGACCGGGTCGAGGCGATCGAGGAACAGGACTTCACCGCCGCCCTGTTGCTGGGTGCGGACCGCGCCGTGCAGGGGGTGCCGGTCACCGCCGTCCTGCGGGGCGTGCAGGCCGCGCTGACCCGCGCGGTGGAGATCACCATGGACCGCTGCCGTTCGGTGGGCGTTCCCGACGGCGCGCTGCTGTCGGTGGTGCTGCGGATGAAGGAGTACGGGGACGCGCTGGAGCGGCATGTCGTCCACGGCTACCGCGCCGCCGAGGGCACGGCACCGGGCGGCGCCGACGGGACGCGCGCCCGGCTGCTGCGGCACCTGCTGGTGGGCGGAGTGGTCCCGGCCGCCGAGGAACTCGCGCGGGCCGGGCTGCCCGGCGCCGAGGGCCTGCTGCACTGCCTCGTCGCCGACCCGGGCCACCCGGACGCGCTCCGCCTCCCGCACGCCGTCACCGCACGGCTGGAAGGACACCTCGCCGGCCTGAGCCCCCGCCCGCCCACAGCCGAGGAGATCGCGCCGGGAAGTCTCGTCGTGGTCGCTCCCGCGGCGCCTCCGGCCGGGCTGCACGCGCTGTACCGGCTGTGCGTGCGGGCCGTGGACCTCGCCAGGAGTCAGGGCCGGCACGGACTGTACGACCTCACCGACTTCGCCGCCGAGATCGCGCTCGCCGAGCAGCCGCTCCTCGGCGCCCATCTCAGCCGCCGGCTCCTCGGCGCGCTCGACCCCGCGGACGGCTTCCACCGGCAACTGGCCCTGACCGCGCTGATGTTCCTCGACTGCGGGCGCCGTCTGGACCAGACCGCGGCGGCCTTGTTCACCCACCCGAACACCGTCCGCTACCGGCTCGGCCGGCTCCAGCAGATCACCGGCGGTTCCCTCGCCGACCTCCCGTCCGCCGGGGGTTCCGGGCCGGTGCGCGCGCTGCACTGGTGGTGGGCGCTCACCACCTGGCTCCGCACGGCGGACGGGCCGACCGGCCACCCGTGAGACCCGCCCCCGTCCTCGGATACGCTGTCGCGTCCGGACCGAGGGGAGACACGGGTATGCGGGGCGGGGCGGGGAAGGCATGGCGCGGGCCTGCACAGGTGCTGGTGCCTGCGCTGGCGCTGGCGCTGGTGGGTGCGCTGTCGGCGTGCGGCCAGGGCGACGACGGCGAGCGGGACAGCGGGGTTTCGGCGCGCCCGTCGGTGACCGCGTCGGCGACCGCGGCGGCCGAGCGCGGCGGCACCGTCGGCGCGGCCGGTTCGGCCTGTGAGCTGCCCGTCACCTTCGACACCACCCGGGACTGGAAGGCCGAGGCCGTCAAGTCCGGCCTGGACGGCTCGGGCGACCCGGCCACCGACGAGGCCTTGGAGGCGCTCCTCCACCAGGGGCCCGTCACCACCGTCTGCGAGATCGACGCCAAGCCCGCCGGACACATCGGCTTCCTGCGCGTCTGGACCGGCGCGGCGGGCGACGCCGACGCCCGCGGCGTGCTGGAGGCCTTCGTGACGGCCGAGGGCGAGGTGAGCGGCCAGAAGTACGGCACGTTCGACGCGGGCGGCCTCGCCGGTGCCGAGGTGGAGTACACGTACACCGACAAGGTCCTGGACGAGCCGAAGAAGGAACACGCGCTGGCGGTCGTCACGTCCGACGGGCCGGTCGTCCTGCACCTCGGCGGCCTGGACACCGAGGAGCACGAGGACATGCTGCCGGCCTACGAGCTGGCCAAGCACACCCTGCGCGCGCTCTGACGGCCCGCCCCGGGTCCGCGAGCGGCTCGGGCGATCGGCGGTTCACCACCGTGGGGCGCGTCGGCCCTCGCCTGGGCCGTTTCACGCCGTCCGCCGTCGGCGCCTCGCGCGCCGACGCGCCCAAGTGGGCTTCCCCGTAGGGAAATTCCGTACCGAGGGCTTGCCCCCGCTTTGCCTCATCACTTAAATCAAATCCTGAACTAAGGCGCCGTGCAAGCACGTTGTCCTCAGCACCGTCTTTCGGCACGCCCTTCGCCACGCGTTCCTGTCCGCACGTTCCTGTCCGCACGTTCCTGTCCGCACGCCCTTCTCAGCACGTTCCTCTCAGCACGTTCCCTTTCACCGCACCCGCAGAGAGCCAACCCATGAGACTCAGACTCAGATCCCTGGGTGTCGCGCTCGCCGCCACGGCAGCGCTGGTCACCCTTCCCGCCCACACCCCGGCCTCCGCCGCCGAGACCCCGCTGTCCCAGGGCAAGGCGGTGACCTCGTCGTCCGACGAGAACGCCGGCACCGCCGCCGCCAACGCCGTGGACGGCAACACCGGGACACGGTGGTCGTCCGCCGCGAGCGACGCGCAGTGGCTCCAGGTCGACCTGGGCGCCACGTCGTCCGTCACCCAGATCGTGCTCAACTGGGAGACCGCGTACGGCAAGGACTACAAGGTCCAGATCTCCTCGGACGGCAGCGCCTGGAGCGACCTGAAGTCCGTCACCGGCGGTGACGGCGGCACGGACACCCTCGATGTCTCCGGCCAGGGCCGCTACGTCCGGATGTACGGCGTGCACCGCGCGACCGCGTGGGGCTACTCGCTCTGGGAGTTCCAGGTCTTCGGGACCGGCGGGGGCACCCAGCCCGGCTCCTGCGGCGCGGCCGACGCCGCGAGGGGCAAGCCGGCCTCCGCCTCCTCGACGGAGAACGCGGGCACCCCCGCCTCCGCCGCCTTCGACGGCGACCCGGGCACCCGCTGGTCCAGCGCGGCGTCGGACCCGCAGTGGGTCCAGGTCGACCTGGGCTCGGTCCAGAGCCTGTGCAAGGTCGACCTCACCTGGGAGGCCGCCTACGCGCGGGAGTTCCAGATCCAGGCCTCGGCCGACGGCCAGTCGTGGAGCACCCTCAAGAGCGTGACCGGCGCGACCGGCGGCTCGGCCTCCTACGACGTCAGCGGCTCGGGCCGCTACCTCCGCGTCAACGGGACGGTCCGCGCGACCGGTTACGGCTACTCGTTGTGGACGGTGGCCGTGCACACGGGCTCCGGAGGCACCGGCCCCGTCGAGGGCGGCGGCGACCTGGGCCCGAACGTCATCGTCGTGGACCCCTCCACGCCCAACCTCCAGCAGAAGTTCGACCAGGTCTTCGCCCAGCAGGAGTCGGCGCAGTTCGGGTCCGGGCGCTACCAGTTCCTCCTCAAGCCGGGCACCTACAACGGGATCAACGCCCAGCTCGGCTTCTACACCTCGATCTCGGGGCTCGGCCTGAACCCCGACGACACCCAGATCAACGGTGACATCACCGTGGACGCGGGCTGGTTCAACGGCAACGCGACCCAGAACTTCTGGCGCTCGGCGGAGAACCTGGCGATCACCCCGTCCAACGGCACCGACCGCTGGGCCGTGGCCCAGGCCGCGCCGTTCCGCCGGATCCACGTCAAGGGCGGCCTCAACCTCGCCCCGAACGGCTACGGTTGGGCCTCCGGCGGCTACATCGCCGACTCGAAGATCGACGGCACCGTCGGCCCGTACTCGCAGCAGCAGTGGTACACCCGCGACAGCTCGGTCGGCGGCTGGACCAACGGCGTGTGGAACATGACGTTCACCGGTGTCCAGGGCGCCCCGGCGACCAACTTCGACACCGGCCCGTACACCACCCTGGACACCACTCCGGTCTCACGCGAGAAGCCGTTCCTCTACCTGGACGGCGCGGACTACAAGGTGTTCGTGCCCGGCAAGCGCACCAACGCGCGCGGGGTGTCCTGGCCGGCCAACGCCGGTGGCACGTCGCTCCCGCTCAGCCAGTTCTACGTGGTCAAGCCCGGCGCGACGGCCGCCACCATCAACACCGCGCTCGCCCAGGGCCTCAACCTGCTGTTCACCCCGGGTGTCTACCACCTCGACCGGACGATCGAGGTGACGCGCGCCGACACCGTGGTGCTCGGCCTGGGTCTCGCCACCCTGGTGCCCGACGGCGGTGTCGACGCCGTGCACGTGGCGGACGTCGACGGCGTCCGGCTGGCCGGTTTCCTCATCGACGCCGGATCGGCCAGGTCCGACACGCTCCTGCAGATCGGACCGGCCGCGTCGAGCGCCGACCACTCCGCCAACCCCACCACGATGCAGGACGTGTTCGTCCGGATCGGCGGCGCGGGCCCCGGCCTGGCCACCGACTCCGTCGTCGTCAACAGTGACGACGTCGTCGTGGACCACACCTGGATCTGGCGGGCCGACCACGGCGAAGGCGTCGGCTGGGACACCAACCGGGCCGACTACGGGCTGCGGGTCAACGGCGACGACGTCCTCGCCACCGGCCTGTTCGTCGAGCACTTCAACAAATACGACGTGCTGTGGAGCGGCGAACGCGGCCGGACGATCTTCTTCCAGAACGAGAAGGCGTACGACGCTCCGAACGCCGCCGCCATCAGCCACGACGGCATCGTCGGGTACGCGGCCTACAAGATCGCCGACACGGTGAACACGCACGAGGCCTGGGGGCTGGGCAGCTACTGCAACTACACGTCGGATCCGACGATCGTCCAGGCACACGGCTTCCAGGTCCCGGTCAAGTCCGGCGTCAAGCTGCACGATGTGCTGGTGATCTCGCTGGGCGGCAAGGGACAGTACGCCCACGTCGTCAACAGCACCGGCGCGCCGACCTCGGGCACGGACACCGTACCGTCGAAGCTCACGCAGTTCCCGTGACCGCTCGAACCTGACCGGCACGCGCGCGCCCCGGGGACGGATCCGTCCGTCCCCGGGGCGCGTACGT
Source organism: Streptomyces sp. NPDC002306 (assembly GCF_053593435.1). Classification (NCBI taxonomy): domain Bacteria; kingdom Bacillati; phylum Actinomycetota; class Actinomycetes; order Kitasatosporales; family Streptomycetaceae; genus Streptomyces; species Streptomyces sp. NPDC002306. The sequence continues at coordinate 388,754 of NZ_JBSFCK010000004.1, forward strand.
CAGCCGGTGGCGAGGGCCCGCACCTTGTCCAGGGACCCGTTGAACCGGTCGTGGTCACCGACCGTCGCCCCGGACGACGTGTACTGCCACATCGTGTGCGTGGACCAGCCCGCGGGCAGCGGGCCGGGAGTGGCGGCGTACCGGGCGATCCACAACGGGTTGTCGGCGGCGAAGCCGCTGTAGTCGCCCGTGCAGTCGGTCCACCAGCTGGTCGCCGTGTAGATCACGGCCGCCCGGCCGGTGAGCTGCTTGTAGGTCGTCAGGAAGTCGCGGACCCAACTCACCATCTCGCTCTTCGACTTGCCGTAGCAGGCGGCACCGTACGGGTTCCACTCGATGTCGAGGACTCCGGGCAGCGTCCGGCCGTCGCCCGTCCAACTGCCGCCGCGGTCGACGAAGTAGGCGGCCTGCGTGGCACCGCTGGTGGTGTCGGGCGTCGCGAAGTGGTACGCGCCGTGGATCAGGCCGGCGTCGTACGCGCCCCGGTACTGCGAGGAGAAGTACGGGTTCTTGTAGTACGTGCCTTCCGTGGCCTTGCTGTAGGCCCATCCGACCCCGGCGGCCGACAGCGTCGACCAGGCGACGTCGCCCTGATAGCTGGCCACGTCCACGCCCTCGGTCTGCGTGGTCCTGGGTTCGGCGGGCAGGCCACCGTGTCCGTCGTGGACCGCGACTCCCATGCCCATGTACGCGTGACCGCGCTCGGGCGGCCCGTCGGTCGGGAACGCGATCGAGGAGGGCGGCTGGGCGAGGGAGAACGCGCCGACCAGCACTCCGGTGACAAGCGGACGTAGGCGGCCGAGCGCCGCGCGCAGGGGTATTCGCACGACCCCCATTTGACCCGCTGGCGCGTACGGCCGCATCTCCGGCACGGGTCCGGGCCCGGGGCCGTACGGGAGCCGACTGGTCCATGCGGGTGACGGGTGACAGGTGACGTGGCGCGGGCGAACGCGCCCGTCACGGCGGCGGCCCGGGGGATTACCTCCCGGGTAATCGACCCCGGCCGCCCGGCCCGGCAGCCTGGTCCGTGCGCGGGCGGCCCGGTACCCGGCGGCCACCGCCCGTCGCGGTGGTTTCGGCAACCGCCGTAGTAGTGCGGTGGCTTCGACAGCACCCGGGGTCGTCGCGGGGCCGCCGTAGCCGCCCGCGATGGCCGCCACAGCCGCCGTGGCCACCGCCGACGGCTTCGCCACCGGCACCACGACGGACACGCGGACACCACGACCGACTGGGAGACACCATGACCGCCTACGCCATCGGCAACCTCCGGCCGACCCCCGACGTGCACGAGGACGTGGTGGTCTACATCGAGCGCGTCCAGGACACCCTGGACCCCTTCGGCGGACGGTTCCTGGTCCACGGGGCGCCCCGGCGGGCCGTACCGGAGGGCGACTGGCCCGAGGCGCTCGTCCTCATCGGCTTCCCCTCCTTCGCGCACGCGCGGGCCTGGTACGACTCCCCCGCCTACCAGGAGCTGATCCCGCTGCGCTCCCGGCACATGGACGGCGACATCCTCCTCGTCGAGGGCGTCCCCGAGGGCTACCACCCCGCCATGACGGCCCGGGCGCTGCGGACGGCGCGGGCCGCCGGGTGAGCGGGCCGAATGGCCGTCGCCGAGTCGCGGTGGCGCCGGGGGGCACCGACGATGAGGGCGACCCCTTTCACCACCACCGCCGAGGACACCGCGATGACCCGTAACCCCATCGGAACCACCCTCAGGTCACGTTCACTCGTTCCGGCCGTGGTCGCCCTCGCGTGTGTCGTCGCGGTCGGCTCGCTCGCCGGGTGCGGTGGCGACAGCGGGACGGACACGGGTTCCACGACGAGCCGCCCATCCGCGCCGGACACCGGCTCGTTCACCGGGACGCTGCCGTCCGCGCTGGCGTCCTCCGCGGCGTCCGCCGTCGCCTCCGCGCAGGCCTCCGCGTCCGCGGCGGCCTCTTCCGCCGCCGCCCGCGCCTCCGAGTTCGAGGCGTCGGTCGACGCGGAGACCGCTCGGTCGAGCGCCGCCGCCAAGAAGCAGCTCGCGAACGTCGAGGGGCGCGGCAACGCGGTCTCCGACGTCGGCATGAGCGGTGTGCCGACGGCACAGACCGGAGGCGTGCTGGCCGTCCTGGTCCGCATCACCAACAAGACCGACGCGAAGGCCTCGTACGCGGTGCAGGTCGACTTCGAGGACGCCGACGGCAAGGTGGTGGAGACCAAGTACGTCGGTGCGGAGGACCTCGCGCCCGGCGCCCGCAAGGAACCCATCGTCTTCAGCAGGCAGTCCGCCGGGATGAAGCTCACCGCCCGGCTCGCGAAGGCCCAGCGGTACTGACGCCCCACCGGAAAACCAGATGCCCGCGGTGGCTGCCCGTCCCTAACGTGAGCGTATGGACACCACGGACGCCGACGGGCTGCTGAACGTGATCGACCTGGAGGCGACCTGCTGGGAGGGGCAGCCGCCGCCCGGGTCGGTGAGCGAGGTCATCGAGATCGGGCTGACCGTGGTGGACCTGCGGGCCCGGCGGCGGACGGAGCGGCATCGGATCGTGGTGCGGCCCGTACGGTCCGCGGTCAGCGCGTTCTGCACGGAGCTGACCGGCCTCACCCAGGACGAGGTCGAACGGGGTGTCGGCTTCGCCGAGGCGTGCGCGACGCTGGCCGAGCGGCACGGGGCCCGGGCGCGGACCTGGGCGAGCTGGGGCGACTACGACCGGCACCAGTTCACCCGTCAGTGCCGGGCGGACCGGGTGGCGTACCCGTTCGGCCACCCCGCCGAGCGCACGCACACCAACGCCAAGGCCGTGTTCACCGAGGCTTACGGACTGCGCAAAAAGCCGGGCATGGCCCAGGCGTTGCGGCTGGCCGGGCTGCCGCTGGAGGGGCGCCATCACCGGGGGGAGGACGACGCCTGGAACATCGCGGCGCTGGTGCTCGATCTCGTGGGACGCGAAGCCTGGCCCGTCGCGGCGCCCCGGGCTCGCTGAGAGCCGGCGGTCGCTGGGCCGGTGTCCTGGCCGGCTCACGGAGAGCCGGCGGTCGCTGGGCGGCGTCACCGGCGCCCGTGCCGCTTCAGGCGACCGGTGCCCGGCCGGGCCCGAGGCGGTCCAGGAGCCGGGCACGGTGCAACTCGGCGACCGGGGCGACGAGGTCGGGGTGGCGCAGCAGGGCGGCCGCGCGCCGGTCGTCCTCGTCGGGGGCGAGGAGACGCCGGAAGTCGACGCGTCTGCCGGTCTCGTCCGGGGTCTCGGTGATCGCGGCCACCGCGCGGCCCGCCAGTTCCGGGTCGGTGAGCAGACAGACCGCCCAACTCGCCACGACCTCGTCCACCCAGGTGCGCCAGAGCCATGTGCCGGCGTCGGCCTCGGCATCCGGGTCGGCGTCCGGGTCGGCGTCGGTGTCGGCGTCCTCATCCCCGCAGGTGTCCAGGAGACCCGTGATGCGGTCGAGCCGGCCGGAGCCGCCGGGACCCGCGAGGCCCACCAGGGCGGCGTCCATCGACGTCGGGTAGCGCAGCCAGGCGGCGACGGTCACGGCCTGCCGGGCCTGGACCTCGCACAGCGCGGAGGCGAGGGCGCCGCCGCAGGAGGGATAGGCGCGGGTCAGCCATTCGGCGGTCGCCGCGACGATCGGCGAGAGATCTGGTTGCACTGCTGGACCGTCCGAGCCGCTCTCGAGGGGCAGAGGTGTCACAGGGCAACGTAACGCGGCTTCGGGCAGGGCGACATGACGCCCGCCTCTTCGCCGGAGTGCCGTCGCTCACGTCGGTCGCACCGGGCAGCCGAGCGCCCCGCGCGCGCGTCGATCGCATCGGTCCTGTCGGCCCGGTCAGCGCGTCTCGGTGGCCAGGCCCAGGTAGGTCAGCGGTCCCGGGTCCGCCACCGGGATCTCGTGGAAGCCGAGCCGGTCGTAGAAGGCACGTGCCCCGGTGTTGGCGGTGACCATGCCGAGGTGCACGGCCGGGACACCGCGCGCGTGCAGCGCGGCCCGCAAGGTGTCCATCAACTGTCGTCCGTGGCCGCGTCGCTGCCAGGCGGGAAGCAGGTCGATGTGCAAGTGCGCCGGATACGCCTCGAGTTCGGGGAGCACCATGCGTTCGGGCTCGTGCAGCAGAGCGATCATCTCCTGCGTGGGGGTCCCGGGTGGTCCCGACAGTGGCGGATAGCGGTCGGCGACGCGCGGGATCCACCGGTCACGGAAGGCGCGGGCGAACCGCTCGGTGTCGGCCGTGCCCACGATGTACCCGCCGACGCCGCCGCCACCGTCGTCCAGGACGAACGCGAGCTCGGGTTCGAGGTGGCAGTAGGGGGCGGCGAACAGGGTCGGCATGAGGTGCGGGTCGGCGTAGATGTGCCGTGAGTCACCGCCGTTGTGCGCGGTGCGCACGCACACGTCCGCGACGCCGTCCCGGTCGGACGGGTGAAAGGGGCGCACCCGCGGCGGGCTCAATAGCCGCTCCCCAGGCCCTCGGTGGTGTAGGCGCACTCGGTGTAGATGTAGCCGGACTGGAGCTTGGCGGTGTCCGAACCGGCCGAGGAGAGGGTGTCCTTCTTCGGCTTGTGCACGAAGTAGGTGGTGCCGACGGGCAGGCTGATGGTGCGCTGCGGGTACTTCTTGCCGCTGTCGCTGCACGGGTCGAAGCCCAGCAGGACGCTGCTGGCGAAGGGGTACGTCCGGCAACTGCCGCAGGCCTTGAGCGTGAAGCTGCCGGTGACCGGTCCGGTGTAGAGGACGGTGATCTCGTCGGGGCTGTCGTTCTTCACCGTGACCGAGATGCTGCCGCCGGAGCGGTTGGTGGGCAGGTGCTTGCCCGCGGCCGGCACGGTCTGGGCGACCTCGGCGGCGATGGCTATCTTCTTGGCCAGCGCGGTGTTCCCGGCGTTCTTGTGGGCGGCGGCGTACTTCGTCATCGTGGCCTGCGCCGCGTCGAAGTCGCCGTCCTTGTACTGGTCGACGCCACAGGTGTAGGTGCCCGAGTCGGCGCTGCCCTGTGCGCGCCGGGCGTCCTTGGCCAGGGCGTCGTCGATGCCCGCCTTCTCCCCCGGGAGGCCGTCGATCTGAGTGCTCAGGGTTCCCAGCCGCTCGACCGCCGCGCACGGTTCACTGCCGCGTACGGCCTTCTCCTGGGCGCCGACGGCGGCGGCGACGGCCGGTTCGACCTTCGCGGCCTGTGCCGACGAGGGGAAGGTGGTGAGCAGGTCGCCGAAGTGGGTCGTCCAGGTGGCGTCGCCGCCCGTCAGACGGTCGGACGCGCACTGGTACAGCGAGGTGGCCAACCGGTCGTCGGGCCAGGCGGCCAGTTCGTCGAGGTCCGCCTCCGGCAGGCTCTTCGGCACCGTGCGCAGATACGTCAGCGGCGCTATCGCCTCGCAGTACTGGCCCTTGCCGTAGGAGGCGCCGACCGTCCGGTAGAAGGTCCCCATCCGGTCGGGCACCTGGGCGGCCGCCCGCGAACCGGCGTGGTCGGCCAGCAGGTCTCCGTAGACGGTCAGGGCCCTGCGGTAGTCGGCCCGTGCGCTGTCGAACGCCTGGCCGCCGCCCGCCGCCACCAACCGGTCGGCCCCGTCGAGGCGTTCGAGGAGCATCTGCTCGACGGCCTCGTCGCGGGCGTCGTCGTACAGCACCACGCCGCCGGCCGGGACGGCGAGCAGCACCAGTCCCAGTCCGAGCGCGAGGGGTGCGGTCGGCGGCCAGGACAGCCGGGTGCGCAGGCCCACGACCGCGCCGTGCGCCGCCGCCCCGAGGAGGACCAGGGCGTAGAGGACGAGCGCGGTCCGTGAGACGCCGTCCGGGTCGGCCGGCAGCGCCACGAGCAGCAGCCCCGCGGTCGCGGCCCAGCACACCACCATCAGGACCCACTTGCGCAGGAGCGCGTACCCCAGGCCGAGCCCGCTGAGGTTGAGCACGGCCACCGCGACGGCCCGCGCGCCGTCCGGCGGAGCGGGGGGCGGTGCTGACGGCATCGGTGGCACCACGAAGCCGTTCTGATGCGTGCCGTACCAGTCCCCTGACATGTCGGCTCCCCCCTCAACAGCGCGCGCACGTCGGCGACTTGTCAGTCTACGGGCGGGGAGGGCGGGCCGACAGTGGCAGCACAGCGGTCGCACGGTGATCACGGCCCCGGGCCGCCTCTTGCGCCTCCTTCTCCGCCCCTCGTCCGCCCGTCACCGGCCGCTCACAGACTTCGCCGGCTGTTCTTCCCTGCGGCCGCACGGCAGTACTTGCTTGCGGCCGCACGGCAGTTCTTCCCCCGCGGTCACCCGGCACGACTTCCCCCGCGTCGTGGGGATCGAGCACGTCGGCTGTCCGGACGAGGGGCGGGTCGCGATACGTATGGAGGAGGTGCGGGACCACCTGGAGGACACGTACTTCTTCCGGACCGGCGGGACCGGGGACACGCGCGTCTCCTCCGCACCGCGCGCACGGCTCCGTCACGCCGATCGATGACGGCGCGGGTCGCCGTCGGCGTACAGCACCAGGGACAGCGGCGGTACGCGCGGCCCGCACGGCACACCGCGGCGGCAGCGCGTCCACACCATCCGTCGCACGTCGAACGGCGGCCACCGCGGCGGCGACGGCGTGACCTGCTCAAGGTGTACCTGGAGAACGACCACCGACACGCGCCGGCCCAAAAAACGCCAGGCCTCGCCACCCCTTCCGCCAGGTAGAAATATCTACCAGCATGCATATGCCAGGTCGGTACGCCGTCGACGGCCCCGGCCGGCGTTGGCCTTTCCTGCGCCCTGACGGGCCGATCCGCACCCGGAGCGGGACATGAGCGATGCGAAGTGGGGACACGGCGTGGAGTGGCTCGCGGCGGCGGCGCTGGACCCCCGGGCCTGCAAGCGGGCCTGGGACCAGGGCGAGGGCATCGCGCTGCTGGCGGCGGGGCGGTTCTGGGACGTGCTCAGCGTGCCCGACCGGCTCGGCCTGCTCACGCTGGACCTGCTCTGGCAGCCGGGTCTGCCCGTTCCCGGGCCGACGCTCGTGGACACCGTGGCCCACCGGGTCGGCTTCTTCCTGCCGCCCGAACCGGACAGCAGATGGGTCGGCGCCGGGCTGCGGCACGCGGGCCGGGGCTCCTGGGTCGCCGTGCCGCCGCCGTACCGGCCCGCCCGGTACCTGGAGTGGCTGGTCCCGCCCGACGGGTCGGGTGCGCTGCACCGGCCGACCACTCTGGAGCTGGCGCTGCGTCAGGCGCACGGCGCTCTGGCCACGCTGACACCGGTCCGCGGCGACTGAGCCCTCAGGACGGCTCCTCGCCCTCGCCCCGCAGACCGGCCGCCAGGCCCGCGAAGGACGACACCCACTGCACCTCGGGACGCGCGGGCACGGTCCGGCCCCGGGCCCGCCACTCCGCGACGAGTCCGGCGTAGATCGGGGCACGGCACCAGGGGCCGTGGGTCGGTTCGGCATGGGGGCCGGGAGCCGGGTCGCTCCCGGGCGTGCGGCACGGCACGCGGGAAGTTCGGTCCATGCCGGGGCAACGCCGGGCCCGCTCGGGCGGTACGCGTGCGCCCCGGCGCTCACCGGGTCGAGTGAGCACGCCCCCCGTTCGGCCGCATCCGCTGATCGGCTCATCTCCTCGTCGGACATTCCTCATGCCCCCTGGCACGCAGTCCCGTGCGGCCAGGAGTTCCGGAGCCGCGGCCGTGGTGGGCGAACCCACCGTGGCGCGGGAGCGGAGGCGGTGTTCGACACCGCCGGCACCCAGCCCACCACCACAACGACTGCCGAGGCCGGCCCGCGGAGGGAATTCCGCACCGTCATCGATCATCAACTCGGCACTGGCGTACGGCAATTCAGCACAGTCGGCACAGATGCGCACAGAGGTCGGGCAGATTCGGAGCCAAGTAGTCCTCGACCGTGCGAGATCGGTCGATGACAGTGTGTACTGTGCTGCGAGCGTGCCCCGTCAGTGGGGCTTGGCCGCTCTGCCCTGCCCGACTCCCCCTGGAACCGATTCGATGATCGAACTACCGGACCTGGTGGCCGGCGGTCTGACCGCCGGCACGCTGTCCGCACTCGCCCTCGGCGGGGTGCTGTTGCGGTCACGGCGTCAACTCAACCGCCAGCGGCGCGAGACGGCCGCTCTGCGCGCCCAACTCGACGGACGGTCGAAGGTGTTCACCGCCGAGGTCGAGCACCTCGCGCTGCGCCGCCTGCCCGCCGCGGCCCGGCAGCAGGCGCACGCGCACGTCACGGTCCCCGGTCCGGTACAGACACAGACCGCCGAGACCCCGCTGGGCGCCGCGCTGGAGAGCGTGCTGGACGGCCTGCGCATCGAACTGGCCGCACAGGCGGTGCGCATCGACGCCGCCGCACAGGCCGGCATGCGCGGCGCCACCCGGGAGATCCAGGCAGCCCTGTACCGCCTCCAGGACGCGCTGCGCGCATTGCAACAGCGCTACGACGACCCCGAGTTGACGCAGACCCTCTTCCAGCTGGACCACGAGAACGAGCAGTCGCTGCGGCGCGCGCAGGTCGCCGCGGTCGTGTGCGGGGCCTGGGTCGGGCTCGCCCGCGAGGAGTCCCATCTGATCGACGCGGTGACCGGGGGCCAGGCCCGGCTCCCCGGATACCACCGGGTCAAGGTGCACAACCACCTCCAGCCGGGCACCGCGCTGGTGTCGCACGCGGTGGAGCCGGTCGCGATCATCGTCGCCGAGCTGCTGGACAACGCGCTGCGGCACTCGGCGCCGGACACCGACATCGTGGTGAACCTGGAGCACGTGCATCACGGTGTGTGCGTGACGATCGACGACGCGGGCCTGGGCATGACCCAGGACGAACGTGCCCGCGCGCAGCGGCTGGTGGCCGGCCGCGAGCCGATCCTGCTGACGGAACTGGGCGACCCGCCCCGGATGGGACTGGCCGCGATCGGCCAGCTGACCCGGCAGTTCGACCTCGGCGTGGACGTGTCCTCACCGTCGCCCTACGGTGGCGTGCGCGCGGTACTGCGGGTCGACAGCCATCTGCTCAGCCGGGTCGACCCCGCCGAGAAGCCGCCGGCGGCCAGCGCCGCGCGCTCCACCCGCGTCCCCGCGCGGCCGGACCCGGCTCCCGCCGTACCGGCCCCCGCCAGTCCGACCCACGGCTACGGGACCGAGCCGGACGACGAGGCGGTGCCGGCCGGCTCCGGGCACCACGGCCCGGCGCACGACGACGACTCCCCGGCGGCCCGGGAGAGCGACGGGCTGCCGCAGCGCCGCCGCCGGCCCCGGGTCACCGGCACGGCCGCGTCCGCACCGGCCCGGCCCGCGCGCCGCCCCGAGGAGTCCGCCGCGGCCCTCGGCGCGCTCCAGTCCGGCACCGCCGCGGCGCGCTCCGCGAGCGGCCCGGACACCGCAGCGGACGCCGAACCCGAACCCGTCACCGCGCGGCGCCGCGCCACGGAGGCGGCCGACGACACCGAACAGTCCGACTACGAAGGGGGAGCGGCTCGATGACCAGCCGCGACACGAGCGACACGGCATGGGTGCTGGAGCCGATCCTGGAAGTGCCGCACGTGGTGGCCGCCGTCCTGCTGACCAGGGACGGACTCGTCACCGGGTACACCGACGCGCTGTCCCAGCCGTCGGCGGAGCGGGTGGCCGCCATCACCAGCACCGTGCAGGGCGCGTGCCGGACCGCGGCGGCGGCCTTCGCCGACCGGGACCGGGCGGAGCTACGGCAGGTCGTCATCGAGTCCGACCACGGCTACGTACTGATCGTGCCGACGGACCACGGCACCTGTGTGGCCGCGTACGGAGACCCGGAGGCCCGTCTGGACCTGCTCGGGCACCGGGTCCACTCGCAGGTGGCGCGACTGGGCGAGAAGGCGATGGCCGCCGCGCCCCGGGGAGCCGACGGCAGCGCACCGGCATGACCGGCCGCCCAGGCGGCCGTCCCCTGGTTCCCGCGTACCTGTCGACCGGCGGGGTGGCGCGGCCCAGCCGACCCCAGCTGGAGCGGCTGTCGGTGCTCACCGGAAGCGGTGAACCCCGTCCCGGCGATCTGACGGCAGCTCAACTGTCGTTGCTGGAAGCCCTGGAGGGTGGTGCGCTGACGGTGGTGGAGGCGGCCGCGCTGCTACGGCTGCCGGTCTCCGCGGTGCGGGTCCTGACGGCCGGTCTGGTCGACCGCCACCTGGTACTCGCCCGTGCGCCGATCCCGACCGCCGAAGGGTTCGACCCCGACCTGCTGAAGAGAGTGGCCGATGGCCTCCGCACCCTCAAGCACTAGTGGCATCCACCTCCCCGACACCGCCCGCGACCTGGTGAAGATCCTGGTCGCGGGACCCTTCGGGGTGGGCAAGACGACCCTGATCGACTCGGTGTCGGAGATCCGGCCGCTGCACACCGAGGAACACCTCACCGAGGCCTCCGCGCAGGTGGACGACCTCGACGGGGTGCGGGAGAAGGCGACCACCACCGTCGCGATCGACTTCGGCCGGATCAGCCTGCCGGGCGGTGTCGTGCTGTACCTCTTCGGCACACCCGGCCAGGAACGGTTCCGGTCGCTGTGGAAGGACATCGCGTACGGCGCGCTGGGTGCCCTGGTGCTGGTCGACAGCCGCCGGATCGACGCGTCGTTCGACGTGCTCGGGCTGGTGGAGGAGACCGGACTGCCCTACGCGGTCGCCTTCAACACCTTTCCCGACGCCCCGCGCCACCACACCCCCGAGCAACTGCGCGCCGCCCTGGACCTGGAGCCGAGCACACCGATGGTGACGTGCGACGCGCGGGACGCGAACTCCTCCATCGACGCGCTGCTCGCCCTGGTCGAGCACCTCATCGACCGCGACCCCCCGGAGAACCGGTGACCACCCATTCCGCCGCCGAGCACACCTTCGCCCTCTCCGCACCCGTGCGGCTGTGGGAGGACGGCTTCGCCCTGGACCCCGACCGCTACTACGCCGCCCTGCGCGCCCAGGGGCCGGTCGGCTGGGGCGAACTCGCGCCGGGCGTACCGGCGTACGTCGTCACCGATCGGCAGGCCGCGCTGGAGGTGCTGCGCGACACCGACGCCTTCTCCCACGACCCCAGGCCGTGGGAGAACACGGTTCCCGACGACTCGCCCGTGCTCGGCATGATGCGCTGGCGGCCCAACGCGCTGTTCTCCGACGGCGCCGCCCACATCCGCTACCGCACCACGCTCATCGACGTCTTCGACGAGGTCGAACCGCACGACCTGCGCACCCGGGTGCACCGCGCGGTGCACGTGCTGGTGAGCCGTTTCGGCCCGCGCGGTGAGGCCGACCTGGTGGCGGACTTCACGCGGCCGCTGCTGGCGCTGGTCCTCAACAACCTCTTCGGCCTGCCGGACAGCCAGGGCGACCGGCTGAACGAGGGCCTCGGCAAGATGATGGAGGGCGGCGCCCAGGCCGCCGAGGGCGAGGCCACGTACGCCCAGTACGTACTGGAGCTCATCGCGGCCAAGGCCGAGCGGCGCGGCGACGACCTGCCCAGCAGGCTCCTCGACCACCCGGCCGGGCTGACCCCGGAGGAGGTCACCTGGCAGGTGTTCCTCACGCTCGGAGCCGGCTTCGAACCGACCTCGAACCTGCTGTCCAACTCGCTGTCCAGGATCCTCGGCAACCCCCTCTACTACTCCACCCTCACCGACGGGGCCCGGCCGGTCACGGACGCGGTGGTGGAGGTGCTCCACCACGAGACGCCCCTGGCCAACTACGGCATCTACTACGCCGTCCGGCCGCTGTCGTTCCACGGGGCGTGGATCAGGGCCGCGGTGCCGGTGGTGGTCTCGTACGGAGCGCTCGGGCACTTCGCCGAGCGGGAGGTCACCCAGGAACGGCATCCCGGCGACGCCTCGCACCTGTCCTGGGGTGCGGGGCCGCACGCCTGTCCGGTCAGGCAGCACACGCTGCTCCTGGTGACCGAGGCGATCGAACGGCTCACCCAATGGCTGCCCGACATCGAACCGGTGCTGCCCCGCGAACGACTCAGCTGGCGGCCCGGCCCCTTCCACCGCTCACTGACATCGCTGCCCGTGCGCTTCCGCCCCCGATCCCCCGACCAGCCAGGAGACCTGTCGTGACCGTCACCGAACGCATCGCGCTGGACCCGTTCGGCACCGATATCGCGGCCGAGAGCGCCCGACTGCGCGCGCTCGGCCCGATCGTGCCGGTGGAGCTGCCGGGCGGCATCCCCGCCTGGGCGCCCACCGGCTACGACACCCTCAAGGAACTGATCCTCGACCCCCAGGTCAGCAGGGACCCGCGACTGCACTGGCGGCTGTGGCCCGAGATCGGCGAACACCCCTCGTGGGGCTGGATCCTGGGCTGGGTCGGCGTGGTCAACATGCTCTCCACGTACGGCGGCGACCACACCCGGCTGCGCAAGCTGGTGGCACCGAGCTTCACCCACCGGCGCACCGAGGCGCTGCGGCCGCGGGTCGAGGCGATCACGGCGGAACTGCTCGACGCCCTGGACCTCGCCGGAGCCGACGGCGCGGTCGTCGACGTCAAGGACGGTCTCGCCCACCCGCTGCCGATGCGGATCATCTGTGAACTGTTCGGTGTGCCGGACGAGTTGCAGGACGCGACCGGCCGGCTCATCGCGGCCATCATGGACACCTCCGACCCGACCCCGGAGCACGCCTCCTTCGTCCAGGAGCAGATCGGTACGGTACTGGGTTCGCTCATCGCCCACCGCAGCGAGCACCCCGGTGACGACCTGACCACCGAGCTGATCCGGGTACGGGACCAGGACGGTGACCGGCTCAGCGGCGAGGAACTGCTCTACACCCTGCTGCTGGTCATCGGGGCGGGTTTCGAGACGACCGTGAACCTCGTCGGCAACGCGGTCGTCGCGCTGCTGAGGGACCCGGCGCAGCTGGCGGCGGTGCGGGCGGGCGAGATCGGCTGGGACGCGGTCGTCGAGGAGACGCTGCGGGTGCATCCGTCGATCGCCTCGCTGCCGCTGCGGTTCGCCGTCGACGACCTGAAGGTCGGCGATGTGACGATCCCGGCCGGGGACGCGATCATCACGACGTACGCGGCGGCGGGCCTGGACCCCACGCACTACGGGCCGGACGCGGGCAGCTTCGACGCGGCGCGCGGGGCCGACGACCATCTGGCGTTCGGTGTCGGCGTGCACCGGTGCATCGGCGCGCCGCTGGCCCGGATGGAGGCGATGACCGCGCTGCCCGCGCTGTTCGACCGTTTCCCCGGCCTGGCGCTCGCCGTCGACGCCGACGAACTGCGCCAGGTGCCGTCCTTCATCGCCTTCGGCTGGCAGGAGATCCCGGTCCGGCTGCGCGGCTGAGACGCGCGCCGGGGCGCGACCGGTCCCCCGTTCCGGTCGTGCCCCGGCGGTCCCCCGAACCTATGTGGACGGCGGGCCGGTTGTGAATCGCGCCCGTGCCCGGTGCGCGGCCTTCGGGGCTCACTCGTGCACAGGTGAGTCCGGATGCTCCTCTTTGTCCGGCCGATGGGCAGGATCCAGGGCCGGCCGTTCGAGGTCTCCGGTCGCCAGGTGGGCCAGCACGACCTCGTACAGGTCACTTCCCCCGGTCAACAGCCTGCGTTCGAGGACGGGTTCGGCGCTGCGGACGTGGTCCCGGACCGTCTGTGGGTGGACGCCGACGAGCTGCGCGGCCCGTTCGGCGTTGCCCCCGGCGGCCAGCCAGGCACGCAGGGTGCGGCGCAGGTCGCGCGGATCGGTGTTCAGCCGGCCCAGGAGGTCGTGCGCCCACGCGCCCAGCGGGGGCCCGGCGAGCAGGTCCCGCAGGCCGGTGCGGGCCGCGCGCGCGGTGGTGCCGTCGGCGGGCAGGCCGACCTGGGTGTTCAGCGCCAGATGGACGGCGGCCCGTACGGTGAGCGCGGAGAGGTCGGTGCCCAGCAGGGCTTCCACGCGTTCCATCCGGGCGCGGACGGTGTTGCGGCTGACGCCGAGGATCTTGGCTGCGCTGACGGCCGTGAACTCCAGGCCGAGCCGGGTGGTGGCGAGCAGTTCCGCGCGGGTGTGGTGGGGCAGCGCGTCGAGCGGCCGCAGCAGTGCCGACGTCCAGGTGCGCAGGGCGGCCGGGTCCATGAGTCGTTCGGGGTGGGTGCGTTCGGCGTACACCGCCGCCTTGTCCGGGCGGAAGCGGGCCACGGCGAGGGCGCTGACGGCCTGGCCGTAGGCGGTCGCGGTGTGCGCGAGGCTCTGCCGGGTGCTGCCGCCGAGGTAGGTGCCGGGGCGGCCGATGACGAGCGCCCGCAGTTCCGCGCCCGTGCCCTCCTGGGGTGTGACGACGATGAGGTGGGCGTCGACGGCGGGACAGCGGACGACCAGGGCCGCCTCCGCGGTCACGTCGAGGCATCGCTCGGCGAGTTCGTCGCGTTCCTCGGGGCAGCCCTCGACGACGTAGACGCTGGCGCTGTCGGTGTCGAGCAGGCCGGGCCAGAGTCCCGAGGCGACCCGGCGCGCCGAGACGATGTCCTCCACCATGAGCAGTTGCAGGATGGCCAGCCGCAGATCGGCGGCGGCGCGCTTGAGCCGCCGTCCCGTCGTGGTCGTCTCGCGGGCCCGGAGCAGGACTTCGAGGACGGCCGCGGTGTGGGTGACGATGTCGGAGGCGCGGCGGTCGAAGGGGGCGGCGCGCTCCACCGTCAGCAGGCCGACCGACGTCCGGCGCTGGAGTTCGACCCTGACGAGCCGCAGATGGCGGCCCTGGACCTGCCAGGCGGCGGAGGCGAGGCGCCCGGCGACGATGTCGGCGGCCGGGGACCCGTCGAGGGCGGTGGGCGGCCCGGCGAGGAGCGTGCCGGTGTCGTCCCGCAAGGACACGGTCGCGTCCACCGCCTCGGCGAGCCAGGCGACGACCTTGCGGACGTCGCGCCCGGCGGGGCGCAGATGGCCGAGGAGCTCCTCGGCCCAGGTCGAGGTGTCGCCGCCCGTCATGCCTGCCTCGCCGCCTTCCCGCCCGTGACCTCCGCTTTCCTGGTCGGGGACGTTACCTCACAGCGGACTGGACGGCTCCGCCCGTGCCGGTGGCCCACCGGGCATCTCTTCACACCTGTGGCAGCGGAGTGAGTACGCCACCGGGGGCGACGGACGTCGACGCGGCGCCGCCGCCCGCGTCGGCATAAGCTCGTCCAATGGCGAAGTACTACGACGTGCACCCCGAGAACCCGCAGCCGCGCACCATCGCCCAGGTCGCCGAGAGCGTCCGCGCGGGCGCGCTGATCGCGTATCCGACCGACTCCTGCTACGCGCTCGGCTGCCGGCTGGGCAGCCGCGACGGCATCGAGCGCATCCGGTCCATCCGTCACCTGGACGACCGGCACCACTTCACGCTCGTGTGCCAGGACTTCGCGCAGCTCGGTCAGTTCGTCCGGGTGGACAACGACGTGTTCCGGGCGGTCAAGGCGTCGACCCCGGGCAGTTACACCTTCATCCTCCCGGCGACGAAGGAGGTGCCCCGCATGTTGCAGCATCCGAAGAAGAAGACGGTCGGCGTGCGCATCCCCGACCACGTCGTCACCCAGGCCCTGCTCGCCGAGCTCGGCGAGCCGCTGCTGTCCAGCACGCTGCTGCTGCCGGACGAGGAGGAACCGCTGACGCAGGGCTGGGAGATCAAGGACCGGCTCGATCATGTGCTGGACGGCGTGGTGGACTCCGGCGACTGCGGCACCGAGCCGACGACGGTCGTCGACTTCTCCAGCGGCGAGGCGGAGATCGTACGGCGCGGGGCCGGTGACATCACGCGCTTCGAGTGAGGCCGCGCACGCCGTCGCCCGCCGCCAGGGCGGTTCCCGACCGGGCGGGCGACGCGTGCGACCATGATCGCGGCCCGGCGCGCCGGGCCGACGTCCGCTCGTCGTCGACCGCACAGAGAGGCAACCCGCCATGACCTCCGTACAGGGCACCGTCGTGGACATCACCACCGAGGACGGCACCGCCGACGCCTACGTGGCCCGCCCCGCTGACGAACTCCCCCACCCGGGGGTGCTGTTCTACCAGGACGCCTTCGGGATCCGCCCGCACCTGAGGTCGATGGCCGACCGGCTCGCGGCGGCCGGCTACACGGTCCTGGTGCCCAACGTCTTCTACCGGCACGGGCGGACGCCCGTCTTCGACCTCCCCGAGTTCATCGACCCTTCGGCGCGGCCCGAGATCTGGGAGCAGATCGCCCCGGTCCTGCAGTCCCTGACCCCGGAGCTCGCCGTGCGGGACGCGGGCGCCTATCTGCGGTGGCTGGCCGACAGCCCGCTGGTGGCCGACGGGCCGGTCGCGGTCACCGGCTACTGCATGGGCGCCCGGCTGGCGCTGCGCACCGCCGGCGCCTACCCGGACCGGGTGGCGGCCGCGGCCGGCTTCCACGGCGGCCAGTTGGCGACCGACGCGCCCGACAGCCCGCACCTGGCGGCCGAACACGTCACCGCCGAGCTGTACTTCGGCCATGCGGACGACGACCCGTCCCTGCCCGAGGAGCAGATGCGGCGGCTGGAGGACGCGCTGACCGCGGCCGGTGTGCGCCACCGCTGCGAGGTCTACCCCGGCGCTCACCACGGTTACACCCAGGCCGACACCTCCTCGTACCAGAAGGAGGGCGACGAGCGGCACTGGGAAGCGCTGCTGGATCTGCTGGCGCGCACCTTCTGATCCCGGCAGGCGCCCGGACCGCCGCGGCGCCCGCCGGCCCATCCCGCCGGTCGGCCCATCCCGCCCGATGCGGCACTCGCCCACCACGTTCTTCGTATTGACATGAACGCGACCGGGTGCAACTTTGAGAGCGCTCTCAGGAATAGGTACGGACCAACCCCACAGCTGTACCCGCACGGAGGTGGAGAGTGTTCGAAAGGCTCATGTCCCGATGGGGCGCGGCGGCCGCGGTGGCCGCTCTCGTCGGCGCACTGCTCACGCTCGGCGCGCCGGCCGAGGCCGCGGTGCCCGCCACGATCCCGCTCAAGGTGACCAACAACTCCGGCCGCGGCGAGCCGGTCTACGTGTACAACCTCGGCACCCTGCTGACGACCGGCCAGCAGGGCTGGGCGGACGCGAACGGCACGTTCCACGCCTGGCCGGCCGGTGGCAATCCGCCGACCCCCGCGCCCGACGCGTCCATCACGGGTCCGGCGGCCGGGCAGTCGAAGACCATCCGGATCCCGAAGTTCTCGGGCCGGATCTACTTCTCCTACGGACAGAAACTCGTGTTCCGGCTCACGACCGGTGGACTGGTACAACCGGCCGTGCAGAACCCCACCGACCCCAACCGCCCCATCCTCTTCAACTGGTCGGAGTACACACTCAACGACTCCGGCCTGTGGCTCAACAGCACCCAGGTCGACATGTTCTCGGCGCCGTACGCGGTCGGCGTCCAGCGGGCCGACGGCAGCACCGTCACCACCGGACACCTCAAGTCCGGCGGCTACACCGGGGTGTTCAACACCCTGCGGGCCCAGCCCGGCGGCTGGGCCGGCCTGATCCAGACACGGTCCGACGGGACCGTCCTGCGGGCCCTGTCCCCCGGATACGGACTGGAGACCGGAGCGCTTCCGGCGTCCGTGCTGGACGACTACATCAACCGGGTCTGGCAGAAGTACACGACGGCGACACTCACGGTGACACCGTTCACCGACCAGCCGAACACCCGCTACTTCGGGCGGGTGTCGGGCAACGTCATGAACTTCACGAACACCTCCGGCGCGGTCGTCACCAGCTTCCAGAAGCCCGACGCGTCCAGCGTCTTCGGCTGCCACAGGCTGCTGGACGCCCCCAACGACCTGGTGCGCGGCCCGATCTCGCGCACGCTGTGCGCGGGCTTCAACCGCTCGACCCTGCTGGTCAATCCGAACCAGCCGGACACCACGACGGCGAACTTCTACCGGGACGCCGTGACCAACCACTACGCCCGTGCCATCCACGCCCAGATGGCCGACGGCAAGGCGTACGCCTTCGCCTTCGACGACGTCGGCAACCAGGAGTCGCTGGTCCACGACGGCAACCCGCAGCAGGCCTACCTGACCCTGGACCCGCTGAGCTGAACAACGACGGCGTCCCGCACCCGGAGGGAGCCCGGGTGCGGGACGCCGTTCGCGCGGGGAGCGGTCAGCTGGTCGTCACGGCGGTGTCATCCACGACGAAGCTGGTCTGGAGGGAGGAGTCCTCGACACCGCTGAACTTGAGGGTGACGGTGGTGCCGGCGAACGAGGACAGGTCGAACGTCTTCTGGGTGTACCCCGTGGCCTTGTTGAGGTTGGAGTACGTCGCCAGCGTGGTCGAACCGGCGGTGACCGTCAGCTTGTCGTACTGCGTGCTGGTGGTGGTCTCCGCGGAGTCGATGTGCAGGTAGAAGGTGAAGGAGGCCTTGCAGCCGCTGGGGATGGACACCGACTGCGTCAGCGTGTCGGTGTGCGTGGCGCCGTAGCCGTCCAGCCAGGCCTTGTACGAACCGCCGTGGGCCGCCTGGCTGCTGGAGTTGGTGATGACTCCGCTGGTCGCGGTCCAGGTGGTGTTGCCGGACTCGAAGCCGGCGTTGCCGAGCAGCTGCGCCGGGGTGCAGGTGCCGCCGCCGGCGGGGTTGACGGTCCAGGTGAAGGTCGCCGTACCGGTCGCCCCGGTGCTGTCGGTGACGGTCACCGTGGTGCTGTACGTCCCGGCGGTGGTCGGGGTACCGGTGATCGCGCCGGTGGAGCTGTTGATCGACAGCCCGGCGGGCAGACCGCTCGCGGCGTACGTCAGGGCGCCGGCGTTGGTGCTGCTGGCCGAGATCTGGAGGGTCACCGCGGTGCCGACGGTGGAGGTCCGGCTGCCCGGGTTGGTGACGGTCACACCGCTGGTCGGCGGGGTGACGTGGCTGCCGACGTTGATGCCGGCGAAGGCGTTCGCCACACCCGCGTACTGGGTGGAGCTCGCGCCGTACAGCGCCGTCGCGGCGTTCAGGGCGGCGGTGCGGGCGGCGGCGTAGTTGGTGCTGGACGTCATGTACGTCGTCAGCGCCTTGTACCAGATCTGGAGCGCGGCGGCCCGGCCGATACCCGCGACGGCGACACCGTCGGAGGTCGGACTGTTGTAGGTGACGCCGTTGATGGTCTTGGTGCCGCTGCCCTCGGAGAGCAGGTAGAACATGTGGTTCGCCGGGCCCGAGGAGTAGTGGACGTCCAGGTTGCCGACGCCGGAGTACCAGCTGTCGGCGGAGCCGCCGTCCTTGTCAGGCTCGTCCATGTAACGCAGCGGCGTACCGTTGCCGTTGATGTTGATCTTCTCGCCGATGAGGTAGTCGCCGACGTCGCTGCTGTTGTTGGCGTAGAACTCCACGCCGGTGCCGAAGATGTCGGAGGTGGCCTCGTTCAGACCGCCGGACTCACCCGTGTAGTTCAGGCCGGCGGTGTTGGAGGTGACGCCGTGGCTCATCTCGTGGCCCGCGACGTCGAGCGAGGTCAGCGCGTGGGTGCCGCCGGAGCCGTCGCCGTAGGTCATGCAGAAGCAGCTGTCGTCCCAGAAGGCGTTGACGTACGCCGAGCTGTAGTGGACGCGGGAGTAGGCGGCGACGCCGTCGTTCTTGATGCCGCTGCGGCCGAAGGTGTTCTTGTAAAAGTCCCAGGTCGTCTGGGCGCCGTAGGCGGCGTCCGCGCCGGCGGTCTGGGTGTTGGAACCGGCGCCGGTGCCCCAGACGTCGTCGGCGTCCGTCATCAGCGTGCCGGTGCCCGAGGTGCCGTTGTTGAGGCTGTACGTCTTGTGCCCGCCGCGGGTCGTGTCGTACAGCTGGTACGTCGAGCCCGACAGCGTGGTGTTCAGGGTGACCGAACCGCTGTACTGGGTGTTGCCCGTACCGGTCTTGATGTCCTGGAAGCGGCCGAGCTCCGCGCCGGTGGTGGCGTCGGTGACGACGTGCAGCCGGCTGGGCGTGCCGTCGTCCTGGAGTCCGCTGACCACGGTCTCCCAGGCAAGTTTCGGGGTGCCTTCGGCGGCCCAGATCACCTTGCGGGCGCTGTCCGCGGCGGGCTGCTGCGCGTCGAGGGACCTGGCCGCCTTCAGGGCCTTGGTCTCGGCCGCCGCCTTGGTGAAGGTCGCGCTGGTCGAGGCCACCTTCACGGCGCGCTGGGTGTTGAAGGTGGTGCTGACCGTGCCGGAGCCCTGCGAGGCCGGCGGTGTGTGCACGACGAGGTCGCCGCCGAGGACCGGGAGACCGTCGTAGGTGCGCTCGTACCGCGTGTGGACGGTGCCGTCGTTGTCCTTGACGACGTCCTTGACGACGAGCTTCTCCTTGGCACCGAGGCCGAGGCTCTGCGCGGTCACGGTGGTCCGCTGCGCGGCGCTCTTGATGAGCGCCGTGTGCTGGGCCGGGGTGAGATCGGCCGGCAGGCCCCCGGCGCGCAGGGGGCTGGGGTGGGGGGAAGCAGGCTGTGCCGACGCCGGAACGGACGGGATGCCGACGGCGAGGAAGGCGGCGGTGGAGAGCAGGGCTGCTCCTACCGCGGTCCGCTTGCGGGGGATGCGTCTCACTCGTTCTCCTACTGCTGCGACCGCGGGGTGCGGCCGATGACAGACCGGGCAGACGGGTGTGCTGTCCGGGACGAGCCGAGCTGTGCGGGACCGTTGCTGCGTGAAGGGGGAGTGCCGGTTGTGTGCAGCGACAGGGGCGAGAATGACAGGCTTGACCGAGCCATGTCAGCCACGTCCGGGGCAATCGAGGGTTATCCCTCTGTACACGTGACCCCTGCATGTACCGGCCCAGATCCCGGAGGATGTTGACCGGAATTCAGCCGTTGGTGACACGAGTGAAGGAAAAGTAGTCAAGAGTTGACCGAAGACTCGAGACGAGGCATTGCCCCACCCGGCCTTCACCCAGCAATGTTCCTCCACAACAGCCTTTACTCTGGGGGGAGTTGGCAGAATGCAAGGGACGATCGACGGTTTCCGCTACGGGGTCGTGACCCCGGTCGCCGCCTACTTGATGGCCTGTCTGGGCGGGGCGCTGGGGTTGCGTTGCACCGTGCGGTCACTGCTCGACACACCGTCGTGGAAGTCGGGCTGGCTGGCGCTCGGGGCCGCGTCGATCGGCTGCGGCATCTGGACGATGCACTTCATCGCGATGATCGGATTCCAGGTCGAGGAGACCCGGATCGGATACGACGTCCCGCTCACCGTGCTGAGCCTCGTCGTGGCCGTCGTGGTGGTCGGTGTAGGGGTGTTCATCGTCGGCCACCGGGGCGCGAGCGGCCTCGCGCTGGCCGTCGCCGGGGTCGTCACCGGGCTCGGTGTCGCCGCGATGCACTATCTGGGCATGGCGGCGATCCACGTCAACGGGACGATCCGGTACGCCTCGTGGACCGTCGCCCTCTCCGTACTCATCGCGATCGCCGCCGCGACCGCCGCCCTGTGGGCCGCCGTCACGATCCGCGGCTTCCTGGCCAGCCTCGGGGCCAGCCTGGTCATGGGCGTGGCCGTGTCCGGCATGCACTACACGGCCATGGCCTCCGTCAGCGTCCATCTGCACGGCACGACGGACGCCCGCGGCGGTGACGCGGCCACCTCGCTGCTGCTGCCGATGCTCATCGGGCCGGTCATCTTCCTGCTGCTGGCCGCGGTGGTGGTGATGTTCGACCCGCTCCTCGTCCTCGGCGAGGGCGAGTGGAACCGCGCCCCCGCTCCCCCGCGAGCCTCGACCGCGACCGGCCCGCAGCGCGCCGGCTGGGCACGGACGGCCGCCGCGGTGAGCGACGGACAGCCCCGGTCACGGACCGCCGCCCACCCGGCCGGAAGCCCACGCGAGAGGCCCGACCGGGAACGGACCCGCAACAGCCGGGCGTAGGGGCCGAGATGGAACGTGCGGTGTGAGCGCGGAGACGGAACGGCCCGGCGCGGGCGCGGACATGCGTCGGTCCGCCCCGCCGCCGGGCCGGAGGGCTTGCCCTGAGGCGTGGCCGGGAGACCGGGCCGGC
Organism: Streptomyces sp. NPDC002306; assembly: GCF_053593435.1. Classification (NCBI taxonomy): domain Bacteria; kingdom Bacillati; phylum Actinomycetota; class Actinomycetes; order Kitasatosporales; family Streptomycetaceae; genus Streptomyces; species Streptomyces sp. NPDC002306. Next base: position 410,613 of record NZ_JBSFCK010000004.1, read on the forward strand.
GTCGCGCGGCGGTGCCGTGCACGCCGGGCGCCGTCGGCCTCAACTACCCCCCTCTTCTGCGCACTTGCCGGAAGCGTCCGGCCGGTCGGACGTCGTACGTCCGGGCCGTGCGACGGAGCGGCCCGCCGACAGGCCGCGCGGAGATCGTTGCTACGGTGCACCGATGTCTGACTCCTCACGCGACACAGCCGAGGGCGCGGGCTGGGGCGCCGCCGAGCGCGGTGCGTACCAGCAGCTCATGCCGACGGAGGTCGAGAAGCTGTCGTGGCTGAACCCCAGGACACTGTGGGCCGCCCGCAACGGCATCCTGGCCTCCTGGTTCGGCGATCCGACAGGGCGCACCCGCGGCCGCTGGGCGGCCCAGCGGGCGGCGGCCGGGGCGCCCGCCGACAAGGTGATCCGGCGCGACGACCCGGAGCGGTTCTCCTTCATGGTGATCGGTGACACCGGCGAGGGCGACGCGTCCCAGTACGCCGTCGTGCCAGGCTTCCTGAAGGCCGGTGAGGACACCCGGTTCACCGTCCTGACCAGCGATGTGATCTATCCGGTGGGCAGCGCCGACGACTACGGCGACAAGTTCTTCCGGCCGTACCAGGACTATCGCGCGCCCATCTACGCGATACCGGGCAACCACGACTGGTACGAGGATCTCGGCGCGTTCATGCGCGTCTTCTGCGACGACGCCCCGCCGCTGGCCGCCGAGCCCGCGCCACGCCCGCTCACCCGGGCCTGGCTGCGCCACCTGCTGTGGCACCGGCCGCGTCCGGGAGACGGTCAACACCTCGACGAGGCACGGAAGTTGCGGTCTTCGCCCGGTCAACAATCCGTCCAGCCCGGCCCGTACTGGGCGATCGACGCCGGACCGGTACGGATCGTAGGCATCGACACCGGTCTGCTGGGCGGCATCGACGCCGAGCAGGGCGCGTGGCTGCGCGAGGTGTCCCAGGGGCCCCGCCCGAAGATCCTCGTCACGGGCTCACCCCTCTACGTGGACGGCGAGCACCACCCCTGCCCGATCGAGGGCGGCGGCACGGTCGACGACGTGGTCCGTGACCCCGGCCACCACTACGTGGCGGCGATAGGCGGCGACATCCACAACTACCAGCGCTATCCGGTGGACGTGGACGGCCGGACCGTCCAGTACGTGGTCTCGGGCGGCGGCGGGGCGTTCATGCACGCCACGCACACCATTCCGCGCGTCCGCGTCGCGAACGTCGGCGAGCGGGACTTCCGCTGTTATCCGTTGCGCGGAGACTCCCTCGCCTTCTACAGCCGCCTCTACGGCCGCCGCCTGCGCCTGCGCCGCTTCTTCACCCTCACCGAGGCCGAGGCGACCGCCGTGCTCGCCGAACGGCTCGGCATCGCCCCGGTCCGTGGCGGTGACCCGTCCGTCCCGGTCACCCGGCGTGTCCGCCTCGTCGCGACTCTCCTGGGCGCGGGCGGCGACCCCGGCCGGCCCTCCCGCTTCCGCCTGCCCGTACGCAAGATCTACACCCAGCTGTTCTCGCCGGGCTCGGCGACGTACAGCCCGCCCTTCTTCAAGTGCTTCCTGCGGCTGGACGTCACCCCGGACACGGTCCGGCTGCGCTGCTTCGCGGCCACCGGCAACCTCGCCCAGGAGGCCGACCCGCCGGTGGAGGACGAGGTCGTCATCCCGCTGGCCTGAGCGGCCGCCGCGGCGACCACCTGCGACAATCAAGAGGCAGAGCGAGAAGACGACCGGGGTACGGCCCGCCGGGCCGTGGACGACGGAGGAACCCATGCCGCCCATCTCACGCCCGTTGCGCAAACTGGGCTTCCTCACCATCGGACTGTTCGACGAGGCGGACCCGCGCCGGGGACACGAGTCCACGCTGGAGATCATCGAGCTGGGCGAGCGGCTCGGCTTCGACAGCGCGTGGGTCCGCCACCGCCATCTCCAGTACGGCATCTCCTCCCCCGTCGCCGTCCTGGCGGCGGCCTCGCAGCGCACCAGCCGGATCGAACTGGGCACGGCGGTCATCCCGTTGGGCTGGGAGAACCCGCTGCGCCTCGCGGAGGACCTGGCGACGGTCGACATCCTGTCCGGGGGCCGCCTCAACCCGGGGGTCAGCGTCGGCCCGCCGATGCACTACGACCAGGTCAAGGGGGCGCTGTACCCGGACACCGCGGACGCCGAGGACTTCGGCTACGACCGGGTGGAACGGCTGCTGGACCACGTGCGCGGCAAGCCCGTCACGGACTTCAGCGGCGCCGAGGGTTTCGAGGTGTTCTCCGACCGGGTGCAGCCGCAGTCCCCCGGGCTGGGCCGCCGCCTGTGGTACGGCGGCGGCAGCACGCGCTCGGCGCGCTGGGCCGGCGAGCACGGCATGAACCTCCTGACGAGCAGCGTCGTCAAGGCGCCGGACGACCCGGACGAGCCCGGTGACTTCGCGGAGATCCAGCTGTCCCACATCCGCGCCTTCCGGGCCGCCCACCCCGACGGCGAGGCCGCCCGGGTCTCGCAGGGCCTGGTGGTCATCCCCACCGACTCCGCCACCCCCGAACAGCGCGCGAAGTACGAGGAGTTCGCGGCGACCCGCACCCCTCGCACGACCGCGCCCCAGGGTCCGGCGCGTCTGCTGTTCGCGCCGGACCTGGTCGGCACCTCCGAGGAGATCGCCGAACGCCTGCACGCGCACGCCGCGTTCCGTGAGGTCGACGAGGTGGCGTTCGCGCTGCCGTTCACCTTCGAGCACGAGGACTACACGCAGATCCTCACCGACATCGCGACCCGGCTCGGCCCCGCGCTCGGCCGCCCCGCCACCGACGCCGCCGGACCCACCGGACCCACCGGACCCACCGGACCCACCGGACCCACCGGCTGAGTCACCAGCGTCCCGCCTCGGTCCCGACGACCGGCTGCGACGGCCTGCCGTCCACGCCGACCGGCACGTCACCGGTGAGCATCACCCGGTGCATGGTCCGGGGGAAGCCGAGGTGGGCGTTGTCACCGGGTGCCAGATGGATCGTGGCCCTGTTGTCCCAGAAGGCCACGCTGCCCTGCTCCCAGCGGAAGCGGACGGTGTACTCGGGCCGGACCGCCTGTTCGAGGAGCATGTCCAGCAGCGCCCGGCTCTCCGCGCGGGACACGTCGGCGATCTGCTCGACGTAGTAGCCGTTGACGTACAGCACCCGCTCGCCCGTCTCCGGGTGGACGCGCACCAGCGGGTGCACGGAGGCGACCTGATGGTCCAGCAGGTGCCGGACGTACGCGTCGTCGCCCGGACGCGGCTGGTAGCCGACGCCGAGCCGGTGCTCGGCCCGCAGGCCGTCCACGAACGCCCGCACCGGCGCGGACAGTCCGGCGTACGCGGCCGCGAGGTTGGACCAGGTGGTGTCGCCGCCGTAGGGCGGCACGGTCTCCGCGCGCAGGATCGACGCGGCCGGCGGGTCGACGCGGGCGCCGTGGTCGCAGTGCCAGCCGCGCAGCAGGGTGTGCCGACGGCGTTCCAGCCACTCCTGGTGCTCCATCCCGAACCGTCCGCCCAGTTCCAGCCGGTCGGCGGTCGTCTCGATCTCGGGGAAGTCGGGAGGTGAGGCGCCGCCCCGCCTGCCCGGTACGACCGGCTCGCCGAACCGGCGCGCGAACGCCACGTGCCCGGCGTGGTCGAGCCGCTGCCCCCGGAAGAACACCACCTTCCACCGCAGCACCGCCGCCCGGATCACGGCCACCTGCACGTCGTCCAGGCCGGCCGCCAGGTCGACGCCCTCGATCTCGGCCCCGATGTGCCCGGCGACCGGTGTCACCACCACCCCGGCACGCCGCATCGCCTCGTCCGCCGTACGGCTGTCCGTCGTCATACGCACTCCGCTGTTCGTCGACTTCACCTACGGGTCAGAGCCTGACAGCGAACGCCGCGCCGGGCGAGCGTCGTCGTCGCCGGCCTGTTCGGGGCACCGCCCGTCCCCGTCCGCCGTCCGCCGTCCGCCCGGTTGATCATTCCTGCCCCTGTCCACGAGGCTGGACGCGGAACGCACTCAAGGGAAGGTCCGACGGTGATCAGCATTCCGACGCACGAACTCAACGACGGCAGGACGATCCCGGCCCTCGGTCTGGGCACCTGGCCGATGGACGACGCGCAGGCGGAGCGGGCGGTGGTGGACGCGCTGGAGCTGGGCTACCGGCTCTTCGACACGGCCACGAACTACCGCAACGAGACCGGGGTCGGCCGCGGTGTGGCGGCCGGCGGCATTCCGCGGGAGGAGATCGTCGTCACGACGAAGCTCCCGGGACGGCACCACGGCTACGAGGAGACGCTCGCCTCTTTCGAGGAGTCCCGCGCCCGCCTCGGGCTGGACTATGTGGACCTGTACCTCATCCACTGGCCGCTGCCCCGCGTCGGCGCGTACGTCGACTCCTGGCGCGCCATGATCAAACTGCGTGAGGAGGGGCTGGTCCGCTCGATCGGCGTCTCCAACTTCACGGCCGAGCACATCGAGCGCATCGAGGAGCGGACCGGGGTGCTCCCGGCCGTCAACCAGATCGAGCTGCATCCGCTGTTCCCGCAGGACGACCTGCGCGCCTTCCACGAGCGCAAGGGCATCCGCACCGAGAGCTGGAGTCCGCTGGGCCGCGGCCCTCACCTGCTGGACGACCCCGCGATCGTCGAGGTCTCCAAGGCCCTCGGGGTGACCCCGGCACAGGTCGTGCTGCGCTGGCACACCCAGCTCGGCGCGATCCCCATCCCCAAGTCGGCCAGCCCCGAACGCCAGGGCGAGAACCTGGACGTCTTCGGTTTCGCGCTCGACCAGGCCCAGATGGCGACCGTCGCCGACCGCCCGCACCGGCGACTGGGCGGGGACCCGGAAGCGCACGAGGAGTTCTGACTCCGCGCCGGGCCCGGAGCTCCGACTCCGAGCCCGGCACGAGCGGTTCCCGGACCCTGGGCGGACGGGTCCGGGAACCGCTCGCGGCCACCGCCCCGACACGACCGACGGAGATCAGCGGAATCCGTCCCCGACCGGCCTTCCTCGCACGTATGTTCACAGCGACATGCCCGTCGCCCGCCGTGCACCCCAGGAGGCCTTCCCCATGCGCACCCTGCTCCGCACCCTCGTGACCGGAGCGGTCGCCGCCACGACCGTGCTCGCCTGCGCCACCGCCCACGCCACCCCGGCCGGCCCCGGGGTCGCGGCCCGGCTGATCGCCCGGAAGACCGTCGCGGGCACCGACTACGTCCTCAGGGAGATCACCATTCCGCCCGGCCAGGCCACCGGCTGGCATTACCACGACGGCCCGCTCTACGCCTTCGTGCGGCAGGGCACGCTCAGTCACTTCGACTCCGGTTGCGCGTCCGACGGTGTCTATCGCACGGGCAGCGCCATCCAGGAGCCGGCCGGGTCCGGCAACGTGCACATCGGCCGCAACCTCGGTGACACGCCGGTCGTGCTCGACGTGCTCTACGTGCTGCCGCACGGGGCGCCGTTCGCCGAGGACGCGCCGAACCCGGGCTGCCCCTTCGAGTGATCACTCCGGCGGCAGCGGCTGCTCGGCCCAGATGATCTTGCCGCTGCCGGTCTGCCGGCTTCCCCAGCGCTGAGTGAGCTGGGCGACCAGCAGCAGACCTCGCCCACCCTCGTCGAAGGCGTGGGCGCGGCGCAGATGCGGGGAGGTGGAACTGCCGTCGGAGACCTCGCAGATGAGGGCACGGTCACGGATCAGCCGTAGCTGGATGGGCGGTTCGCCGTACCGGATGGCGTTGGTGACGAGCTCGCTGACGACGAGTTCGGTGACGAACGCGGTCTCCTCCAGGCCCCAGGCGGCGAGCTGCTCGGCGACGTCCTGCCGGGTGACGGCCACCTGCGCCGGGTCCGTCGGGACGTCCCAGGTGGCGACCCGGTCCGCGCCCAGGGCGCGGGTGCGGGCCAGCAGCAGGGCCACGTCGTCGCTCGGTTCCTCCGACAGCACGGCCTTGAGGACGGTGTCGCAGAGCGTGTCCAGGGTGTCGGTACGCGCGGTCAGCGCGTGGCACAGCTCGGTGGTGACGCTGTCGATGTCACGGTCGCGGTCCTCGATCAGACCGTCCGTGTAGAGGGCCACGACCGTGCCCTCGGGCAGCTCCAGCTCGGTCGCCTCGAAGGGCAGGCCGCCGACGCCGAGCGGGGGCCCGGGGGCCGTCTCGATGAGCTGGGCGGTGCCGTCGGGCAGGACGACGGCGGGGGCCGGGTGACCGGCGGAGGCCAGGGTGAGGTGGCGCGTGACGGGGTCGTAGACGGCGTAGAGGCAGGTGGCGCCGAGCTCGGCGACATCGTCGTCCGCGTCGTCGGTGGCCAGGTGGGTGACCAGGTCGTCGAGATGGGTGAGGAGCTCGTCCGGCGGGAGGTCGACGTCGGCGAGGGTGCGTACGGCCATGCACAGCCGTCCCATCGTCGCCGAGGACGGGATGCCGTGTCCCACGACGTCGCCGACGACGAGGGCGACCCGGCTGCCGGACAGCGGGATCACGTCGAACCAGTCGCCGCCGACACCCGCGATCGACCCACTGGGCAGATAGCGGTGGGCCACCTCGACCGCCGCCTGTCCGGGCAGTCCGCGGGGCAGCAGGCTGTGCTGGAGCGCGAGCGCGGTCGCCCGTTCGCGGGCGAAGCGGCGGGCGTTGTCGATGCAGACGGCGGCACGGCTGGCCAGTTCCTCGGCGAACACGATGTCGTCGGCCGCGTACTGGTCCGGGTGGGCCACCCGGACACCCACGGCGACGCCCAGCGTGGTGCCGCGGGCCCGCAACGGCACCGCGAGCATCGAGTGGGCGCCCCTGCGGAAGGGGCGTCCCGCGGGTGAGCGGGTATTGCGCTGCTCCAGCCAGCTCAGGAACTCCGGCTCGCCCGCCTGACCGAGCACCGCCCGCCCCTCCCGCAGGGCCCGCGCCGGCAGGCAGGTCGGCGGGTAGGCCTCCGCCTCGCCGAGGTGCACGGCCGACTCGGGTGTGCCGTCGTTGATCGAACGGTGGGCGACCCGGCGCAGCACGATGTCCTCCGCGTCCGGCTCCCGCGGCGGCTCGTCCGCGCCGAGGACCCATTCGAGCAGGTCCACGTTGGCGAAGTCGGCGTACTTCGGGACCAGGAGCTCGACCAGTTCGTCGGCGGTGCGCACCACGTCCAGGCTGGTGCCGATGCCGGCCGCCGCCTCGTTCAGGAGCGTCAGCCGCCGCTGGGCCCAGTACTGCTCGGTGCTTTCGAGTGCCACTAGCGCGACCCCGGTCAGCTCCTCGGCGGGGTCCCGTACGGGCCACATCTCGATGCTCCAGGCATGCTCACGCTCCAGCGCGGGCGCCCCCGCGAAGCTCTGGTAGCGGACGGGCAGCCCCGTCTCGACGACCTGGCGCAGATGGTCCAGGAATCCCTGGTGCTGCTCGGCGTCCTCCACGGTCTCCAGGAGGTGCCGGCCGAGCAGGGCCTCCTCGGGCACACCCATCACCTGGCAGGCCACCTCGTTGACGCGGAGGTAGCGCTGCTCGGTGTCGAAGATCGACATCGACATGGACGCCTGCTGGAAGGCCTGCTCCGCGAGGCCGGCCCCCGGTCCGCCGGAGCGCTCGGCGGTGATCACGTACGCGCCGGGTGTGCCGTCCGTACCGAGCACGGGGCAGGCCGTGAGGTCGAGGGGGACGGCGGAGCCGTCGCGGTGCCGCAGCAGGGCGGTGCCGGTCAGCTGGGGCGGGGAACCGGCCTGGACGTCCCGCGCGAGCAGATCGCGCGCCCGACGGCCAACGACCTCCTCGGCGGCATGGCCGGTCAGCGCGCGGGCACCCTCACTCCAAGCGGTCACCACACCCCGGACGTCGACGATCGCCACGGCGGCGACATGCTCCATGTCATCCAGGATGATCCGATTGTCCCACCGCATCAAACGCGGGTGTCCCACCACATCGAACGCGAGTGTCCCACCGCATCGAACGCGGGCGGCTCCGCTTCCCGCAGGGCGGCCCGCGGCGCCCCGGGGGCGCCCAGGGCCGGTCCACCGGATCACGTCAGGACACGCCAGGGCCGCCCGTCGACGAAGGCGAGTACGGCGGGACGGGGCGGGGTGCCGCGGCAGGCTGCGACTGCCGCGGCGGAGACCGTGGAGCCGCGTCCCCGACGAAGGACGGCGGCGCGGCGCGGGGAGGGAAGGCGATCAGCGACCAGCCACTCCGGTCGGCCCGTCGGTCGGCCGGCTCCTAGCCCCCGTGGGCGCGCAGCGCGGCCAGGGCCCGGTCGGCATGCGTGTTCATGCGCAGTTCGCTGCGCACGACCTCCAGGACGGTGCGGTCCTGCGCGATGACGAAGGTGACCCGCTTGGTGGGCGCCAGCGAGAACCCCCGCTTCACACCGAACCGCTCCCGGACCGCGCCGTCGGCGTCGGACAGCAGGGGCATGCCGAGCGTATGGCGGCCGGCGAACTCCTGCTGCCGGTCGACGGAGTCGCCGCTGATGCCCACCGGACGTCCGCCCGCCGCGGCGAACTCGGCCGCCAGGTCACGGAAGTGACAGGCCTCGGCGGTGCAGCCGGCGGTCAGGGCGGCCGGGTAGAAGAACAGCACGACGGGTCCGTCGGCGAGCAGCTCGGACAGGCTGCGTACGGTGCCGGTCTCGTCCGGGAGCGAGAAGTCCTCGACCCGGGTGCCGACCTCGATCTGGGTGCTCATGACTGGCCCTCCGCACTCCGGGCGACGCTGCGGGCCCACAGCACGAGGGGCACCTGAAGAGGCAGACGGCCCAAGGCGGCGGCCTTCTGCGGGGTGGGGCGGTGGCGCCAGTCGACGGCCATCTTCACGTTGGCGGGGAACACGCCGACGAAGAACGCCGCGGCGGCCAGCGCGGCGACCCGCCGGGTGCGCGGCACGGCGAGTCCGGCCGCGAGGGCCAGTTCGGCGGCACCGCTCGCGTACGTCCACGCCCGGGGCGAGCCGGGCAGCGCGCGGGGCACGGTGGCATCGAACGGGCGCGGGCTGGCGAAGTGGGCGGTGCCCGCGGTGGCCAACAGACCGGCGAGCAGCAGGGACGAGCGTTCGGACCGTGGCACGGTTCCTCCTCTGACGACCTGCCGCGCGATATTACTCGACGGTAGAGCGGCCGGGTCCGGCGAGGTCAGGCACCGCCCGTCGCGGTGGTGGTCTGCTGCTCGGCCTCGTCGTCGACGGCGTACGAGAGGAAGTCGTCGACCATGCGGTGAAAGAGCGTGGCCAGCTCGCGCAGCTCCTGCGGCGACCAGTCGGCGAGCGCCAGCTGCATCCCGCGGGCGCCGGCCTCCCGGACCCGGCCGACGGCCTGCCGGCCGGTGTCGGTCAGCTGGATCCGCTGCGCCCGGCCGTCGTCGGGATCCGGTACGCGGGTGACGTACCCGGACTTCTGAAGTTGCTGCACCGTACGGGTGACGTGCGAGGCCTCCACGCCCAGCCGGTGGGCCAGCTCCCCCGGCCGCAGCGGGTCGGAGTCGGCGATCTGCCGCAGCAGTGCCACGGCGGCCCGGTCCAGTGGCACCCCGGCCAGGGCCATGAGCCGCTCGTGCTGCCGGGCCCGGGTGCTCAGGTAGGTGATGCGGGTGAGCGCCCGCTCGATCTCGACGACCTCCGGGGAGGCGGCGGGGGCGGCGGGCAGCGGTGACGTGGGCATACACACCACTTTACCATCTTGTTGCGTAACGCAAGTAAATGGAGGAGGCCGGCGGCGTCAGGGCGCGCGGGTGACCGGTGCCGACCAGAGGCCGACGATCGCGTCGATCAGACCGGTGGCCGCGTCGTGCCAGGTGCCGCGAGGGGGGGAGGTGCTCGGCGAGGGCGCGCTCCCGCTCGGCGGAGGTGTGCAGGATCAGATGGCGGGCCATGGCGGCGCGTTCGGCGCGCACCTCGGCGGGCAGATCGGCCAGGCACCGGTCCAGCGCGTCGAGGACCCGGCGCAGCGACGGCGAGGACAGGGACTCCTCGACCATGATCTGGTGGAGCGCGGGGTCGGTCATCACCTGGGCGCAGAACCGCGCGTACCAGGTGGGGCTGCCGTGACCGGCGAGGTGCTCGGTGAGCGGGCGCACCAGGCAGGACACCCAGTCGCGGAGGTCCGTGGAGTCGCCGGCCTCGGCCACCAGCCGGGCCCGTGCCTCCTCGACGCGCCGGGCGTGCTTGCGCGCGATCGCCCGGACCAGGTCGGCGCGAGTGCCGAAGTGGTAGCCGACCGCCGCGTTGTTGCCCTGGCCGGCGGCCTCGCTGACCTGACGGTTGGACACCGCGTACACCCCGCGCTCGGCGTACAGCTGTTCCGCCGCGGTCAGGATCAGCTCCCGGGTCGCGCCGGACTGCTCCGCCCGCACCGCCCTGCCCGCCATGACCACCACCGCTCCGGGACTGCGCACCGCCCTGGGACGGCCGGTCCCCGTGCCGTCCCGGGTCCGCCGCCGCACCGGCGGTCTCCAGGGACGTCAAGCCTACGCAGCCGCGCGGAAACGCAGGCGGGCGCCCCGCGCCCACGCCCGGGGCCGTTGTCAGTGGCTCCGCCTAGCGTTGCGCCCGCTTCATGAATCTCACCTGGGGAGGACCGGGCGATGGGCGCGAGCGGCTGGGACTACGTCACCTCGTACACGGGCAGCGTCGAGGAGTGCCTCGAGGCGCTGCACGCGCGGGTCTTCGAGGAGGACTACGGCGACGACGACGCGTACGAGAGCCTCGACGAACTCTGGGCGGACGAGGAGTTCATGGGCGAGGAGGGCACGCACTCGATCCTCGACATCCGGCGGGTGGACCGCACGAGCGCCCCGCCGAGGGAGTACGACCCCAGGGAGTACGGCACCCTGCACCCCCTCCCGGACGACCGCGTCGCCCACCACTTCGGCACCGACCGGCCGACGGAGGCCGAGTTCCGCGCCCTGCTCGCCCGGTCGCTGGAGCACTCCGGTCCGCCCGGCACCCGGCCGCGGACGCTGCTGGACGAGTGCCGGATGAGATGGACGGGCGTCTACATCGTCCTGTACACGGACGACCGGCCGACGCACCTTGGCATCTTCGGGTGCTCGGGCGACTGAGGCCGCCGGCGGCGGTGCGGACGGCGCCGTTCAGGGGAAACCGATGGGCGGCACGCGTGAGGGGCGCCCGGGCCGTCGACACCTCACCCGTGACCCTGCCGCTGATCGCCCCCATGCTCGCCATGTCCGGCGCCCTGCCACCCGCCGCGCAGGACGCGCACTGGGCCTACGAGACCAAGCAGGACGGCCAGCGCGTGGTGGCCTACCTGGCCGGGGACGGCGGTGTGCTGCTGCGCGCCAGATCCGGGGAGGACATCACCCTCGCCTACCCCGAGCTGCGCACGCTGGGCCGCGCGCTGGACGGCACGCCCGCCGTTCTCGATGGGGAGGTCCTGGCGCTGGACGAACACGGCCGCGCCGACTTCCAGTTGCTCCAGTCCCGCATGGGGCTGGCCCACGCGCCGGGCAGGGCGGCCCGCCGGGCCGCCGAGGTCCCCGTCCACCTCGTCCTGTTCGACGTCATGCACCTCGGCGCCCGCTCCCTGCTGACCGAGCCGTACCGCAGGCGGCGCACGGAGCTGGAGGACCTCGGGCTCGACGGGACGTACTGGTCGACGCCCACCGCTCTCGTCGGCCATGGCGAGCAGGCGCTGCGGGCCACCCGCGAGCACGGGCTCGAAGGCCTGGTCTGCAAACGACTGGACTCCGTCTACGAGGCCGGGGTGCGCTCCCGGGCCTGGGTCAAGATCCGCAACCTGCGCAGCGAGGACGTGATCGTCGGCGGCTGGCTGCCCGGCAAGGGCCGGCTGTCCGGTCTGCCCGGCGCCGTCCTGGTCGGCCAGCGCACCGCCGGGCGTCTGCGCTACGTCGGCAGTGTGGGCACCGGCTGGAGCGAGGCCGAACGCGCCGAGCTCACCGCGCTGCTGCGGACCGCGGCGACGGACCGGTGCCCCTTCGACCCCGTGCCGCCGGTCCCCGGCGCGCACTGGGTACTGCCCCGGCTGGTCGGCGAGGTCCGCTTCAGCACGCGCACCCGGGCCGGGCTGCTGCGCCAGCCGTCCTGGCTGCGGCTGCGCCCGGACCTCGCGCCCGAGGACTCGGCGGCCGACGTGCCGGACGACCTGCCGGACGGGCTCGCCTGACACCCTGTCCGGCGGCCGACCTGCCGGGCGAGGCCGCCTGACACCACGTCATGGATCAAATATTGGGCTGCGCTTCACCACTGGTACGCATGTGACCCCTTGGCCCGGATGGGAAAACCCGGGAAGCTGAACTCCCCATTCCCCCAAAGCCGTTGGGCTGCGCCCGGACAGAGGAGGACGCAGTGTCGTCACAGAAGTTCAAGGCCCACCGCAGGAGATGGCTCACCGGTCTGGCAGGAGCCGCCGCCCTCGTCATCGCCTTCCCCGCCGTCGCCTTCGCCGCCCCGCCCCAGGCTCTGCCCCAGAACGCCGAAGCCGCGGAACTGACGTTCCAGCCCACTTTCGACTACGACACGGACGGCTGCTACTCCACGCCGGCCATCGGTTCCGACGGCACCATCAACCCCGGTCTCAACCCGACCGGTGCCCTCAACGGGTCGTGCCGGGACGCCTCCGACCTCGACAACACGAACAGCTACTCGCGCTACAAGTGCAACAACGGCTGGTGCGCGTACATCTACGGCCTGTACTTCGAGAAGGACCAGGCGTTGGCGGGCACCAGCCTCGGCGGCCACCGCAACGACTGGGAGCACGTCGTGGTGTGGGTGCAGAACAACCAGGTGCAGTACGTCTCCACCTCCAACCACGGCTCGTTCACCGTGCACGCGGCGTCCACCGTCCGCTTCGAGGGCACGCACGCGAAGATCGTCTACCACAAGGACGGCATCAGCACGCACTGCTTCCGGCTGGCCAACACCAACGACGAGCCGCCGGAGAACCACAAGCACACCTGGCAGTACCCGCCGCTGGTCGGCTGGAACGGCTACCCGGCCGGCCTGCGCGACAAGCTCAGCTCCTACAACTTCGGCAGCGCCAACTTCGGTCTGAAGGACGCCAGCTTCGCCTCGCACCTCTCCTCGGCGAAGCCGTCCGGAATCACGTTCGACCCCAACGCCTGACCGCGCCACCGATTCCCGTCCCGCTCGTTCTCCAGGCTCCCGGAGTCACCACGGCTCCGGGAGCCTGGAGCAGCGCGAGCGGGGAGGGCGTGACGTGGCGGCGGTCGGCGCACGACGGGGCGGAATCTCACGGCGGGGCGGGGTCTCACGGCGGGGATTCCTCGCGGCACTGGGCGCGGCGGGAACCGTCGGCGCCGGTGCACGGCCCACGGCCCCGGGGAACGGTGTCAGCATGCCCTCACTCGCCTTCGCCGACCCCGCCACCCAGCGGCGGCTCGGCGGTCTGTACGCGGCCGCGCTGACCGACCTGACCGAGACCAACACCGTGACCGCCGACCGGACCGTGTACGACAGGGCGGGACTGCTCACCGACCCGCCCGGGACGCTCGTACGGGCCGGGGGCGGGTACCCGGAACCGCAACGGTGGACCCGGGACGCGGCCGTCAACGCGTGGAGCGCGGCGAGCCTCCTGACGCCCGCCGTCGGCCGCAACACGCTCTGGTCGGTCGTCGACCGCGGTCCGGACGGGCTCGTCGTGCAGCAGGACAACCAGTGGTGGGACCAGGTCGTCTGGGTCCCGGCCGCCTGGCACCACTACCGGGTCACCGGCGACCGGGACTTCCTCGCCAAGGCCCACGAGACCGCCGTCAACACGCTGTCCGCGCGCCGCGGCCGGCACTTCGATCCGGCGTACGGCCTCTTCCGCGGGCCGGGCTTCATGAACGACGGCATCTCCGGCTACCCCGCCCCGCCCGAGTCGAAGGACGTCCGTTCCTCCTTCGTCCTGGACCACCCCGGGACCGAGCGGCTGATGTGCCTGTCGACCAACTGCCTCTACCACGGCGCCCTGTCGGCCCTGGCGGACATGGCCGAGGCCCTCGGGCAGCCCGCCGCGCCGCTGCGCACGGAGGCGGCCCGGCTGCGCGCCTCGATCGACCGGCATCTGTGGCGCGAGCGGGCCGGTACGTACGCCTACCTGCTGCACGACGACGGACGGCCCGACACCGCGCAGGAGGGCGCCGGACTCGCCCTCGCCCTGCTCCTCGGCGTCGCCGACCGGCGCCGGGCCGGCCTGATCCTGGACCGCACCCACTGGCAGCCGCACGGGATCGTCAACGTGTGGCCGCACTACCCGCGCTTCGACGACCGCAAGCCGGGCCGGCACAACGTCATGCTCTGGCCGATGGTGCACGGTCTGTACGGCCTGGCCACGGCCGACGCCGGCCGCACCGGCCTCTTCGCGCGCTCCGTCGACCTGCTGGCGGGTCTGTTCGCCGCGGGCGGCTTCCGGGAGGTGTACGACTCCGTGAGCGGCGCCGTCGACGGCGGCTGGCAGCGGGGCGGCAGCGGCCGGCCGGAGCACTTCGTGTCCCAGCCCGACCAGACCTGGTCGGCGACGGCCTGGCTGCGCCTGGTCCACGAGGGCCTGTTCGGCCTGACCTTCACCCCGGACGCGCTGCGTCTGCGCCCCTGTCTGCCCGGCGCCTGGGGGCCGGTGAGCCTGCGCGGCCTGCGGTACCGGGGCACGACGCTCGACATCAGCCTGTCCGGCCACGGCAGCCGGGTGGCTTCCTGCGCGATCGACGGCAGGGCGGCCGACCCCGTCCTGCCGGCCGGCGGATCCGGGCACCACACGGTCCACGTCACGCTCGACGGCGACCGCGAGAGCTGACCGCCTCGGCCGCGGGCACGGTGAAGCAGCGGCGGGCCGGACGCCTCAGCGGGCACGAGCAGGCAGCGAAGGGCCGGGAGCCTCAGCGGCGGTCCGCCAGGGCGTCCCCCAGCCCAGTCCGCCGGTACAGCACGTAGTAGCCCTGCCGTCGCGACTCGACGAGTCCCGCCTCCCTCAGGACCGACAGATGGGCGGAGACCGAGGACGGCGCCAGCGCGTGCCGGCGGGCCAGTTCCGTGGTCGAGGCGGGCGTGGTGAGACCGGCCAGGACGGCCGCGCGCCCGCCGCCCAGCAGGCGGGCGAGCGCGTCCGACGGGGGCGGCACCGGGGCGGCGTGGAACCGGCCCATGCCGCGGGCGGGGTAGATCACCGTCGGCTGCCAGGGACGGGCGAAGCCGCTGACCACGTCCGGCCAGACGAACACGCTCGGCATCAGCAGCACGCCCCGGCCGTCGGCACCCTGCGCGTCGGCGAGATCGCCGTACATCCGCAGGGTGAGGGTGTCGCCGGCCCAGTCGATCCCGGGGTGCAGGCCGGTGAGCAGCGCGTCCAGCCCGCCGTCCGCGCCCTGCCGGGAGCGGTGGGCGATGTCGGCCTCCAGGACGGCGCGATGGCGGGGCCAGTCCGGGGCGAGGAGGGCGTGCCAGGCGCGCTCGGTGAGGTCGGCGAGCCGTCGTACGGTCCCGGCGGGATCGTCGAGCGCGGCGCGCCCCCGTGGCGACTCGGCGAGTCCGGGTGCGCAGGCGAGCGAGCGGACCATCTCGGCGTGGGCGAGGGCGGGGTCCGTGGCACGCATCCGGGCCAGTTCGTCCTCGATGGAGGGGTACGGCTCCGAGGGGGGCGGGCCGAGGAAGTCGGGGGTGTAGCCGCCGGGGCGCGGGACGAACAGCCACAGCGGCGCCAGGTCGAGCCCGGCCACGGTCGGCGCGGTCCGGCGCAGCCAGGCGCGGTGGTAGCCGTGCCGGGCGGGCCGGCGCAACAGCCGTAGCGCTTCGTGGGTCTGGCACAGCGGGGAGATCGCGAACCGGCAGCGCGTCAGGTCGTCGGTGCCCAGATGCAGGGTCAGCGGCAAGGCGGCCTCCGTGAGCGATTCGTCCCCGGCCGAAAGAGTAGAGGCCCCGGACCTGGCCCGACACGCTTGCCCCCGGCCGTCGACCCCGCAGCCGGAGAGGCACATCCATGGACAGCGCACGTCCGCCCGCGTGGCGCGGGGCCGCGGTCGTCGCGGCGCTGATGCTGGCGGCGTTCACCTTCAACACCACCGAGAACCTCCCCGTCGGTCTGCTCTCCCTGATGGCGGCCGACCTGCGGGTGCCCCTCGCGGCGGTGGGCGCGCTGGTCACCGGGTACGGGCTGACCGTGGCCGCGGTCTCGCTGCCCCTCGCGCACGTCACCCGGTCCGTGCCCCGCCGTCATGTCCTCACCGCACTGCTGGGGCTGCTCGCCCTGGCCGGCTGGGCCACGGCGCTGGACACCGTGTCGTACGGGCTGCTGCTGGCCGCACGGCTGGTGACCGCGCTCGCGCAGGCGTTGTTCTGGGCCGTGATGGGGCCGGTCGCGGTCGGTCTCTTCCCGCCGGAGCGCCGGGGACGGATCATCGGGCTGCTGTCCGTGGGCGGATCGCTGGCCACGGTGCTCGGGGTGCCGGCCGGGACCTGGCTGGGCGGGCACGTCGGCTGGCGGGCGCCGTTCGCGGTGCTGGGGGCACTGGCCTCGGTCTGCCTGGTGGTGATCGCCGTGCTGCTGCCGACGTCCCGCCCACAGGACAGTCACGCGGCGTACGGTGCCGCTCCCGACCGGCGCCGGTTCGCCGTCGTGCTCGCCACCACCGCGCTGTCGGTGACCGGTGCCTTCACCGGGTTCACGTACATCACGGTCTTCCTGACGGACGTGACCGGGTTCGCCGCCGACTCGGTGGGCGCGGTGCTGCTGGCCTTCGGGGCGGCGGGGCTGGCGGGGGTCTCGGTGACCGGACCGCTGCTGGACCGGTTCCCGCGCGCCACGCCGGCCGTATCGGTGGCGGCCCAGGCGGTGGCCCTGCTCGGCCTGTCCGCGGCGCGCGGCGAGGTGGCCGTCGTCGCGCTGGTCATGCTGCTGGGGGCGTCCGTGGGGCCGGTGTTCGTGGCGACGCAGAGCGAGAGCCTGCGGGTGGCGCCGGGGCGCACCGAGTCGGCCCTCGCGGCGAACTCGGCGGCCTTCAACGTGGGGGTGGCCGCGGGTGCGCTGCTGGGTGGTGCCCTGCTGCCCGTGGTCGGGGCGCGCGGAGCGTTCCTGGTGGGCGGGCTGCTCACGGTGGCCGCGCTGGCGGTGCCGGCCTGGCCGAAGTCCCCCTCGGCGCCGCTCTCGGCGCCGCCCGCCGAGGGCGGTCCGGGCCATGGACTCCCGCGCACCGGCGCCGCATGATGTGCGGATGGATCTTCACGACGCACCGCCGTCGGCCGTCCGGGCGGACACGCTGCTGGCCCTGTCCGAGGGCCACCACGCCCGCGTCGCCCGCGCGACCGGTACGCGGGAGGCGGCCGGGCACCTGGTCAAGACGTACGCGATCGAGGCGCCGGGCCGCACGGTGACCGAGCGGGACACCGAGGCGGCGCTGCGGACCGCGGCCGCCCATCTCTCGCTCGGCGACCGGCGGGGCTCGCTGGGCCTCGCGGTGCTGCTGGTGCACGCGGGCGGCGACGGCGACTACGTCCTGGTCCACACCTGGATCGAGGGCCACATGGCCGACCTGGCGATCTTCACGGGACCGGCCGGGCGGCCGGAGGCCCTGCGGCCCGGCCGGGCGGGACTGGCGCCGTGCGTGTGGGAGGCGGCGGTGCTGTCCCACGAGCGCGACGCGTTCTCCCGGCACGTCCTGGACGGCACCGGCGCCCTCCCGGACCGCCTGGCCGCCTGGCGCTCCGACACCGCCGAGGGGGGACTGCGATGACCTCCGCCGCCCGGGTCCGGCACGCCGAGCGCGCCGATCTGCCGCGCGTCGCCGCACTCGCCGCCGAGCACGCGCGGTACGAGCGGGCCGAGCCACCCGTTCCCGACCTGGCCGACCGTCTGGCCGCCCTGCTCTTCGACGGCCGGGGCGGCGCCCACGGCCCCGACGCCCCTGGCCACCGCGACGGCCCCGACGGGGTGGACGGCACCGTGCCCCGGCTGGTCTGTCTGGTGGCCGAACTGCCCGGCGGCGAGGTCGTCGGCTATGCCACGTGCTCCCCCGTGCTCTCCACCTGGGACGGCCGCGAGTACCTCCACATGGACTGCCTGTTCCTGGCGCCCAGCAGTCGTGGTCTGGGGTTCGGTGCCCTGCTGATGGACGCGGTGGTGGCCGAGGGCCGCCGCCGCGGGATGAGCGAGGTGCAGTGGCAGACCCCCGCGTGGAACGAGGGCGCGATCCGCTTCTACGACCGTCTCGGGGGGCGCGCGATGGAGAAGGTGCGCTACAGCCTGCCGGTGCACCGTTGAGTGCGGTTTCCGTCTGAGGCACCCCCGTGAGGGTCTATGGTGTCCCGCATGTCCGTTCCCGAAATGATCCGTGTCGTCTCCCGTGACTCGCCCATGGCGCTCGCCCAAGTGGAGCGGGTGCGGGCCGAGTTGGCGATGCTGCATCCAGGCGTACGGACCACGGTCGTGCCGGTGCGGACGACCGGCGACAAGTGGATGGGCGACCTGTCCCTGGTCGAGGGCAAGGGCGCGTTCACCAAGGAGGTCGACGCGGCGCTGCTCGCCGGGGAGGCCGATCTCGCGGTGCACTGCGTCAAGGACGTCCCGGCCGACCGGCCGCTGCCGGCGGGCACGGTGTTCGCCGCGTTCCTGAAGCGGGACGACATCCGTGACGCCCTGGTCCACCCCGGCGGACTCACCCTCGACGAGCTTCCCGCCGGTACCCGGATCGGCACGTCCTCCGTCCGTCGGGTCGCCCAGCTGGCCGCCACCCACCCGCACCTGGAGTGCGTGCCGTTCCGCGGCAACGCCAACCGGCGGCTGGAGAAGCTCGCGGCGGGTGAGGCGGACGCGCTGCTGCTGGCGGTGTCCGGTCTGGAGCGCATCGGCCGCACGGACGTGATCAGCGAGGTGCTGTCGCCGGAGGCGATGATGCCGCCGATCGGTGCGGGCGTCCTGGCGCTCCAGTGCCGTGAGGGCGACACCGATCTCATCGACGCGGTCAGCGGGCTCGGTGATCCGGCCACGCACCGGGAGGCCACCGCGGAACGCATGTTCCTGCACGTGCTCCAGGGACACTGCAACAGCCCGATCGCCGGGTTCGCGCGCGTGGACCGCAGTGGTGAGCTGTCCCTGCGGGCCTGCGTGTTCACCCCCGACGGCAAGGTCCGGCTGAACGCCCACGAGTGGGCGGGCCGGCTCGACCCGGCCACCCTGGGCACCTCGGTCGCCGTGGCGCTGCTCCGGCAGGGCGCCCGGGAGATCATCGACGGCATCCCGCACTGAGCCGGAGCCGGGTCGCGGGCGCGGCCGCATCGGAGCGGGGGGCGCGGCCGAACGGATAGCACGGCCGAGCGGGGGGCGCGGCCGAACGGATAGCGCCTAGCAGGTGGCGCGGCCGAGCGGGTGGCGTGCCGGAGGCCGAGCCGCGCCGGACAGGACCACCACGGGCACACCCCCACCGACACGATCGCCCCGAGCGCGACCGTGTCAGGCGGTGCCCTCTTCCGCCTGGTCGCGCAGGAAGTTGCTCACCTGACGGGCCAGGCTGTCGCGCCCGGCGCCCGCGGGGGCTCCGGCGGACCCCTCGTGCAGACCGAGGCCGCCGGTCCACAGCCGGCGGTCGGCCCACTCCTCGTCGACCCGCAACTGGATCTGGACGTCGATCTGGGCGAGAGAGGCCTCGGGACCCGCGGCGTACAGCACCGCGGTGGCCCGCCGCAGCGGGTAGACGTCGAAGCCCTCGATGAACTGCGTGTTACGCCAGTCGACGAACGCGCTCTCGCCGTCGGGCCCGATCCGCACGTCGATCTGGCCGTCCTCGAGGTGGATGCCGAAGGACCGCTCGCCCCGGTTCTCGACGGTCACCCTGAGCCGGAAGTACGTCATCCCCTCGGCGGCGTCGTCCCGGCCGCGCGGCGGCTCGGCCGGCTCCAGTCCGTGGACGCGGACACGCAGACCGGCATGCTCGTCGTACTCGTGCCAGTCCCCGACCACGTTCGGCTCGTACACAGTCCTACCTCTCGACCTCTGAGGCTGCTTCCTATCCGTGTGCTCAGCGCACTGTCAAATGAGCGGAATAGGCCGTGGCCAGGGAATTCGCCGCATTTGATCGTTGATCAAGCCGTGCGCAGGAAGAATCCTCATCGGGACCGTGCGGTTCCGCGCGCACGGCGTGCCGCACATCACGTTCGGGAGGGTGAACTCAGCGGGCCAGCCGGCCCAGCAGCGAGGAGGCGGCGGCGATGCCGAGCGCGGCGGCCACGAGGAGCACCCCGAAGTCGGCGCCCAGGTGCGCGGGCGTGCCGAGAAGGAGGCCGCGCAGCGCGTCCACCTGGTAACTGAGCGGGTTGATCTTGCTGACGGCCTGGAGCCAGCCCGGCATGACGGACACCGGATAGAGGGCGTTGGAGGCGAAGAAGAGCGGCATGGTGATCGCCTGCCCGAAGCCCATCAGCCGGTCGCGGCTGAGCACGATGCCCGCGATGGTCATCGACAGGCAGGAGAAGAACGCCGAGCCGAGGATCACGGCCACGGCGACGCCGAGCAGTTTCAGCGGGTTCCAGGTCAGGGCCACCCCCAGGAGCGCGGCGATGACGACGACCACGATCGCCTGGATCAGCGACTTCACGCCCGCAGCGAACGCCTTGCCGGTGATGAGGGCGGAGCGCGGAGTGGGCGTGACGAGCAGCTTGTTGAGGATGCCGGCGTCGCGTTCCCAGATGATCTGGATGCCGTAAAAAATTGCGATGAACATCGCGGACTGGGCGATGATGCCGGGCGCGAGGTAGTCGATGTAGGGGATGCCCGGGGTGGGGATCGCCTTGATCCTGGTGAAGGTCTGGCCGAAGATCAGCAGCCAGAGCGCGGGCTGGACCGCGCGGGTGTACAGCTCCGTGCGGTCGTGGCGCAGCTTCTGCAGTTCGACCGCGCACATCGCCACCACCCGGGCGGGCAGCAGTCGCCAGCCCGCGCGGGGCCGGGGCGGCCGCAGCAGCAGGCCGATGTCCTTGTGCCGGACCCGGTCAGCCGACGCGGTGCGCGGTGCGGCGGGTGTTTCGGACATCGCGGAAGTCTCCTGACCGGTCGTCGAGGCCGCTGCCGGCGACGTCGCGGAAGACGTCCTCCAGCGTCGGCGGGTCCGTGGTGGCGCCTTCGGCGCGCCGCCGTTCGCCGAGCGCCCGCCTGAGTTCGATCGGGGTGCCCAGGGCGCGGATGCGGCCGTGGTGCATCAGGCCGACCCGGTCGCAGTACTGGTCGGCCTCGTCCATGTAGTGCGTGGTCACCAGGACGGTCATGCCGGTGGCCGCGCGGACGGCGTTGATGTGGTCCCAGACGCCGGTGCGGGCGATCGGGTCGAGCCCGATGGTCGGCTCGTCCAGGATCAGCAGCCGGGGTGCGCTGACCAGCGCCTGGGCGAGTTCGAGGCGGCGCACCATGCCGCCGGAGTAGGTGCCCGCGAGGCGGTCGGCGGCGTCCTCCAGGTCCACGGCGGCGAGGGCCTGGCCCACGCGTTCGGCGCGTTCGCGGCGCGGCACGTCGAAGACCCGGGCGAACAGGGCGACGTTCTCCCGGCCGGTCAGGCCCGCGTCGGCGGACAGTTGCTGCGGCACATAGCCCAGCAGGCGCCGTACGGACATCCGCTCGCGCGCCGCGTCGTGGCCGAAGACCCGGACCATGCCGGCCGGAACGGGCAGGAGCGTGGTGACGCAGCGGATCGCGGTGGTCTTGCCGGCACCGTTCGGGCCGAGCAGCCCGAAGATCTCGCCCTCCCCGACCGTGAGGTCGAGCCCGTCGACGGCGTTGGTCGCGCCGAAGGCGTAGGCGAGACCCGCGCAGGTCACAGCCTCGGCCGGGGCGGTGGCAGCGTCCTGGGTCATGCGTCCTCAGCCTCCTCGCGCAGGGTGACGGCCAGCTGGCGCAGGGCCGGCAGGGCCGCGAGCAGCGCCTGGCGGTCCGCCTCGTCGAGCCGCGCCACATGCCGCCGTACGAGGTCGGCACGGCGTTCCTGCCAGGCGCTCAGCCGGGCCTCGGCGGCCTCGGTCAGCAGCAGCCGGGCGGCCCGCCGGTCGGCGGGGTCGGTCCCGCGCAGCAGGTAGCCGTCCCTGACCAGCTGGTTGACCAGCGTCGACACCGAGTTGCCCGCCAGGTACAGCTCCTTGGCCGCGTCCGAGACACCGATGCCGGGCCGCGCCTCGACCAGGCGCAACAGCTCCACCTCGGCGCCGCGCAGCCGTGGCGCGGTCAGGCCGGCCCGCAGCCGGCGCCTGATCAGCCGCTGCACCCCGACCAGCGCGTCGGCCAGTTCTTCGGGAAAGGTCCTGTGCTCCACAAAGGTCCTGTGCTCCACACCGGCGAGATTACCTCTGTGGCAGAGGTATCGCACCCGAGGGCGGGTCAAGATCGGCCGCGGCCGGCGCCTCCCACCTCGGGAATTTCACTCCACGAATTCCGTCGAATTCATAACGTGGCATTTTGGCGACCATTCAAGTAATTGTTTTGGATACACTCGTACCGGGAATTGGAATTCCAGTGCTTCGGACAGGAGGCACGCCCCGCGGGAATCCGCTCGCCGACCCCCAGGCCGTCCTCCCCACGGCCCGGACGCGCGCCTCCCCGTGTGACTGTCCACCCAGCACCAGCTGAGGGAGGCGCGCACATGCGTACCGCCATCAGGACGAAACAGCATCCGCACGACGACGCCCCGGACACCGC
This sequence comes from Streptomyces sp. NPDC002306, assembly GCF_053593435.1. Taxonomy (NCBI): domain Bacteria; kingdom Bacillati; phylum Actinomycetota; class Actinomycetes; order Kitasatosporales; family Streptomycetaceae; genus Streptomyces; species Streptomyces sp. NPDC002306. The sequence goes on from NZ_JBSFCK010000004.1 coordinate 433,206, forward strand.
CGCATTCTTCGAACGACTCGCGGAACTGCCCGCGGGCCCCGAGCACAAAGCACTGCGCGACGAACTGGTCCGGCTGTGGCTTCCCATGGCCGAACGGATCGCCGTCCGGTTCCGCGGGCGCGGCGAGGCCCTCGAAGACCTGTACCAGGTGGCCGCCCTCGGGCTCGTCAAGGCCGTCGACCACTACGACCCGGCGCGCGGCCGCGCCTTCGAGGCGTACGCGGTACCCACGATCACCGGCGAGATCAAACGCCACTTCCGCGATCACATGTGGACGCTGCACGTTCCGCGCCGGGTCCAGGATCTGCGTAACCAGGTGCGGAAGGCCGCCAAGGAGCTGTCGCAGACCATTCCGGGCCGCCCGCCCACGGTGACCGAGATCGGCGAGTACACCGGGCTCACCGACGACGAGGTGCGCACCGGCATGGAGGCCCTCGACTGCTACACCGCGCTGTCGCTGGAGGCCGAGATGCCCGGCACCGACGGTTACGCGCTCGCGGACGCGATCGGCGGCCCGGATCCGGGATACGACAACGTCGTGGACCGGGTGTCGGTGGCGCCCTGCCTTCAGGCGCTGCCGGAGCGTGAGCGCACGATCCTGTACCTGCGCTTCTTCGGGGGCATGACCCAGAGCACCATCGCGGAGGAGCTCGGCATCTCGCAGATGCACGTCTCGCGGCTGCTCAGCGGCTGCTTCGCCCACCTGCGTGCGGAGATCCTCGCCGAGACGGGGGACGCGGCCGAGGCGCTGGAGGACGGGACCGAGGCGCACGAAGCGAGCGGAACGCGCGAGGAGTCGCGGTCACGGAGGGGGCCGGAGGCGGACTGAGCGCGCCGTGCGCGCGTCGCCCGGCCCCGCGGCACCCGACCGGTGTGTGCCCGTCATCGGGGTGCTCACGCAGCCGGGGGTACTCGGCAGGCGCCGGGGGCGGTTCCGGCCGGACACTGGAGGGACCGGTGGCCCCCCTCCGGGCGACGAGATCGGAACGCGACTGCGATGAACCAGTACACGCCCCCTTCCACCTCCACCAAGAACGTCCTGTCGACGGACTCCGTCTTCGGCGCGCCCTGCTGGGTGAGCCTGACCAGTCGGGACGTGGAGGCCACGGAGGAGTTCTACGCCGCTGTGCTGGGCTGGCAATGGCGCAAGGCGAAACTCGGGGACCGTTTCCGCATCGCGCTGGTGGACCGGGTCCCGGTCGCCGGGATCGCCGCGGTCGCCGACATGTGGCAGATGGCGGTGGCGTGGACGCCGTACTTCGCCGTGCGCAGCGCGGACGAGGCGGTGTCGCGGGTCAGGGAGCGCGGCGGCACGTCGGCGGTCGGACCGATCTCCCTCCCGCCCGGGCGGGCGGCGCTGCTGGCCGACCGGGACGGCGCGACCTTCGGGATCTGGGAGGGGAAGCTCTTCTCCGACTGGGAGACCTGGCGGCAGGCGTCGCCCGCCTTCATCCGGCTGCACACACGTGACGCGTTCGACGCGGCGATCTTCTACGGCGAGGTGCTCGACTGGGCGTCGAAGCGTTCCGGCTGCTGCGAGGTCCACTACGAAGGCGGCGAGGTGGTGCTGCGCAGCCGGGGGGACGTCGTGGCGCGCATCGTGTCCGGAGCACTGGAGTCGACTCCCGACCCCACCGTCCGGCCGCACTGGCAGGTGCACTTCGCGGTCGCCGACGTGACGGAGTGCGCGCGGGCCGCGGAGCGGCACGGCGGCAGCGTCCTGCGCGCGAGCGCCGGCGAGGTCGTGTTGCGCGACACCGACGGCGCCCAGTTCACCGTGACCTCACACCTCGCGCGCTGACCCCTTCCGTGCCGCCCGGCGGGACGGACGGGTGAGCAGCACCAGGCTGCGCGCCTCGACGCGCCTGCGGGTGCCCGCCTTGTGCTCCGTCTCGTCCGGGGTGCCGTCCGGCTCCGCGGTGTCGATCAGGGTCGTCCAGCGCTCGCCGTAGGCGGGACCCGGCAGCCGGAAGTCGACCGGCTCCCAGTAACTGTTGAGCAGCAGCAGGAAGGAGTCGTCGACGACCGGTCTGCCCCGTGGGTCCGGCTCGGCGATGGCGTCGCCGTTGAGGAAGACGCCGACGCAGTGCGCGTCGGCGCGCCGCCAGTCCCGGTCGGTCATCTCGCGCGCGTCCGGCAGCAGCCAGACGAGGTCGGGCAGCGGCTGGTCCGCGTGGGTGACCGTCTCGCCGAGGAAGAAGCGGCGCCGGCGCAGCACGGGATGCGCGGTCCGCAGCGCGATGGCGTTCCGGGTGAAGTCCAGCAGCCGGCCCTGTTCCTCGCTCAGCCGCCAGTCGATCCAGGAGACATCGTTGTCCTGGCAGTAGGCGTTGTTGTTGCCGCGCTGGGTGCGGCCGAGTTCGTCGCCGTGGCAGAGCATCGGGATGCCCTGCGAGAGCAGCAGCGTGGCCAGGAAGTTGCGCTGCTGGCGGGCCCTCAGCTCCAGCACCGCCGGGTCCGCGGTCCTGCCCTCGGCACCACAGTTCCAGGACCGGTTGTCGCTCTCGCCGTCCCGGTCGTCCTCGCCGTTGGCCTCGTTGTGCTTGTCGTTGTACGAGACGAGGTCACGCAGCGTGAAACCGTCGTGGGCGGTCACGAAGTTGACGCTGGCGCGGGGCTTGCGCCTGCTGTGCGCGTAGATGTCCGAGGAGCCGGTGAGGCGGGAGGCGAACTCGCCGAGCGTGTGCTCCTCCGCGCGCCAGAAGTCCCGTACGGCGTCCCGGTACTTGCCGTTCCACTCCGACCACAGCGGCGGGAAGTTGCCCACCTGGTAGCCGCCCTCGCCCACGTCCCACGGCTCGGCGATGAGCTTGACCCGGCTGATCACCGGATCCTGCTGGATGAGGTCGAAGAACGCGGACAGCCGGTCCACCTCGTGGAACTGTCTCGCCAGGGTCGCCGCGAGATCGAAGCGGAACCCGTCGACGTGCATCTCGGTCACCCAGTACCGCAGCGAGTCCATGATCAGCTGAAGCACGTAGGGGTGCCGCATCAGCAGGCTGTTGCCGGTGCCGGTGGTGTCGTAGTAGTGCGACCAGTCGCCGTCCACCAGCCGGTAGTACGAAGCGTTGTCGATGCCCCGGAAGGACAGTGTGGGGCCGTGTTCGTTGCCCTCGGCGGTGTGGTTGTAGACCACGTCGAGGATCACTTCGAGGCCGGCCGCGTGCAGCGCCTTCACCATCGTCTTGAACTCGGCGACCTGCTGGCCCCGGGTGCCGTGGGCGGCGTAGGCGTTGTGCGGGGCGAAGAAGCCGATGGTGTTGTAGCCCCAGTAGTTGGACAGTCCGCGGCCTTGCAGCACACCGTCCTGCACATACTGGTGCACGGGCATCAGTTCGACCGCGGTCACCCCGAGCGAGGTCAGGTGCTCGACGACCGCGGGGTGCGCGAGTCCCGCGTAGGTGCCGCGCAGTTCGGGCGGGACGTCGGGGTGGGTGCGGGTCAGGCCCCGTACATGGGCCTCGTAGATCACGGTGTCGGCGTACGGCCGGCGGGGCGGGCGGTCGTCGCCCCAGTCGAAGCCCGGATCGGTCACCACGCCGAGCATGGTGTGGCCCGCGCTGTCGGCCGGGTCCGGGCCGTCGGCGGCGCGCTCGTAGAGCGAGGCGTGCTCGTCGATCTGCCCGTCCACCGCCCTGGCGTACGGGTCCAGCAGCAGCTTCGCGGGGTTGCAGCGGTGGCCCGAGCCGGGGTCCCACGGCCCGTGCACCCGGTAGCCGTAGCGCTGCCCGGGACCGACGCCGGGCAGATGGCCGTGCCAGACGAAGCCGTCGACCTCGGTCAGGGGGAACTGCCGGTGGGCGCCGTCGTCGTCCACGAGGACCAGGTCGACGCGTTCGGCGACCTCGCTGAACAACGCGAAGTTGGTTCCCGTCCCGTCGAATTCGGCACCCAACGGGTAGGGGTGCCCGCTCCAGACGGGCACGGGCACCCCCGCCCCCGCCTTGGCCTTCGTCCTTGCCTTTCGGCGACGTGGCGCAGCGGTCACAGGGCGTCCACCAGGACGCCGTCCGTCGCCGTGACCGGGGCGGCCAGGGCCGCGACCGGGATCGCGCGGGGGACTTGCCGCACCTCGCGCAGGCTCGGCTCGGGCACGGTGGGCACCAGCGGGACACGGCCGCCGGCCCGGGCGCGCTGGGAGAACCAGATGACCTTGGCACCGGTCTGCGTGGCGCAGCAGCCCCAGCCGTCGCTCATCTCGGCGATGTGCTCGAGACAGCCGCGCAGGTCCTGGTCCGGGCGCAGATGGCAGTCGTTCTCGCCGATGGCGGTGATCAGATGCTGGCGGTTCCACCACATCTCGATCGAGGCCTTCTTGTCCGTGGCGTGCTCGTCGATGGCCTTCAGCAGCAGTTCGGTGCCTCGGCAGACGGGCTCGACCAGTGTTTCGAGATCCCAGAGCCGGAGGTGGGCGGCCAGGATGCGCCTGACCTGACCCACGCGGTCCGGGCCGACTTCCACGTCGAGGTGGTAGTAACAGGGCACTGCGGTCTTCATCGTCGTTGGCTCCTCACCGGCGAGGTACGCACTCCTCCTCGACCCTGCGGGCCGAGACCCCGAACACGAAGCGTGAACGGTTATCGCTCCTGAGTCACATCCACAGTGCGGTTGCTACGCCATTCGTGCAACACGAGCGCACCACAACCAAGATCCAACAGGACGCTGGGTCATCACGCGTGCACCATAAGTGAAAGCCTCGAGAGCCGCGCCCGACCGGTGCCTCCGCGTGCCCGGTCTTCCGGGCGTCGCACCTCTCGCATCCCGGAAGGTGAACAGCGCCATGCTGCTACCCGCGAAAGCCGAAGTCGCCCGACACCTGAGGCGCTACCGGTCATGGGAGCGCGCCACGCTCGCCTCTCCGGGCGACCGCGCGGTACGCGCCGCTTTCGAGGATTCCGGCTACACCCTGTGTGTGCTGATGGGCAAGCGCTGTGCGCGAGAGGCCGCCGACGCCGCCGAGCGCTATCTGCGGACCGGCGGCGGGACGTATCTCCGGGAGCGGAGCGGACGCGGCAGGGCGAAGACGCCCGCGCACAACGGAGCGCTCACGCACGGACATTCCCCGGTGGAGCGGTAGCCCTCCCGATGCAGCTTGGACATTCCGACAGCCGGGCCGAGAACGGCCCGTCGACCAGCACGGCGGAGGTCAACACATGAAGTCCACCAGGGCCATCGGCCGGATCCCGGTACGAGAGGTCCGCCCTCGGGTGGAGTGCGGCGGACGCCCGGCCAAGGCGGTCGTGGGTGAGACGTTCCAGATCTCGGCCACCGTGTTCCGCGAGGGTCATGACGCCGTCGCCGCCAACGTCGTGCTGAAGGACCCCGAGGGCCGGCGCGGCCCGTGGACGCCGATGCGTGAACTCGCCCCGGGTACCGACCGGTGGGGCGCCGACGTGACGCCGGACGCGACGGGACGCTGGACCTACTCGGTCGAGGCCTGGTCCGACCCCGTCGCCACCTGGCGGCAGCACGCCGGGATCAAGATCCCGGCCGGGATCGACACCGGCCTGGTCCTGGAGGAGGGCGGGCGGCTGTACGAGCGGGCCGCCGCCAAGGTGCCCAAGGGACCCGGACGCGCCGTGCTGAAGGAAGCCGCCAGGAAACTGCTCGACGACTCCCTGCCGGCCGCGTCCCGGCTGGCGGCGGCGCTGACACCGGAGGTCGACGAGGTCCTGGCCCGTCACCCGGTACGTGAACTGCTCACCGCCTCCGCGCCGTTGCCGCTGCTGGTGGAACGCGAACGGGCCCTGTACGGCTCCTGGTACGAGTTCTTCCCCCGCTCCGAGGGCACCCCCACCACCCCCCACGGCACCTTCCGCACCGCCGCCCGCCGGCTGCCCGCCATCGCCGCGATGGGCTTCGACGTCCTCTACCTGCCACCGATCCACCCC